>JANMHH010000459.1:0-27305 GCA_031375065.1 Rubrivivax sp. | reverse complement strand
TGGGCGGGTCACCGGGCTCACCTGGCACCGAGATGTCCAAGCCGGTGGCGTCCAGGGCGATGAAATTGGCAAAGCGGGTGCTGAAGACATTGGCCTTGAACTGGTGCGCGCCCTGCTGCCAAGTCAAGCCCAATTCGGCGTGGCGGCTGCGCTCCAGACCCAGCTGCGGGTCACCTTGCTCGTAGGCCGCTGTCGCCACGTGCACGCCGTTGGCAAACAGCTCGTAGTAGGCCGGTGCACGCTGGGTGCTGCCCAGGCTGGCCGAAGCCTTCCAGCCCGAACCCAGCGAGGCGCGCACACCCAAGGACAGGCTGCGGGGCGCAAAGCGACGGGCCTGGGCGTCACCAAAACGCGGCGCGGCAACACCGGGCTCATCACCATCGGAAAACACACGAACCTGCTCTGCCCGCGCCCCGGCACTCCAGGTCAAAGGCCCCAGTGCCAACTCTTCCAAAACAAAGAGGGCCTGCGACCGGGTTCGTGTGCTGGGCACAAAAGCCTCTTCGCCCAACGCCGAGAAAGTCAGGTTTTCTGTCTGCCAACCCCAGACCCCTTCGACACCGCCCAACGGCGCATGGCGCGTCTCCAGGCGCAGGTCTTGGCCGCGGCTCTTGAAGGTGGTGCCCACCTCGCCCGTGCCTTCCACTTCGTCGTGCCGATACCGGGTCAGGCCCGCGCGCGCGTTCAGGCTGCGCAGCCAGCCTTGGCCCCAGCGCCATTCGCCGGCCAAGGCCACGTGATCGCGTTGCATGCGGATGATCACGTCGGGTTCGGCCGTCACGCCGTAGCGGTTGTTCAAGGTGTCCACCGAGACACCGGCAAAACCGGCGTCGGTCACCCAAGACGCGCCCACGGCGCCGCCTTGGGCGCGCGCCGCCGAGTTGCGCACCCGCGTGCTCGGATCCAGCGGCGTGCCGTCTTCCACTGGCGTGTAGCGCGGTGCGCGCTGGTCATCACTTTGGCGCCCCATCAGGTCAACATGCCAGGCCCAGCGGCCCGCGCCGCCGTCCAGCACCGCAGCGGCGCTGCGTTCCTGGGTGGCACCGCCCCAACGCACGTCGGCCCGGCCGCTCAAGCCCTGGGCCGGCAGGCGCGGAATGCGGTTGTCCAGCACATTGACCACGCCGCCGGTGGCGTTGCCCCCATAGAGCAAAGCCGCTGGGCCGCGCAGCACTTCGATGCGCTCGGCCACCAAGGGGTCCATGGCCACGGCGTGGTCAAAGCTGAGGTTGGACGCATCCACCGTCGAGCCGCCGTTTTCCAGCAGCCGCACCCGGTCACCGTCCAGGCCGCGAATCACCGGGCGGCTGGCGTTGGGGCCAAAGCCGCTGCTGGACACGCCGAGCAGGCCGTCCAGGGTTTCGCCCAGGGTTGAAGCGCGGCGAAGCGTCAAGCCATCGCCAGACAACACGGCGGCGGGCTGCATGGCGTCGTCACGCCCCAAAGGGTTGCCGGTGATGACCACCGTGGCGGTGGTGGCAGCGGATGCGGCTGACGCTGGCGCCGCTTGCGCCGCTTGCGCCGCTTGCGCCCAAACGGTGGGTGCGGCGAGCGCACCGCTCAAGGCCAACACCGATGCAGCGTGCACCAACAAGGGCGCGGGCGGCCAAGGCATGGCCGACAGACGAAGAGAAACAAGCCCAAAGGGCGGATGGTGATGGAACATGGGAATCCTGGACGTGGTTGATGGCGCTGCCCGCTGCGCAAAGGCGACAGCAAGGCAACGGGGCAGCGCAAGGCGCTGGCTGGATCAAGTGGCAGCGGCTCGGTGCGCGCTGCCGGCACGCTCAGGGTGGGCCGCGCGCCTGGCCGGGCGACCAGGCGGTGTCGGGCAGGCTGGCCGGCGCACTGCCGCCGGCCGCTGGCCGATCGGGCGGCAGCACCGAAGTGGACGGCAAGGCCAGCCACACCAGCTCCAGGTGACCCAGCTGATCGACCAAACGGCACTGTGCATCACCAGCCGCATGGTCGGCGTGGAAGGCGCCTGCTGGCAAATCGGTGTTGGCCAGCGGGCCGCCCAGGTTGATGCCATGGGCATGCCCGTTCTCAACGGGACCCGGATGCTCAAAAACCAGGCGGGGTGACAGGCTGCTCTCAGGCCCCGCCGATCCGTGCCCCACACCCACACCGTGCGCAACCCCATGGTGCAAGCCCAGGGCCTGCGCCAGCAGCAGCAGCAGGCTGAGCGCCCAGGCTCGACCCGTGGAAAGAGGAATGTGGATCACCCAGGCAGGGTAGCAGGCCTGTCAAGCGCAGCTGCCCCCTCAGCACAAACCGCTGAACAGAAGCTTTCGCCCCAGTGCGCCTGGGGCCGGCGGCGGCGCCCCAAAGTGCCGATAGAGTCCCTACCCCTATGAGTGCACTCTTGTTTCTTGCGGGCTTGGTGGCCTTGGTGGTGGGCGCAGACCTGCTGGTCAGGGGAGCTTCCAAGCTGGCCTTGTCCTTCAGCATTTCGCCGCTGGTCGTCGGGCTGACCATCGTGGCCTTTGGTACCAGCGCGCCCGAGGTGGCGGTGTCCGTCGGTGCCGTGCTGAACGGGCAAACCGACATCGCCATGGGCAACGTGGTCGGCAGCAACATTTTCAATGTGCTGTTCATCTTGGGCGTGAGCGCGCTGATCACGCCGCTGGTGGTCAACGTGCAGCTCATCCGGCAAGAGGTGCCCATCATGATCGGCGCCAGCCTGCTCTTGCTGGCCCTGGGTCTGGACGGCCGACTGGACTTGTGGGACGGCGCCCTCCTGCTCAGCCTGCTGTTGGCCTACACGGTCTTCCTGGTGCTGCAGTCGCGGCGCGAAACGCAGGCTGCACGCGACGAATATGCGCAAGAAAACAAACCCGCCAACCCCGGCGCCTGGGACAGCCGCCTGCCCGCGCAGCTGGCCCTGATTGCGGTCGGCCTGCTGTTGCTGGTCTACGGCTCGGAGTGGCTGGTCACCGCAGCCGTCAGCTTTGCTAAGGCCATGGGTGTCAGCGACCTGGTCATCGGCTTGACGGTGGTGGCCGCAGGCACCTCCATGCCCGAGGTGGCCACCTCGATCACGGCGGCCATCAAGGGCGAGCGCGACATCGCCGTGGGCAATGTGGTGGGCAGCAACACCTTCAACATCCTGGGTTGCCTGGGGGTGTCGGGCTTGGTGGCCGGCGGCATGCCCGCAGGCGACGCTTTGCAGGTGGCACCGGCGCTCTTGTCCTTTGACATCTGGGTCATGCTGGCGGTGGCGCTGGCCTGCCTGCCCGTGTTCATGAGTGGGCACCAAATCGCGCGCTGGGAAGGTGGCGTGTTCTTGCTCTACTACGTGGCCTACGTCGCCTACCTCATCTTGGCGGCGCAGCAGCATGACGCTTTGCAGCCCTACTCTTGGGCCATGATGAGCTTTGTCCTGCCGCTGACCTTGATCACGCTGGTGGTGGTCTTGCTGCGCCAGCGTTCTGCACGGCCCAGCTGACCTGCTTGCCCTCGTTGCCCTCGTTGCCCTCGTTGCTCTTGCTGCCCTTGCTTCCTCTGCTGGCCCTGCTGCCCTGGCTGGGCGCTGTGCTGCTGGCTGGTTTGCCCGCCACGGCACGCCGTGCGCCAGCGCTGCTGGCTGGCGCCGTGACCCTGGGCGCCACTGGCCTGGTCCTGGCCGCCGCACCGGCCGTGTTTGGCGGCGAGGTGCTGCGCTGGAGCGTGGCCTGGCTGCCCGCTTTGGGCTTGGACCTGGGCTTTCGCATGGACGGCCTGGCCTGGCTCTTTGCCTTGCTCATCAGCGGCATCGGAGCCTTGGTGGTGCTGTATGCGGCCTGGTACCTGGACCCGGCTGACCCAGCGGCCCGCTTCTTCACCTTTTTGCTGCTCTTCATGGGCGCCATGCTGGGCGTGGTGCTGGCCGACAACCTGCTGCTGCTGGTGCTGTTCTGGGAACTGACCAGCCTGAGCAGCTTTTTGCTCATCGGCTACTGGCACCAGCGCGACGACGCCCGTGCCGGCGCCCGCATGGCGCTGACCATCACTGGCCTGGGCGGCCTGTGCCTGCTGGCCGGTGCGCTGCTGCTGGGCCACATCGTGGGCAGTTTCAAGCTCGACGTGGTGCTGGCCGCCGGTGAGCTGATCCGCGCCCACCCGCTGTACCAGACGGCCCTGGTGCTGGTGCTGCTGGGCGCCTTCACCAAAAGCGCCCAGTTCCCGTTCCACTTCTGGCTGCCACACGCCATGGCCGCGCCCACGCCCGTGTCGGCCTACCTGCACTCGGCCACGATGGTCAAGTGCGGTGTCTTCTTGCTGGCCCGGCTGCACCCAGCACTGGCCGGCAGCGAGAGCTGGTTCTGGATCGTCAGTGTGGTGGGCTTGTCGACGCTGCTGGTGGGCGCCTACGCGGCCATCTTTCAACACGACCTGAAGGGCCTGCTGGCCTACAGCACCATCAGCCACCTGGGTCTGATCACCTTGCTGCTGGGTTTGAACGAACCGCTGGCCGTGGTGGCGGCGGTGTTCCACACCCTCAACCACGCCATCTTCAAGGCCGGCCTGTTCATGAGCGCCGGCATCATCGACCACGAGTGCGGCACGCGCGACATGCGGCGCATCAACGGGCTGATGAAACACATGCCCTTCACCGCCACGCTGGGCATGACCGCCGCGGCGGCGATGGCCGGCGTGCCGCTGCTCAACGGCTTTCTCAGCAAGGAGATGTTCTTCGCCGAGACCCTGGCCGCCGACGGCCACTGGGGCATGCAGTGGTTGCTGCCCGTGGGGGCCACCTTGGCGGGTGTGTTCAGCGTGGCCTACAGCCTGCGTTTCATCCACGACACCTTCTTCAATGGCGAGCCGGTGAACCTGCCCAAGGTGCCGCACGAGGCCCCGTTTTTCATGCGCCTGCCGGTGCTGCTGCTGGTGCTGCTGTGTGTCACCGTGGGCTTGTTTCCAGCGACCACCGTGGGGCCCCTGCTGGCCGTGGCGGCGCAGGCCGCCGTCTTTGGCGCGCCTGGCCCCGCGCTGCCGGCCTACACGCTGGCGCTGTGGCACGGTTGGAACCTGCCGCTGCTGATGAGCGCACTGGCCGTGGCCGGCGGCGTACTGCTGTATCTGGGGCTGCACCGCTTTGTCAACCTGCACCGTGTGGTGCGCATGCCGGGCTGGGTGCAAGCGGGTGGCCGCGAGGCCTTCCTGCTGCTGCAAGGCGCGGGCATCGCCGCTGCGCGTGGCCTGACTGGCGCGCTGCAAAACGGCAGCCTGCAGCGCTACCTGCTGTTGTTGCTGGTGCTGGCCCTGGCGGCTGGCCTGTGGCCTTTCCTGGGCCGTGGCCGGTCTACCGCTGCTGCTGCTGAAATGGCCTTGCACTGGGATGGGCTGAGCCCAGGCGTCGCCGTGGTTGCCCTCATCGGCATGGCTGCCACGCTGGCCACGGCGTGCTGGCACCGCCAGCGCTTGGTGGCGCTGGTGATGATGGGCGTGTCGGGTCTGGTGGTCTGCCTGTGCTTTGCCTGGTTCTCGGCACCCGACCTGGCCCTGACCCAGTTGCTGGTCGAGGTGGTCAGCATCGTGTTGTTGATGCTGTCGCTGAAGTGGTTGCCGGCACACAGCGCAGCCGAAGGGTCCAAGCTGCGTCAAGTTCGAGATGCCCTGCTGGCACTGGTTGTCGGCCTGGGCATGGCGGCGCTGGCCTGGATGGTGCTGACCCGGCCCACACACAGCATCAGCGACTACTTCCTGCAGCAGTCTTTGCCGCTGGGTGGCGGGGCCAACGTGGTCAACGTCATCATCGTCGACTTCCGCGGCTTTGACACCTTGGGCGAGATCACCGTGCTGGGCATCGCCGCGCTGACCATCCATGCGCTGCTGGCCAGCATGGGCGCAGGCCTGCCCGGGCCTGCGCAGCCGACACCAGCCCCCAGCCTGATGCTGCAGCTGGTGTCGCGTGGTGTACTGCCTTTCACGGTGCTGATCGCGATCTACCTCTACCTGCGCGGGCACAACGCACCGGGTGGCGGTTTCATCGCCGGCTTGGTGCTGGCCATCGGCCTGGTCTTGCAGCACGTCTCACAAGGCGCCGACTGGGTGGCCCGCCACGGGCGGGGAGACTTCCGTGCCTGGGTTGCGTGGGGGCTGGTGCTGGCTGCCGCCACCGGCCTGAGCAGTTGGCTTTTTGGCGCACCCTTTTTGACCAGCACCTACGACTACCCTTGGCTGCCCGGCGTGGGCGGCCTGCCGCTGGCCAGTGCATCGGCCTTTGACCTGGGCGTGTTCCTGGTGGTCGTGGGCGCGACCATGGTCATGCTGTTGTCCATCGCCCGGCTGGGCAGGCGCTGACATGTTGCTGCTGTTGGCCCTGGGCATCGGCACGCTGGCAGGCAGCGGCGTGTGGCTGATGCTGCGCGCTCGCAGCTTCGACGTGGTGCTGGGGCTGACGCTGCTGAGCTATGCCGTCAACCTCTTCATCTTTGCTGCGGGCCGGGTCAAGGTGGCCGCGGTGCCGATCGTCAACCCGGGCGTACCGGCCACGCTGGCCAACAGCGCAGACCCGCTGCCGCAGGCGCTGGTGCTGACCGCCATCGTCATCGGCTTTGCCATGACCGCCCTGCTGCTGGCCATTGCGCTGCGCTCACGGGCCGAGACCGGCACGGACCACGTGGACGGCCAGGAGCCCCGCTGATGGCCGGCGCAACCCAGCTCATGGCCGGCCACGAGCTCATCGCCCCCGTTGTGCTGCCGCTGGTGGCGGGCGCGCTGCTGCTGTTGCTGGAGCGGGCCGGCTCCCACTGGGTGCGGCCCTTCTCGCTGCTGGCCACGGCCCTGCTGACGGCCCTGAGCACGGCCTTGGCTCTGCAGGCCAGCGCGGGCGAGGTGCAGGTCTACCTGCTGTCCAACTGGCGCGCACCCTGGGGCATCACCCTGGCGCTGGACCGGTTGAGCGCGCTGATGCTTTGGCTGACCGCGCTGGTGGCCTGCGGCGCGCTGCTCTACGCCTTGGGCGGTGACGACCGCCCGGCTGGTGCAGGAGCGGCGGACGCCGCTCTCGGCCGCAAGAGCCCGGGCCACTTTCACGCGCTGTTCCAGTTTCAGCTGATGGGTCTGAACGGCGCCTTTCTCACCGCCGACCTGTTCAACCTGTTTGTCTTTTTCGAAGTCCTGCTGGCCGCCAGCTATGGCCTCCTGCTGCACGGCGCCACCCGCGCGCGGCTGAAGGCCGGCTTGCACTACGTGGTCTTCAACCTGGCCGGCTCGGCGCTGTTCCTGATCGCCGTGAGCCTGCTCTTTGCGCTGACTGGCACGCTGAACATGGCCGACCTGGCCGTCAAACTGCCCCAGTTGGCGCCCGAGGACCAGCGCCTGGCACAGGCCGCGGCCCTGCTGCTGCTGGTGGTGTTTGCGGTCAAGGCGGCCCTGCTGCCGCTGTACTTCTGGTTGCCCGACACCTATGCCAGCGCTGGCGCACCCACGGCCGCGCTGTTTGCCATCATGACCAAGGTGGGCGTGTACGCCATCACGCGCATGACGACCTTGGTGTTTGTTGCCCCGGGCCTGCTGCCCGAGCAACCGGTGCTGGCCGTGCTGGCGCTGGCCACGCTGGTGCTGGCTGCTGTGGGCGCGCTGGCGGCGCAGCGTCTGCGCGGCCTGGTGGCCTACCTGGTGGTGGCCTCGGCCGGCACGCTGCTGCTGGCGGTGGGGCTGGGCACCGAAGGCACGCTGGCCGCCGGCCTGTTCTATCTGGTGCCCAGCACGCTGGTGGCCGCCGCCTGGTTCTTGCTGGCCGACCGCATCATCGGCGCACGGGGTGGTGTCGACCACCTGCTGCCCGGCCAGATCAGCGCAGGCTGGGCGCCACTGGGCGTGGGCTTTTTCATCGCCGCCGTGGCCGCCGCTGGCGTGCCCCCGCTGGCCGCCTTCATGGGCAAGGCGCTGCTGCTGCAGGCCGCAGGGCAGACGGCGTTGGCGCCTTGGGTGGTGTCGCTGGTGCTGGCGTCCAGCCTGGCCGTGATGGTGGCGCTGGCCCGCGCAGGATCGGTGCTGTTCTGGGAGAGCGGCACACCTCGCACGGGCGCGCCTGCTGTCCATGCGAAACCGGCTGCTGCTGGCGCCGCCGCGCAACTCAGCGCGCTGGTGCTGATGCTGGGCCTGGTGCTGGCCTGCGCGATGCTGGCCCAGCCGTTGAGTCGGTACACGCAAGCCACGGCGCAGCAGCTCAAGGCGCCGCAGCCCTATGTACGTGCGGTGCTGGGTGCGCTGCCCGTGCCCGCCGCCCACGATGTGCGCCGCGAGATGCGCGAACGCGGGGATCTGAAATGAAGCGCCCCATGCAGCGCTTGCTGGAGCACCTGCTGCCGTCCCCATTGCTGAGCCTGGCGCTGGGGCTGAGCTGGCTGATGCTCAACGGGTCGGCTTCCACCGGCCACCTGCTGCTGGCGCTGGGCTTGGCGCTGGCCCTGCCTTGGTTCACCGAAAGGCTGTGGCCGGCGCGACCGCGGGTGCGTTCCTGGCGCGCCGCCATCGCGCTGGGCGGTGTGGTGCTGTACGACATCATCAAGAGCAACGTTGACGTGGCGCGCCGCGTGCTGGGCTCACCCAGCACCATCGAGCCGCGCTTCTTTTGGGTGCCGCTGCAACTGCAGGAGCCGCACGCCATCGTGCTGCTGGCCGGCATCATCACCACCACCCCGGGCACGGTGTCGGCACAGATCAGCGCCGACCGCCGCTGGCTGCTGGTACACGCACTGCACTGTCCTGACGATGCCACGCAGGCCGCCATCACCCAGGACATCCAGACCCGTTACGAAGCGCCCCTGAAGGAGATCTTCGAATGACCACCGGCCCCATCCTGAACGCCGTCTTGCCCTGGGTGCTGGGCTCCTTCGCGCTGGCCTTGCTGCTGTGCGCGTGGCGCCTGCTGCGCGGCCCTGGCGTGGCCGATCGCATCCTGTCGCTGGATGCGCTGTACGTCAACGCCATGGCCTTGCTGGTGGTGCTGGGCGTGCTGTGGGGCACCAAGGTGGTCTTCGAAGTGGCGATGCTGATCGGCCTGCTCGGCTTTGTGGGCACGGTGGTGCTGGCCAAGTTTGCGGCACACGGGGACATCACGCCATGACACCGGCCAGCTTGCCCCTGTGGGCCGACCTGCTGGCCAGCGCACTGCTGGTGCTGGCGGCTGCCTTTGCGCTGATCGGTGCCTGGGGGCTGGTGCGGCTGGACGATTTCTTCAAACGCCTGCACGGCCCCAGCAAGGCCAGCACGCTGGGCGTGGGCTGTGCCCTGCTGGCCTCGGCGCTGGTGTTTGCCTGCGCAGGGCGCGCCAGCTGGCACGAGCTGCTGATCACGCTGTTTGTGTTTGTCACGGCGCCGGTGGCGGCGCAGCTGCTGATCCAGGCGGCGTTGAAAGAGCAGCCGGCACTGCGGCCTGATGTACCACGCGCTGCGGAAACGGAATCTCCACCCCCGACTCGTGCAGCGCCAACAGCACCGCCAGGTTGACGTCGGAGCGCACGTTGCCGGCGCCGTTGTGCGGGTCGTTGATCCAGAACACCAGTGTCAGCTCCAGGCCGTCGCTTGCGAAGGCGCTGAGCAAGGTGATGGGCGCCGGGTCGGCCAGCACCCGCGGCACCGCCGCCACCACCTGAGCCAGCCGCGGCATCAGGGTCTGCAGGTCGCTGCCATAGGCCACCTGCAGCACGCTGCTCATCTGCACCTTGGGGTCGGCCAGCGAGCTGTTTTCCACCCGCTGCGTGATCATCATCTCGTTGGGCACGATGCTCTCGCGGCCGTTCAGCGCCCGGATGACGGTATAGCGCGTGGTGATGTCGGTGATGCGGCCTTCGAAGTTGTCGACCTTGACCATGTCGCCGATGCGCATGCTGCGTTCGGCCAGGATGACAAAGCCACTGATGTAGTTAGCGGCCAGCTTCTGCAGGCCAAAGCCGATGCCCACGCCCACCGCGCCACCCAAGACACCCAGCGCCGTGAGGTCGATGCCGGCAGCCGACAACGCAAACATCAGGCCGACAAAGAGCAACACCGCGCGCAAGGCGTTGGCGGCCATCTTGCGGATGCTGATGTTGTCGGTGGCCCCCACCAGCAAGCGCGCTTCCAGCAGCGAGCTCACCCACAAGGCCAGCAGCAGCGCCAGCACCGCCGCGACGATGCCTTCCAGCAGGTTGCGCACCGAGACCTTGGTGGCACCGATCTTCCAGGTGATGGCGTCCAGCTCCTGCAGCAGCAAGGGCAGCACACCGATGACCCACAACACCACGGCGATCCAGGCGATCCAGGAAACACTGCGCTCGACCACCCGCATCAGGGTTGAGTGCGGGAAGGTGACGTGCAGCACGCGCACGGTCAGGCGGATGACGGCCAGCGACATCAGCACCGGAACCACCAGCTTGAAGACCGCGATCGGCAGCTGGTCCTGCAGCAGCCAGCGCGCCAACAGCGCCAACAGCAAGGCCAAACCGGGGAACAAGGCGCCGTCGAAGATGCGGTCGCCAAACCAGGTCGAGCCGGGTGTGGCCTGCGCGCCGCGCAACAGCCGCACCACCAACCACGACAGCGTCAGGCAGCCCAGAAAAACTGCGACTTCGATCAGCACGCTGGGTTTGCCCAGCGCACTGGCCAGCTGGCCGAGCTCGGCGGCCGAGAACATGGACGTCATGAAAGCCCTGAAAAGGTCAGGCCACGTCGGCCAACACACGCAGGTGGGCGGCCACGCTGCGGGCCAGCGCGCTGAGGCTGTAGCCGCCTTCCAGGCACGACACGATGCGGCCCTGGGCGTGGCGCTGCGCCACCTGCATCAGCTGGCGGGTGATCCAGGCGTAGTCGTCTTCGACCAGCGCCATCTGGCCCAGGTCGTCTTCGCGGTGGGCATCGAAGCCGGCGCTGATGAAGATCATCTGCGGCGCAAAGCGCTCCAGTTCGGGCAGCCACATGTCGATGATGGTCTGGCGCACGGCCGGGCCGCGGGTGTAAGGCGCCACCGGCACGTTGACCATGTTGGTGCCCTTGGGCACGGCGCCGCTGTAGGGGTACAGCGGATGCTGGAAAAAGCTGCACATCAAGACCCGATCGTCGCCCGCGATGATGTCTTCGGTGCCGTTGCCGTGGTGCACGTCGAAGTCGATGATGGCCACCCGCTGCAGGCCGTGCACGTCGAGCGCGTGGCGCGCCGCCACCGCCACGTTGTTGAAAAAACAAAACCCCATGGTGGCGTCGCGCGTGGCGTGGTGGCCGGGCGGGCGCACCGCGCAAAAGGCATTCTTGGCGCGACCGGCCAGCACGTCGTCGGTGGCAGCCACCGCGGCGCCGGCTGCGCGCAGGGCGGCCGACAAGGTGCCCAGCCCGGCCCAGGTGTCGGGGTCCATGGCGCGGGCTTCACCGCTGATTTGCACCTGCACCAGCAGGTCATGGGTTTCGTTGACGTAGTTGCTGGTGTGGGCGCGGCTGAGTTGCTCGCGGGTGGCCTCGGGGGCTTCGCGGTGGTCCAGCGCCACGTCCAGGCCGGTGGCCAGCAGGTGGTCGGTGATGGCGTCAAGGCGCTGCGGGCATTCTGGGTGCCCTGCACCCATGTCGTGGCCGCGGCAGGCGGGGTGGCTGTAAAACGCTGTGCTCATCAAAAAGTCGTGTCCCCGGCGTATCAGGTGTGTTGCCACGTGTGGACGTTGGCCGCACACGCCAGCTCTTCGGGCTGGTGGGTCAGATTAGCACGACCGTCGGGGGCTCTGGCGCGCAGACCGAAGGCCCAGATCCGCCGTGTCGCGCTGCTGGCCGCTGGCCGCGGGCTGCAGACTGCAGGTCAGCTGAACATCACCGACCGGCTTTCTGCCACCCGCTTCTAAGGGTTGATCCGAAACAGCCGCCGCGCCACCGCTCGCGGTTGCGGCCACAATCATGAAAAGGGAGCACGGTGCCACCGTGCGTTTTGAAGGTTCTGCTGGAGATCATGCGTGCAACATCGGGCCGTTGACCAGCCCCGCCGGCTGCGACCAGCGCTGGCGGCCCCGGCCCTGGCATTGGCCCTGGCGCTGCTGCAACCCGCTGGCTCGGCAGCGGCCGACACCGAGCCACTGTTCGAGCACCGCATCGAAGTCGGCGACACACTGATCGGCCTGCGTGGCCGGGTCATCGAACCCAAGGCCGATTGGCGGCGGCTGCAGCGCCTGAACCGCATCACCAACCCGCAGCGGCTGCAACCCGGCAGCCTGCTGCGCATTCCGGTTTCAATGCTGTTGGCGCAACCGGAGACCGCCGAGGTTCTTTACGTGCAAGGGCAGGTTACGGTGCAGCGCGGCGGCCAGCCAGCGCAGCCCTTGGCGGGCGGTGCCATGGTGGCCGGCGGCGACCGGCTGGTCAGCGCGGCCCAGTCGTCGGCCGTGCTGCGCCTGGCCGACGGCAGCCGGCTGCTGTTGCGGCCCGAAAGCGCGATGCAGGTCGAACAGCTGATGCGGCTGGGCAGCAGCGGGCGGCGCGACACGCGCTTGCGCCTGGACAGCGGCGCTGCTGACGTCCAGGTGCCACCAGCGCCGCCCCAGGCACCACCCCAGGCACCACCCCGCCACCGGCTGGAAATGCGCACGCCGGTGGTCAACCTGGCGGTGCGCGGCACCGAGTTCCGGGCCTCGGCCGAGGCCCAGGCGGCGCGGCTCGAGGTGCTGGAAGGCAACGTGGCCGCGGGCCGTACCGCGGTCTCGCAAGGCTTTGGCGCGCTGGCCACGCCCAGCGGTGTCGGTGCCCCCACTCCCCTGCCGGCACCGCCGCAGCTGGCCCCGCTGACCGAGCCGATCGAACGGCTGCCGCTGGAACTGGCCTGGTCGCCACACCCCGACGCCGCTGGTTACCGCGCGCAGGTGGTCGAAGCCGGGCCACCCGGGCGCCTGCTGCTCGAAGGCCGTTTTGCCGAGCCGCGCGCCAGCTGGCTCGAAGACCTGCCCGACGGCCGCTACGAACTGCGCGTGCGCTCAGCCGATGCACAAGGTCTCGAGGGCCGCGATGCGGTGGCGCCCTTCGTGTTGAAGGCGCGGCCCGAAGCGCCATTTGTGGTGGAGCCCGCACCGGGTTCGCAAGGCCAGGCCGAGCAGGTGCGCTTTCGCTGGTCGCTCAACCCGTCGGCCAGCCGCTACCACCTGCAGGTCGCCAGCGACCCCGCGTTCCAGAACCTGGTCGCCGATCGGCGCAACCTGGAAGGTGGCCAGGCGCAAGAGGCGCTGCCGCTGGGCAGCCTGTACTGGCGGGTGCGCAGCATCCGTGGCAGCGACGACGCCGGCCCCTGGAGCGCGGTGCAGCGCTACACGCGTGTGCCACCGCCGCCCCCTGCAGCGCCGCCGCCCAGCCTGCCAGCGCAGGCCAGCGACGAGGGCCTGCGCATCGGCTGGGTGACCCGCAACGAGCCGGGCCTGCGCTACCAGGTTCAAGCCGCCCGTGACCCGGCATTCGCGCAGCTGCTGGGCGAGCAGACCACCAGCGACGCCACCTGGCTGCTGCCCGCACCGGAGCCGGGCGTGGTGTACGTGCGCGTGCGCAGCATCGAAGCCGACGGCCGGGCCGGCCCCTGGGGCGCGACACAAAACATCGAGGTGCCGCGTCGCCTGCCTTGGTGGCTGTGGCTGCTGCCCTTGCTGCTGGTGCTTTGAAGGTCGATCCCGAAACCCAGGCTGCCGCTGTCAACCCGCTCTGGTGGTGGCTGCCGCTGGTCGCGCTGCTGGCCGGTTTGCTGGTCCTGCCCTGGCAGCGTGAGCTGTCGCAGCCGCTGGGCGATCTGCTGCAGCGCCTGCTGGCCCCGCCCAAGGCGCCTGCCGGGGTGGTGATCGTCGACATCGACGACAACTCGCTGCAGCAACTGCGGCCCGAGCTGGGCCCCTGGCCTTTCAAGCGCGACGCTTTTGCGCTGGTCATCGAACACCTGCGCAGTGCCGGTGTGCGCGCGGTGGTGCTCGATGTGCTGCTGGCCGACCCGCGCGAAGGCGACCCCGCGCTGGCCCGCACGCTGGCCCGCCCAGGCCCACCGGTGCTGCTGGCGGCGGCCGGGCTGCCACCGGCGCAACCGGTCGAGGGCCCGCAGGCCGCGCTGCACTGGACCGCGGTGATCGAGCCCTCGGCCACGCTGGGTGCCACGGCGGCGCAGCAAGGCATCGTCACCGCGCCGCTGGGCGCCGACGGCCGGCTGCGGCAGGTGCAGCTTTGGCACAGCGCGGCAGGCCAACGCTGGCCCGCGATGCCACTGCGCATGTGGCAAACGCTCGACGGCGCAGGCGCAGGCACAGGCGCAGACAGCGCGCCGCCGCCGTGGCCGCAGGACGCGCAGGGCCGTGTCACCTTGACGCTGCCACGCTGTGCCGACTGCCTGCCGCACCTGTCTTTCGCACGCCTTTGGCAGGCGGCGCTGCGTGGCGAGCCCGACGCCGCGCTGGCCGCGCAGCTTCAAGGCCAGGTCGTGGTGGTCGGCAGCAGCGCGGTGCTGGTCGACCGCGCGATGACCGTGCACGGCCAGGTCAGCGGTGCCGAAGCGCTGGCCCTGTCGTACACCGCGCTGCGCGACGGCCAGTGGCTGCGCAGCGCGCCCATCGCGCTGCAGGCCCTGTTCTGGCTGCTGGCCCTGGCTCCGGCGCTGTGGGTCTGGTGGCGCGGCCCGTCAGCGCTGTCACTGGCGCTGCGCGCCAGCGCGCTGCTGGCCCTGCTGATGGTCTTGACGGCCGCGCTGCTGCAAAGCGTGGCGCGCATCGACGCGGCGCAGGCCGCGCCTGCGGCCGTGCTGGCCGCGGGCGCGGCGGCCATCGCGCTGCTGCGGCAGCGCTGGCAACAGCGCGAGCGCGAGCGGCTGGACCGGGCGCGCGCCGTGGCGGCCGCCGCCAACGACGCCAAGACCACGTTGCTGGCCAACGTCAGCCACGAGATCCGCACCCCGCTCAATGCCGTGCTGGGGGTGGCCGAATTGCTGGCCGCCACGCCGCTGAACGATCGCCAACGCCAGCACGTGGCGGTGTTCCAGCAGGCCGGTGAACTGTTGTCCGATTTGATCAACGACCTGCTCGACCTGACCAAAATCGAAGCGGGCAAGCTCGAGCTGCACGCCGAGGTTTTTGCGCTGCGCCCTCTGCTGGTGCGGGTGGTCGACATGCTGCAGGTTCGCGCGACGCAAAAGGGCCTGTCGCTGACGCTCGACCTGGCCGCCGACCTGCCCGAGGCGGTGCTGGCCGATCGGCGCCGCCTGCAGCAGGCGCTGACCAACCTGGTCGGCAATGCGATCAAGTTCACCGCCCAAGGCAGCGTGCAGCTGCAGGTGGCGCCAGCTGGCAATGGGCGCGTGCGCTTTGAAGTGGCGGACACCGGCATCGGCATCGCCGCCAGCAAGATCGACTCGATCTTCGATCCCTTTGTGCAGGCCGACAGCAGCATCACCCGCACCTATGGCGGCACGGGCCTGGGCCTGGCCATCACGCGCACCGTGGTGCAGCACATGGGTGGCTCGGTGCAGGTGCGCAGCACGCCCGGCCTGGGCAGCGTGTTTTCGATCGAACTGCCCTTGCCCAGCGCCACGCTGGCGCCGCCACCCAACGCCGCGCCCGACCCGGGGGTGCGCCACGCGCGGGTCTTGCTGGCCGAGGACAACGAGGTCAACACCTACATTTTTCTGGCCATGCTCGAGGGCCGCGGCCTGCGCATCGACACCGCAGCGAACGGGCTGACGGCGCTGCAGATGGCCCGCGAGCGCCGCTACGGCGTGATCTTCATGGACCTGCAGATGCCCGGCATGGACGGTTTGCAGGCCACCGCTGAATTGCGCCGACACGAGCAGGAACACGGGCTGCCTCGCGCCCAGGTGGTGGCACTCACCGCGCACAGCTTTGCCGAAGACATCCAACGCTGCCTGGATGCCGGCTGCGACCACCACATGGCCAAACCCGTTTCGCGCGCCCATCTGCTGGAGTTGCTCGAGCGTCTGCTGCCGCGCGACCCGCAGGACGCGCCTGCTGCGGCCACGCTGCCGGCGCCGCTGGACGACGCGGCTTCGCCCGTCCTTGACCCCAGCGCGGCCCTGGCCGGGCTGGGCGGCGCAACGGGCCTGCATCAGCGGGTGCTGGACCACGCGGCGGTGTTCCTGGCTTCCTGGACCCAAGACTACGACGCCGCCGCGTCGCAGCTGGCGCGGCGTCGCGCGCTGGCCCATGACCTGCGCGGCGTGGCCCACAGCGTCGGCGCAACGGCGCTGGCGGACGCGGCCCACCACCTGGAACAAGCGCTGCAAGCGGCCGAACCGGCCGGGCCCCAGCTGGCGCGGGCCCAGGCGGCCGTGCAGGACGCGATCGCACCGGTGGTGGTGACGCTGACGCGGCGACCGTCGGCCTGAGCGGCTCAGGGCCCCACCAGCCTCGCAGGCCTAGCAGGCCCAACAGGCCGGCATGCCGCGTCGGGGGGGGATTGCCGCAAATCCCTGGGCTCTTCCAGCGACCGTGTGGGGGCTGATCGGGTATGGTCCCAGCGATGAACGAAAGCCTGACGCGCCAACTCTCGCGGTTGACCGACCAAATCTGCACCATCGTGGTGGGCAAGCGCCCGCAAATCGAAGACTGCATCGCCTGCTTGCTGGCCGGTGGCCACCTGCTCATCGAAGACGTGCCCGGCGTCGGCAAGACCACGCTGGCCCACGCGCTGGCGGTGTCGCTGGGGCTGGACTTCCGGCGTGTGCAGTTCACCGCCGACCTGATGCCCAGCGACCTGATCGGGGTCAGCGTCTTCGAGCGCGCCAAGGACGCCTTCGTCTTCCACCCTGGCCCGGTCTTTGCCCAGGTGCTGCTGGCCGATGAAATCAACCGCGCCGGGCCAAAGTCGCAAAGCGCGCTGCTCGAGGCCATGGAAGAACAGCAGGTCTCGGTCGAAAACGAGACCCGCGCACTGCCCAAGCCCTTTTTCGTGATCGCCACCCAAAACCCGAGCGACCAGTTGGGCACCTACCCACTGCCGGAAAGCCAGCTCGACCGCTTTTTGTTGCGCATCACGCTGGGCTACCCCGATCGCGCTGCCGAGCGCGAGCTGCTCAGTGGCGGCGACCGCCGCCTGGCCACCGCGCAGCTGCGGCCGGTGATGACACCCGCCGAGCTGGTGGCCGCGCAGCAGCAGGTGCTGGCGGTGCGCGCTGCACCGCCGCTGCTGGACTACCTGCAGGCCTTGATTGCCGCCACCCGGTCCGGCGCCTGGTTCACCCAGGGCCTGAGCCCGCGGGCGGGCATCGCCGCCTTGCGGGTGGCCAAGGCCCACGCCTTGCTGGGTGGGCGCGATTACGTGGCGCCGGACGACCTGCAAGCCGTGCTGCCCCAGGCCATCGCACACCGGCTGGTGCCCGTCACCGGCGCCGGCCGCGGCGCGGTCGAGCAGGTCAAGGCGATGGTCGAGGCCACGCCCATTCCGTGAAGTGCCAGGCCCTGTGAAGACAACCCTGCCTGCCCCCACCGGCTGGCAGCGCTGGTCGCCACGCGCGCGCTTTCGGCAGTGGTGGCAGTCCCGGCTGCCGTACACCGACACCTGGGTGCTGGGCCAGCGCAACATCTACATCCTGCCCACCCGCGCCGGCCTGACCTTTGGCCTGACCTTGGTGGTGATGCTGCTGGCGGCCATCAACTACCAGCTCAACCTGGGCTACGCGCTGACCTTCCTGCTGGCCGGCGCGGCGCTGGTGTCGATGCACCAGACCCACGCCAACCTGCGCGGTCTGACGCTGCACCTGCGGCCTTTGGCATCGGGCTTTGCCGGACAGGCGATCCAGATCGACGTGGTCCTGGCCGGCCCGGCCGGCGAACGCCACGGCCTGGGCCTGCGCTTTGAAGACCGCAGCCGCTTTGGCAACGCCAACACCTGGTGCGACGTTCCGGCCGGCGGGCAATGCAGCGTGCAGCTCAGCTTTGTGCCGCCTGCGCGCGGCTGGCACCCCTGCCCGGCCTTGGTGCTGGAGACCCTGTTCCCGTTTGGTCTGTTCCGGGCCTGGACGGTGTGGCGCCCGGCCACCCGGGCCCTGGCCTGGCCACGACCGGAACAGCCCGCGCCGGGCTTGCCGCCCAGTGCATCGACCCCCGGTGACGAACCGACCCGCCACCGCGTGGCGGGCAGCGAATGGGACGGCGTGCGGCCCTGGCGGCGCGGCGACACGATGCGCCAGGTGGTGTGGAAAAAGGTGGCCCGCAGCGGCGAACTGGTCAGCCGCGAAACCGCCGGCAGCGGCAATCGAACGCTCTGGCTGGATTGGCAGGACACCGGCACCAGCGACACCGAACTGCGGCTGGCCCGCCTGACCGCGTGGCTGCTGCAAGCAGACGCCGAAGGCCTGGACTGCGGTTTGCGCCTGCCCGGGCGCGAGCTCGCGCCGCAGCACGGAGAGGCCCACAAACGCCAGGCGCTGGACCAGCTGGGCACCTGGGGCCTGGCCGCATGATGGCCGCCTGGCACGCCCGCCTGCTGCAGCTGCAGCACCTGCCGCGCGACACCCGCGACACGCTGTTCCAGCTGCTGGTGATCGCCTGGACCATCGTCCCCCACCTGCTGCACCTGCCGCTGTGGTGCGGCGCGATGTCGGCGGCGCTGCTGGTTTGGCGCGCCCGCCTGGCCTTGTTGGCGGCCGCGTTGCCGAAGCGCTGGCTCATCAGCGCCTTGTTGATCGCCGCTTCGGCGATGACCTTCTGGGGCGAAAAAACGCTGCTCGGCAAAGAAGCCGGCATCACCTTGCTGGTGGTGCTGATGTCGCTCAAGACCCTGGAGTTGCGCGCCCGGCGGGATGCCTTGGTGGTGTTCTTCCTGGGCTTTTTCCTGGTGTTGACCCACTTTTTGTACTCGCAGTCGCTGCTGACCGGCCTGTGGCTGTTGTTCGCGGTCTGGGGCCTGCTGACGGCCCAGGTGCTGGCCCACATGCCGGTCGGGCGGCCCAGCCTGCGCCATGCGGCGGGCCTGTCGGCGCGCGCCGCAGCCTGGGGGCTGCCGGTGATGCTGGTGCTGTTCGTGCTGTTCCCGCGTGTCGGGCCGCTCTGGGGCTTGCCGCAGGACGCCCAGGCTCGCACAGGACTCTCCGGAACCATGCGCCTGGGCGGCGTGGCTTCATTGGCCGAAGACGAATCGATTGCGCTGCGGGTGCGCTTCCTGGGCCCGCAGCCCTTGCCCGAGCAGCTCTACTTCCGCGGCCCCGTGCTGAGCCACTTTGATGGCCGCGACTGGACCCGCCTGATTCCCACCTTTGCAGCCGCCGATCGCGCGCGGCTGGAGCTCAAGGTGGCTGGCCCACCTCTGCGCTACGAACTGACGATCGAGCCCAACCAGTTGCCGGTTTTGCCGCTGCTCGAGATGACCCCCGACGGCGTGGCCACCGGGCCCAGCATCCCGGGTTGGCTGCTGACCCAACGGCCCGACGGCCAATGGCAAACCGACCGCCCCTTCACCGAACGCCAGCGTGTGGTGGCATCGGCCTGGATCAACCACCAGCATGGCCCGCAGCAGGCCGTGGCGGGCCTGCGTGACTACGTCGCGCTGCCGCCCAACAGCAACCCGCGCACGCTGCAGTGGGCCGCCGAACTGCGCCAGCAACCGCTGCTGGCCAACGCCGACGCGCGCCAGCTCAGCGCGGCCGTGCTGGCCCACATCCGCAGCGGCGGCTTCACTTACACCATGGAGCCGGGCCCTTACAGCGGCAACAGCATCGACGAGTTCTGGGTCGACCGAAAACTGGGGTTTTGCGAACACTTTGCCAGCGCCTACGTGGTCATCATGCGGGCGATGGATGTGCCCGCGCGGGTGGTCACCGGCTACCAGGGCGCCGACCCCGATCTGCAGGACGGTTATCTGGTCGTGCGGCAGCGCAACGCCCACGCCTGGGCCGAGATCTGGCAGGCCGGGGTGGGCTGGCTGCGGGTCGATCCGACCTCCGCCGTGGCGCCCGACCGGGTGCAGCGCGGGCGCAGCCTGCGCGCGCCGCCGGGCCTGGTGGTGGGGGCCATGAACAGCCTCAACCCGGCCTTTGCCGAGCAGCTGCGCAAAGCCTGGGAAAGCGCCAACAACCGCTGGAACCAGTGGGTGCTGAACTATTCGCGCGGCCAGCAGTTCGACCTGCTGCGCGAACTGGGTTTCAGCGCGCCCAGCTGGCAAGACCTGACCAGCACCTTGATCTTGCTGCTTTGCGCAGCCGCGTTGAGCGGCGCCGCCTGGGCTTGGTGGGACCGCCGCCGGCAAGACCCTTGGCAGCGCCTGCAGGCGCGCGTGGCCCAACGTTTGTTGCGGCTGGGTGTCACGGTCCAGAACCACCACCCACCGCGCCAGCGCGCCGCGCAGGTGCGCCAGCAACTGGGCAGCGCTGGCGAGCCGCTGGCCCGGCAGCTCGAAGAACTGGACCAGCAGCGCTACGGCGCCAGCCTGGGCCTGGTCGACAGCGCGCGCTGGTGGCGCCGGTTTCAGGCGCTGTCGCGCGCGGCAGCCCCAGGTCGATGAAGGTCTTCAGCGGCCCCTGATCTGCCAGCTTGGGCACCCCGGCGCCGCCACTGGGCCGGAACCCGCCTCAAGTTGCGCCGGCAACGGCCGACAAGTTGACAAGCGGGCGACACGCGGGCTTCCTGCCCGGGTGAACGCTGCGTTGCCCTCGACAGCCCGTCGTCACGGGCCTTCTTGACCGCTCAAACCCCTGCCCTGCCCCACCATGAACCCCGCCGTCCGTGTTGCGTTGCTTGGATTCACCGACTTCGAGCGCAACCACATCGAAGCTGCGCTGCAACCGGCCGACGAGCCCGGCCGCCACTTCTGCGTGGCCGGCACCCTGGCCGCCTGCAACGTGGCGGTGGCCAATGCCGACGACGACAGCGCGGTGGCCCAGGTGATGGCGCAAGGCCGATTGGCCAGCACCGTGATGCTGGGCAATACCCCAAGGGCAGGCGCGGCGGCCCAGCTGCCACGCCCGATCAGCCTGGTTCACCTGCTGCGTGCACTGGACCAGCTGGTCGACAGCGCGCCACCGATGTCAGCGGCCGTGCAGCGTGTGCACGAGGTCTGGGGCCGCATGCTGGCCGCAGCCAGCCCGCCGGTGAGGGCCGCATCCGCCCGGCCAGCACCCGCCGCAACAGCCCAGTCGGCCACGGCGGCCATGCCCTTGATCCAGGGCCGCACGTCGGCCCGCACCACCGCTTCTGCCCCCGCATTGGCACCGGCCTGGGTGGTGGACAACAGCGACGAGGTCTGGCGCTTCCTGTCCAGCCAGTTGCCGCACTTTGGCTACCAGGCGCACCTGCTCAGCGACTGCGGCCAGGCGCTGGACCGCTTGAACCGCGAACCGTGCGGACTGGTTTTTTTGGCCACCGGTCTGGACGGTGTGGACTGTTTTCACGCCTGCAGGACCATCAAGCGCTCGTCCTACCCGGCCAACCGCCGGCCGCCACGGGTGGTCATGCTGTTGAGCCGCGACTCCGCGGTGGACGAAGTGCGCGCCGAGATGGCGCAGGCCGACGGCTGGCTGCTCAAACCCTTGCGCGAGCCCCAGTTGGCGCCGCTTTTCAACCGCCTGCAGCCCACGGCCGACAACGCCTGGCAGCACACCCACGCGGGCACCCACCACCGGCTCAGTCCGGCGCCCTAGGAGCGTGGGCGCACCGATTCCTCGTCGGCCAGCCTGGTGTTCGCAGGTCTTGATAATCAGGGCCATGCCCCAGTTCAGATTCCTCTTCGCCGCAGTCCTGATTCCAACTCTGTGCTGCAGCTTGGCTGTCGGTGCGCCCGGTTCACCCAAAGCCACGCCAAAGGCCAAGGCTTCCAAGCCGGCCAAAACGGCCGCGGCCGCTGGCCCCTACAGCGCACAGGCCGCGGCCCAGCGCTTTGCCCAAGACGTGGCCGAGCACAACGGCTTGCCCTTGAAGTGGGTGCAAGACGAGCTGGCCAAGGCGCAAAGGCTGGAGGCGGTTCGCCGCCTGATCATGCCGCCGCCGGCCGGCACCGCCAAGAACTGGGCGGCCTACCGCGCCCGCTTTGTCGAACCTCAGCGCGTGGCCGCCGGCGTGGCCTTCTGGCGCGACAACGAGTCGTGGCTGCAAGAAGCGCAGGAACGCTGGGGCGTGCCGGCCGAAATCGTGGTGGGCATCATCGGTGTGGAAACGTTCTATGGCCGCATCATGGGCAACTACCGCGTGCTGGACGCCTTGGCCACGCTGGCCTTTGACTTCCCGCCCGGGCGCAAGGACCGCAGCGCTTTTTTTGCCGAGCAGCTGGAAGCCTACCTGGTGATGTGCGCCCGCGAAGGCATCGATTCGGCCAGCGTCAAAGGCTCTTACGCCGGCGCGATGGGCCTGCCCCAGTTCATGCCCGGCAGCGTCAACCGCTGGGCCGTGGACATGGACGGCGATGGCCACGTCCAGCTGCACCGCAACAGCGCCGACGCGGTGGGCAGCGTGGCCCACTACCTGGCCAGCTTTGGTTGGCAGCGTGACCTGCCCACCCACTTTGACGTGGCCGTGCCGGTGGACAGCAGCGAGCGTGCCGTGCTGTTGGGGCCCGACATCGTGCCCAGTTTCAGCGCCGAGCAGATGGCCCAGCGTGGCGCTGTGCTCAGCGAAGCCGGTCGCGCGCACAGCGGGCCGCTGGCCTTGGTGGAACTGCAAAACGGCGACGCCGCACCCAGCTACGTGGCCGGCACCCAAAACTTCTATGTGGTGACGCGCTACAACTGGAGCAGCTATTACGCGATGGCGGTGATCGACCTGGCCAACGCCGTGCGGGCGGCGCGGCAGACTGCGCCCTGAAGCCCAGGCCGCCCAGGCTTCAGTTCGTCTGGCCCGCCAGGTCGAGCAAAAAGGCGTACTCCCGCGCGTACTCGGCCAGCACCGAAAAGCGGCCCGATGCACCGCCGTGGCCGGCCGTCATGTTCACCGCCAGCAAGAGCGGGTTGCGGTCGGTCTTCAGGGCCCGCAGCCGGGCCACGTACTTGGCCGGTTCGAAGTACTGCACCTGCGAGTCCCACAAACCGCTGGTCACCAACATCGCCGGGTAGGCCTGAGCACGCAGGTTGTCGTAGGGTGAGTAGGACAGCATGTAGTCGTGCGCGGCCTTCTGGCGCGGGTCGCCCCATTGGGTCCACTCGTTGGCGGTGAGCGGAATGGTCTCGTCCAGCATGGTGCTGATGACGTCGACAAAAGGCACGTCCATCACGATGCCGCGGTACAGCTGCGGCGCCTGATTGGCCACCACACCCATCAACAGACCGCCGGCCGAGCCGCCGCTGGCAAAGACCTTGTCGGCTGCGCCCCAACCGGCTTTGACCAGCCCCTCGGTGGCGTCGACGAAGTCGTTGAAGGTGTTCTTCTTGTTCATCAGGCGCCCGGCCTCGTACCAGGCCTGACCCAGGTCGGCGCCACCGCGCACGTGGGCGATGGCCAGCACAAAACCGCGGTCCATCAAACTGGGGCGGTACAAGGAAAACGTGGCGTCATAAGAGTGACCATAGGCGCCATAGCCCGTCACCAGCACAGGCGCCTGGCCGTTGCGTTGCGCTCGGTCCTTGCGCCAGGCCAAGGTGACGGGCACACGCTGGCCGTCGCGCGCCGGGGTCCAGACACGTTCGGTCTGGTACAGGCTGGCATCAAAGCCCGGCACCTCCTGCACCTTGCGCAGAAAACGCTGCTGTGTGCCCAGGTGCAGGTCCCAGGTGGCACGCGGCTGCACCATCGACGTGACGGTGAAACGCAGGTGTGCAGCGCGCGCATCACCGTTGGCACCCAGCTCCACGGTGGACGCCGCTTCGGTGGCCACCGGGGTGGACCGGGTGCCGCGCAGCAAACGCAGCTGGGTGTCGGCGTCCACCCGCTCTTGCAGCGCAATGCCGGCGTCCATCAACGCAAAACGCTCGATGGTGGTCTGGGCTCGGCCCGGCACCAGGGTGCGCCACAGGCGCCGATCGTCAGGCGCGCGCTGCGGCGCAGCCACCAACTTGAAGTTGGGTGCACCCTCGTTGGTCTGGATCACCCAACGGCCGGCCAGGTGGTCGGCGGTGTGGCGCACCTGGTCGCGCCGTTGCAGCACCACACGCGGCGCGGCGTGGGGTTGCCGGCTGTCGATGGCGCGCGTCTCGTTGGTGTCAGAGCCACCGATGGTGATCAACACAAACCGGCGCGACGCACTGTGCCCCAAGCCCACGAACAGGGTCTTGTCGGCTTCTTCAAACACCTTGGCGTCGGCCGTGGCGGGCGTGCCCAGCTGGTGCTTGAACACCGGGCCACTTTGCAGGGTCACGGGGTCTTGCTGAATGTAGAACAAGGTCTTGTTGTCGGCCGCCCAGGCCAGATCTTCCAACACACCGCCCACCTGGTCGGTCAGGTCCTGGCCGGTGCGCAGATCGCGGATGCGCAGCGTGTGAATCCGCCGCCCGGCGGTGTCTTCGGTCCAGGCCATCAGCTGCCCGTTGGGGCTGATCGCATAGGAACCCACGCTGTAGTAAGGCTGACCTGAAGCGCGCTGGTTCTGATCGAGCAAGAGCTGTTGGCTGGCCCTGGCGTCGGGCGCCTGACGCGAGCCGCGCTGGCGTTTCAACAGCGCGTACTCCTGGCCCGACTTGAATTCGCGCCAGTACCACCAGCCTTCGTTGTAGTGCGGCGGCGTGCTTTCGTCGTCCTTGACGCGCGAGCGCATCTCTTGCACCAGCTGGTCCTGCAAAGCCTGCAGCGGGGCCATCACGGCTGCGGTGTAGGCGTTTTCAGCCTGCAGATGGCGCATGATCTCGGGTCGTTTGGCCGACGGATGGTCGTCGCGCATCCAGTGGTACTCGTCCACACGCTGACCCTGCGGGCCCTTCACCACGTGGGGCACCTCGGCGGCTTTGGGTGGTGCGGGTGGCAGCGGTGACGGCGCGGCCTGAGACTGGGTCTGGGCGGCGGCAGAAAACATCAGCATGGCGATGGACAGGAGCTTGAGCATGGCAGCAGATCATAGGTGGCGCTGGCCAGGGAATCAGGCCCCAAACAGAGGGGGGCAAGCGCCGTTTTCCCAGGGCCGGCGCGCGTTCGAGTTGGGGGGCTCGATCAGCGTCCTGCTCAGCGCCTGGCTGCTGGCGTCCTGCGGTGGCGGTGGCGGCTCGGGCGCCGCACAAGAGCCCGTCACCCTGCCCTTGCCCAGCGGACGTGTCAGCACCACCAGTCTGGTGGCCGCCAACTGCGCGGCCGGCGCCAGCGCAACCAGCACGGCCTACACCAACGCCGAAGTCGAACCTTCACTGGCCCGCGACCCGGGCAACGCCCAACGGCTGCTGGCCGCCTGGCAGCAAGACCGCTGGAGCGACGGTGGCGCACGCGCCATCGTCAGCGCCGTTTCCAGCAACGGCGGCACCCACTGGTCGCTTCGCCTGCATCCCATGTCACGTTGTGGTGGCGCGCTGCCTGGAACGGCGGGCGACTTTGACCGCGCGTCCGACCCGTGGGTCGATGTGGCCGCCGACGGCACGCTGCACCTGATGGCGCTGGCGCTGACTGGCAGTGCGCTGCAAGCCGGCAGCAGCAACGCCATGTTGGCCAGCCGCTCTACCGACGGCGGGGCCAGCTGGTCGGCGCCGCAGGCCCTGGTGCGCGACGGCGCCACGCTGTTCAACGACAAGAACACCCTGACCGTCGACACGGTCGACCCCAGCTTTGTATACGCGGTGTGGGACCGGCTGGACGCTGCCGGCAACGGCCCCACCTTGCTGGCGCGTTCTGTCAACGCCGGGCTCAGCTGGGAACCGGCACGTGAAATCTACCGACCGCCTGCGCCGGTTGGAGGGTCGGCGCAGACCATCGGAAATCGGGTTCTGGTGGTGGCAGCGGGTGCGCAGCGTGGCACGATGGTCAACGTGTTCACGCAGATTGATGTCATTGGCGGCAGCCCGCGCAACAGCGTGCGGGTGGTGCGCAGCAGCGACCGCGGTCTGACCTGGGGACCTGCGATCACCATCGGCGACCACCGCGGCGTGGGCGCCAAAGACCCGACCACGGGCGTCGCCATCCGCGACGGTGCCATCGTGCCCAACGCCGCCGCGGCGCCCGATGGCAGCCTGTGGGTGGCCTGGCAGGACAGCCGCTTTTCAGGCGGCCTGCGCGACGGCATTGCGGTGTCGCGCTCGCTGGACGGCGGCCTGACCTGGAGCCCCGTCACCCAGGCCAGCAGCTCCGGCACCGCAGCCGCCT
Organism: Rubrivivax sp.; assembly: GCA_031375065.1. GTDB lineage: Bacteria > Pseudomonadota > Gammaproteobacteria > Burkholderiales > Burkholderiaceae_C > Rubrivivax. The sequence continues at coordinate 1,191 of JANMHH010000459.1, read as the reverse complement.
TCACACCCACGCTGAGCGTGCGCGACGACGGGCTGGTGGGCTTGATGTACTTCGACCTGCGCCCTGACACCGCCACCGCCAGCACCCTGCTGGCCGCCGTGTGGCTGGCCACCTCGCGCGACGGCGTCAGCTGGGCCGAAGCACCGGTGTGGAGCGGCTTCGACATGGCCCAGGCACCCAACGCGCGCGGGCTCTTTCTGGGCGACTACATGGGCCTGGTCAGTGACGGATCGTCGTTTGTGCCCTTGCTCAGCCTGTCGTCCACCGACCTGAACAACCGCACCGATGTGTACCTGCTGCGCGTGCACGCGGGCAGCACCACCTTGCGCACTTCATCCAGCGGGGAAGCACCGCTGGATGAAGCGCAATTCCAAGCCCGGCGCCAGGCCTTCACACAACGCGCGATGGAGCAGCGCCTGCCCGACTGGGGGCGCCGCGTGAAGCTCAAGAACGCAGCAGGCGACTGAAGACCGCCGGCCTTGGGGGTCAGAGAACGCAGGGCACCAGCCCAGCGACTCAGCGCAGCATGCGCTGCCGCAGCCAGGCTTCGTCGCCCTGGAGCTGCCCGTCCTCGGGTGCCAGCACACGCAGCGCCGTGATCAATTGCAGGGCCTGCCGGAAGTCGGCCTGAGCAGCGACGCGTTGGCCCGCCTGCTGGCGCGCCTGGCCCCGCTCGGCATAGGCCACCGCCAGATCACGCCGCCAGCGGCTTTCGGCGCCAGACCGTTCGACCAGGGGTGTCATCAGCTTGATCGCCTCGTCGTAGGCGGGCTCGATGTCGCTCAACGCCACCCGGCCCTCCATGCGGGCCTTGCCCATGCGCATCCACAGCACGGCCAGGTCGCGCGTGGCGACGATGCTGTCGGCTTGCACGGCCAGCGCGGCTTGGCGCAGTTGCAGGGCTTCGCCAAAGGCCAGGTCTGCCGCGCGGTGTCGGCCTTGCAGGGCGTGCACATCGGCCACGCGCTCCAGCGCGCCAGACAAGTCGCGGCGCCACTCCAGGTTGCTGCGATCACGGGCCACCAACTCGCGCCGCAGCGCCAGACATTCGGCAAAGGCCTGGCCCGCGCCTTCGGCGTCACCGGCCTGCAAAAAAGAGTCGCCGGCGCGCTCCAGGGTCAGCGACAGATCGCGCTTGAAGTCGGTGCGGGCCCCGTCTTCAGCCAGCAGTTCGGCCAGCAGCGCACGCGC
>JANMHH010000431.1:0-2428 GCA_031375065.1 Rubrivivax sp. | reverse complement strand
GCCCAGGACAAAAATCGTCGAACCCGCAGCCAACAGGGCCGCGTCAAAGCGGAAGATTTCTGCCCGTTCGAACTGGGGCATCATCTCCCGGTGGTGCAAGATGGGCCCGGCAATCAGGTGCGGAAAGTAGGTGACAAACAGACCGTAGCGCACCACGTTGAAGTCGGCCGCTTTGCGCTGGTAGACGTCCACCAAGAACGCAATCTGCGTGAAGGTGAAGAACGAGATGCCCAAAGGCAGCTCGTTCACGCTGGGCTCGCGGGCTTGGCCAAGCAAGGCCAACGCGTTGTCGCCGATGAAGCCCGAGTACTTGTAATGAATCAACAGGGCCAGATTCACACCAATGCCCAGTACCAGCCAGCGCTTTCGAACAAGGGCTGTGGCAGCCTGCCCTAAAGCCCGGCCGATGGAGAAGTTCCAGCCCATGGACGCCAGCATCAAGGGCAGCCACCACGGGTTCCACCAGGCGTAGAAGAACAGGGATGCTGCGGTCAACCAGGCCAGTGCCACCGCCCGGCTGAGCCGAGCGAGCAGAAAAAAGCCCGCCAGTACAACGGGCACGAAGACGAAGATGAACTCGATCGAGTTGAACAGCATGCTCAGCGTTAGCTGACCCGCGCAGCGCTCGCCTTTACTGCTGGCGGGTCGTGGTGCGCAGGCTGTTGGCCGCCGCGGCATCAAAGGTGAAAACGCGCGTGCCGCTGGCTTGCACCACACCGTTGATGGACCGGCTGGCAAAGCCCGCGCCGGGCGATGCGGGGCCGCCGCCCACGTTGGCAAAAACGTAGTCCTGGCCAAATTCGGCGGTGCCTGGCAAGACGCCCACACGGATGGCCATGCGGCTTGATGCGTCGTAGCTCACCAAGGTGGCATCACCAAAAAAACGCGCGCCGTAGCCCTCGGCAAAAACAAACCGGCTGCGGCTTTCGCTGCTGTTGAAGTCAAGGCTGCCGGCCTCCAGCAGCCCCAGGGAGAAGCCGCCCGCACTGCTGCTGTAGAGCGGCACGGTGCTGGTTTCGTTGACCATCTGAATCGCATAGCTGGGCGCGGCCGTGCCCAGCCCCGTGATGCGCCAGAACAAGTGCACCCCATTGGCGCTGGCGAGCACGGTTGAAAAGCTTGACGCCTGAGGCCCGCTGTCGAGCAAGGTCGATTGGTTGGGAACGGCCTTGAGCAAGCGCCGCGTTTCCACATTGCTGCCGACCAAGATGGTGGCGTAGAGCACTTCGGTGCCCATGCTGGCCAGACTGATTTGCCCTGCACCACTGCCCAGCTGCGTGACCGTGGCAGCGGTGCGCGCGATGCGCAGCACCGTCCAAGTCGGACTGGCGACAGTGCCACCGTTGCGAAACACGTAGTGATTCTGGGCATCAAAACCCATGCTCTGCCAGCCCGTGGTGGTGACGGAAGACAACCGCGTTTCTGCCACCGTACCGTCGGCAGCCACGTTCAGCAGACTCAAGCCGCTGGTGGACTCTGTCAGTGCAGAGCGCAAGCCAAACTGCACCACCCGCGCCACCGGGTCGGTCGAGGCCCGGTAAGGCGGCGGGCCACTGGAGCCAGCGGTCCAAGGCAGCACCTGGGTGGGCAGCAGCCAGGCCGTGGGTGCCAGGCTGGAGGCGTCACGCAGCACCGCCAGAGGAAAGCCGCCACTCAGCGGTGTGTAAACCAGGCCCAGGCTGGCGTCCAGGCGCACCTCGGCACGGGCGTCGTCGGGGGTGTCGCACTGGCCATCCGCACCAGCCGTCGAAACAACAAAGCGCGACCGCTCTGGTGCGACGTGGTCAACGCCGTCCAAGACGAAGCGGCAGGCCGACGTGCTGCCCGCGCGAGCCACCCGGCCCAGTGGCGCGCTGCCGTTGGCCCGCAGCGGCACGCGGCGCACATCGCCACCCACGATGTAGACCAGCGCGTAAGGGTCCAGCGCGCCCGTGCGCAGACTGGCCACGTCCACGCTGGCGGTGGACACCAACTTGGCATCGGTGACGGCGGCGCTTGCGGGCTCGATCAGGACTTCGGTGCCGGTGTCCAGGGGATGCACCAACGACAACGCAAACTTCAAGTTGTCGGTGCGCCCTTCTGCCTTGAGCAACCAGGCATAGGTTCCCGTGGTGGGCGTGGGCATGGGATTGGCGCCCGGCGCTGGTGTGCCGCCGCTGTCGCCCCCACCACCACAGGCTGACAGCACGAGCAGGGCTGAAGCGGCCAGCAGATGGCGGCAGTGGTTGTAGAGAATCATGTGCGCTTTCCGCTGGGAGGGACCTGGACAAAGGCGACCGCGCGTTTGGGGACGGTCTGGTTCAGGCCGATCTGGTGTGGGCCGGTCTGGTTGGGGCCGGTCTGGTTTTGACCGATCTGACCTTCGCAGCCTAGCGAGGCTCTGTGACAGTTAGACCGCTGCCATGGCGGGCTGAAGACCAGGGCTTGA
>JANMHH010000453.1:0-1808 GCA_031375065.1 Rubrivivax sp. | reverse complement strand
GCTGTCGGACCTGGAGTTCGTGATCACGGTTGAAACCGACCCGCGCAACCTGCCGTTCATCACGCCCTGGGAGCGCACCCAGCACGAAGGTGCGGTGCGCTTCCCTGACTTTCGCCATTTCATCGTTGAGGCCGGGCCCGCTGGCACGAACGACGGCTTTGTGATCTTGCAAGGCTGCCGCAACCCGCACCGCAGCGTCGAGCTCAAGCGGCTGGTGCTGCAGAGCAAAGGGCAGGGCACCGGCCGGCGTTGTGTGCGGCTGCTCAAGCAGATGGCCTTTCGCGACCTGCATGCGCACCGCTTCTGGCTGGATGTGAAGTCGCTCAACACCCGCGCGCTGGCCCTCTACGCCAGCGAAGGCTTTGTCGAAGAAGGGCGCTTGCGCGAAAGTGTGCGCCTGGGCAGCAACCATCCGTCGGCCGGGGCAGACGGCTACGACTCGCTGGTGGTGATGAGCATGCTGGACCGCGAGTACCTGGCCCGCGAGGCGCTCGGTCTGGAACACCCCAGTTGAAGCTTGCCCGTCCTGGCTCAGCGCAGCCATGCCGCCGTGCTGAGCGAGAATCTTGGGCTTTGCCCGCGAGCGCTGGTACGCCGCGCCTGAACCCAAGCGTTTGACCCTCGATTCCCAAGCCATGGCCGACCTGTTTGATCCCCCGCCCCCCGACGAAGCCAACTCGCTGTCACTGGGTGACTATGCTCAACGCGCTTACCTGGAATACGCGCTGTCGGTGGTGAAGGGCCGCGCTCTGCCCGATGTGTGCGACGGCAACAAGCCGGTGCAGCGGCGCATCCTGTACTCGATGATGCGCATGGGGCTGTCGTTTGGTGCCAGTGGCGCACCCAAGCCAGTCAAGAGCGCCCGCGTGGTGGGCGACGTGCTGGGCAAATACCACCCGCACGGCGACACCGCCGCCTATGACGCGATGGTGCGCATGGCGCAGAACTTCGCCCAGCGCTACCCGCTGATCGACGGCCAGGGCAACTTTGGCAGCCGTGACGGTGACGGCGCCGCCGCCATGCGCTACACCGAAGCGCGGCTGGCGCCCATCGCGCGCCTGCTGCTGGACGAAATCGACGAAGGCACGGTCGACTACCAACCCAACTACGACGGCAGCGAACAAGAACCGCGCCTGCTGCCGGCGCGCCTGCCCTTTGTGCTGCTCAACGGCGCCAGCGGCATTGCGGTGGGCCTGGCCACCGAGGTGCCCAGCCACAACCTGCGCGAGGTGGCCGCCGCCAGCATCGCTCTGCTGAAAAACGACAAGCTCAGCGACGACGAGCTCTACGCCCTGCTGCCCGCGCCCGACTTTCCCGGTGGCGGCCAGATCATCAGCCCGCAAACCGACATCCGCGAGGCCTACCGAACGGGCCGCGGCAGCGTCAAGGTGCGCGCCCGCTGGGTGATTGAAGAACTGGCGCGTGGGCAGTGGCAATTGGTGGTCAATGAACTGCCGCCCGGCACCAGCACGCAAAAGGTGCTGGAAGAAATTGAAGAGCTGACCAACCCCAAGGTCAAGACCGGCAAGAAGGCCTTGTTGCAGGAACAGGTGCAGCTCAAGGCCTCGGTGCTGGCGGTGCTGGACGCCGTGCGCGACGAGTCCAACAAGGACGCTGCCGTGCGCCTGGTGTTCGAGCCCAAGAGCCGGGCCATCGAACAATCTGAGTTGATCACCACGCTGCTGGCCCACACCAGCCTGGAAAGCAGTGTGTCGATGAACCTGACCATGGTCGGCCTGGACGGCCGCCCGGTGGGCAAGGGGCTGCGCCGCATCCTGCAGGAGTGGATCGACTTCCGCCTGATCACC
>JANMHH010000337.1:0-49518 GCA_031375065.1 Rubrivivax sp. | reverse complement strand
GGCCGCGTCGGCCAGGCCAACCAGTTCATGCACTTCCTGGACAACGGGCTGTTTGTCGGCCAGTTTGGCGCCTTGGGCGTGGTCTTCACCAACCTTCCAGAGGCCGGGCGCAGCGGCAATGCTTTCAGCCCTTCCCTGGTCAGCCACAACGGCAGAACTTACCTGTACCACAACGACGAATCGTCCTGGGCCGGCGTGCACCGTTGGGAACTCAAGGGCCTGGGGGAACTGGTGGAGCTGAAGGCCACGGCCGCCTTGGGCTCCAGCATCGCTTTGCGTTGATTCCCGAGCGCACTGCGTCAGAGTTGCCACTGCGCCTTTCTCGGAAAGGCATTCGGCCGCTGCGTTCCTTAGCCACCGAAAAACGGCCGGCCCTGAAGTGCCTGCCATCCGGTCGCCAGCACAGCCAGGGCTGCGACGATCAGCGCCAGCCACACCCAACGCCTGGGCTCTTTCCAGCGGCTGCGGTCTGCGATCCAGCCGACCACTGGGAGAACCTGCAACCAATGCGTGGCAAAGAAGTGCGGCACACGCAAGTCACCACCCGTGGTCGACCAGCCAAAAACCGGCAAGCCCGTGGCGTCCGTGCGCACGCCGCCGATCCAGTGGCCCGGCCCATCGATGACGCCGGCGGCCAGCGGCGCGGTGACGAGCAGTGTCACGATGCTGCCAACAATGAGGCCGAGCACCGCGCCCAACCACAGACCTGTGTTTCGCTGACCCGGTTCGGCGTGCCGCCATAGCAGCCATCCGACCCAGATCGTCGCGAGCATCATCAGCACGGCGGCGCCGCCCATCAGTCCGTAGTACAGGACGGCTTCGAGCGGCGTTGAAAAGTTGAAGTGCGAGGGCCGCCCGCGCGCCGCTTGCAGCGTGATGTAGATGACCTCGACCACCGATGCGAACGCGCCGATGCGTAGCCACCAGCGCAAGGACGGGATGCGAGCGGCCGCAGGGCTTAGCAACCGCAGCAACCAGGCCACCGTGAGCCAATGCAACGCAAACGACAGCTGGAACTTCAGCGGTTTGCTCCAGATGTTCACGTCGTTGATCGTCCGCGCATCCAGGCCGAACGCGATGGCCGAGGAAACAGCCAGGGCCAGGCACAAGATGGAGATGTCGAACGCCGATCGAGCCGGCTCAAACGGGGCAGTCATTGTGGTCATGCTGGAGTCTCCATCGGCGTCGGTTGACGCCAGCCTTGGCGAGCGGCGACCGTCAGGCCGAACAACATCAGTCCGATGGGCCCGAACATGAAGGTCACCACCAGCACCGGGGCCTGCAGCCAGCGCGACAGACCCATCAAGTCAGCCCGCTGGGCAATCCACAAGCCCACAAAGAGGTCAAAGGCCAGGTAATGGATCCAGCCTGCCAGCGCCACTTCGGGTACCACGAAGAGCCGCTGCACGGCCGCCAGCGTGGAGAAGCCGCCTCCCTGCACCGAAAAGAAAAACAGCTGAATGAGCACGGCGTAGGCCACGCTCAGGCCGCCCACGGCCAGAACTTGGACCAGTCGGCGCAGCACCCGCGCCCGAGGCAGCAGGATCAGCACGACCCACGACACGAGGGCCGTCACATTGGCCACTGAGAAGATCGCCTCCAGCGGAAGGGGCAAAGCGGTGAGGGTCACAGCAACTCTCCGCGTCGGGTGGTCTCGTGCGCGACCCTTCGCTCTGGACCTGCAATGTGTGGCGTGTGCGCCAGCGCAGCCGGCAGCGCCGAAAGCCGGGCCGGCCCCAAGCCCTGCAGGCGCGCCAGCAACTCGGGCAGTTGTTGGCGTGCAGCCTGCTCGCCAGTGAGGCGTGCGTAGCGGAAGTAACTCGGCAGCGGCGCCATCTGCCAAGCCAACCCGGCATCGAGCACATAGTCGGCCTGCAGGGCTTCGGGCGCGATGCGTGCGCGCCGCAGACCGGCGCGTTCGAGTTGGGCCTGCGAGGTGCCGGCAGGCGCCGTGTCCAGACGCCGCGTCACGTCGACTGCAATCACGAACTGCGCACCGGCCTGCCGCGCCGCGCGCACCGCCAGCGGCAGCGACTCTTCGCCGTCCTCGTACTCCGTGCCGTCGATGCCCACCGGTGACAGGATGCCGGGCACCGCGCTGGAGGCGCGCACCGCCACGCCTGCATTGCCGCTGATGAAGAACACCGGCGCCTTGTCGCTGCGACGCGTGGCCCCCACCACCAGGCGCCGCGGGAATTGTTCGATGGACTTGTTGCCCAGGCGGGTGTTGACGTAGTCCTGCAGCCGCTGGCCGTGGATCCATCCGCGGTCGGCAAAGGGCGACGGGTCGAACACCGTCAGCGGCCCGCCGACTTCGGACAGTGCGTCGAGCTCGGCCGCCGACCTTCCATCGGCCCAGAAGGCCCCCAGCAGCGAGCCGACGCTGGTGCCGACGACCAGGTCGACCTGGATGCCCGCTTCTTCCAGCACGCGCAACACGCCCAAGTGCGCATAACCGCGTGGCCCGCCGCTGCTGAGCACCAGCGCGATGCGCGGCGGTGGGTCGAATGGCGCCAGAGCGGGCATGGCACGGGGGCTGTCCGGGCCGCTGTAGTTGAACGGGCCCGCGCAGCTGGCGAGCATGGCAGCCAGCGTGACGGTCAGTGCAGTCAGCACGGCGCGCGTGGCGGGTTGCGGTTGTGTCATGTGGTGGCTCATTCGGCGGTTCATGGGATGACTCGTGGGGTGACTCAGGTGGTGACTCAGGTGACCAACGGTTGAGGCGGAGAGACTGTGCCCGCCACGGCGTCGTGGGCGTTGGCTCGCAGACGAAACCAGGCCGCATACAGCGCCGGCACGAAGGCCAATGTCAGCACGGTGCCAACGATCAGCCCGCCCATGATGGACTTGGCCATCGGCCCCCAGAACACGCTGCCGGCCAGCGGCACCATGGCCAGCACGGCCGCAGCGGCCGTCAGCACCACGGGGCGCGAGCGCCGCACCGTGGCTTCGACCACCGCGGTGAGGGCCGGCACGCCGGCCGCGATGTCGGTGTCGATCTGGTCGACCAGAATGATGGCGTTGCGCATGATCATGCCGCTGAGTGCAATCACACCCAACAGTGCGACGAAGCCAAACGGTGCGTTGAAGAGCAGCAGCGCCGGGACGACACCAATGAGCGCCAAAGGGGCGGTCAGGAACACCATCCACAGCCGCGAAAAGCTCTGCAGCTGCAGCATCAGGAAGAACAGCATCACGACGAACATCAGCGGGAACACGGCGAAGAGCGCGGTGTCGGACTTCTTGGTTTCTTCTGCCGCACCACCGATGTCGATGCGGTAGCCCGCAGGCAGGCTGGCCACGATGGGCTGCAGGCTGGGCCATATCTTCGAGGTGGCGGCGGGGCCTTGCACCCCGTCCGTCACGTCGGCGCGCACCGTCAGCGCCATGTCGCGGTTGCGTCGCCAGAGCACGGGCTCTTCGAAGGTCGGCACCCGGGTGGCTACCTGCGACAAGGGCACCACGGCGCCGCTGCGGGAGAAGAGATTGATGTCACCCAGCCGTTCCAGCGCCAGGCGCTCTTCGGGCTCGGCGCGCAGCGTCACGTCGATCAGGTCTTCGCCACGGCGGATCTGCGTCACCGGCGCGCCGGTCAGCACCATCTGCGTCATCGCACCTACGTCGGCACTGGTGATGCCGAGCAGGCGCGCCTGGTCCTGGTCCAGCTGCACGTGAACCGCGCGCACCTGCTCGTTCCAGTCCAGTTGTGTGTCGCGCACCAGCGGGCTCTGGCGCACCGTGTCGCGCACGCGGTAAGCGATCTCGCGCACCTGGGCCGTGTCGGGCCCGATGACGCGAAACTGCACAGGGAAGCCCACCGGTGGGCCGAACTCGAAGCGCGTGACCCGGCCGCGAAGATCCGGGAACTGCTCGCCCTTGGCAAAGAGCGCCAGCAGCCTGCCGCGCACGGCCTCGCGGTCAGCGATGCTGTTGGTGTTGACGATGATCTGCGCCAGCCCCGGGTTGGGCAGATCGGCCGAAATCGACAGGAAGAAGCGCGGTGCGCCCGCGCCGGTGTAGGCCGTGAAGCGCGTGATCTGCGGATCGGCCTTCAGCACCTGCTCCAGCCGCTTGACCTGAGCCTCGGTGGCGGTGAACGAAGCGCCTTCGCGCAAGCGCAAGTCGACGATCAACTCCAGCCTCGACGCGGTGGGAAAAAACTGCTGCTGCACCAGCGCCATGCCCGCGGCGCTGACGACGAAGGCCAGCACGGTGGCTGCCAGCACCCACGCACGGTGGCTCACGCACCACCCGACGATGCGGCGCAAGCGCTGGTAGACGGGACGTGCATACGGGTCTGCGCCGGGCTGGCCGGCGTGACCCTTCATCACCTTGGGCAGCAGCACCACACCCAAGTAGGGCGTAAAGACCACGGCCACGAACCACGACGCGATCAGCGCCACGCCCACCACCCAGAAGATGCCGCCGGCGTACTCGCCGCTGATCGACTTGGCAAACCCCACCGGCATGAAGCCGGCCACGGTGACCAGCGTGCCCGTGAGCATGGGAAACGCCGTCGAGCTGTAGGCGAAGGTGGCGGCGCGCACACGGTCCCAGCCCTGCTCGATCTTCACCACCATCATCTCCACCGCGATGATGGCGTCGTCCACCAGCAGGCCCAGCGCGATGATCAGCGCGCCCAGCGAGATGCGGTCCAGGTTCCAGCCCATGGCCAGCATCACGGTGGCCACCACAGCCAGCACCAGCGGCACCGAAGCCGCCACCACGATGCCGGTGCGCCAGCCCAGGAACAGGAAGCACACTGCCAGCACGATGGCCAGCGCTTCGAGAAAGGACCGCTCGAACTCCCACACCGACTGGTCGACGATCTTCGGCTGGTCGGCCACCTTGTCCACCGCCACGCCCAGCGGCAGGGCGGCTTGCAGCGCGGCCATGCGTTCGTCCAGCGCGGCACCCAGCTTCAGGATGTTGCCGCTGCGCTCGAAGGTCACGCCCAGCATCAGCACCGGCTGGCCGTTGTGGCGCACGGTGAACTGTGGCGGGTCTTCCAGGCCGCTTTTGACCTGCGCCACGTCGCCCAGCCTGAGCAGGCGGCCACCGGCTTCGATGGGCACCTCGGCCACGTCGCGAGCGGTCTGGAAGCTGCCGGGCAGCCGGCCTGCACTGCCCTTGTCGGCGATGCGCACGAAGATGCGGTCGTTGTTGCCTTCGGCGCTGCCAGTCGGGCTGACCAGGTTCTGCCGTGCCAGGGCGTCGATCAATGTCTGTGGGCTGGTGCCCAGCGCTGCCAGGCGGCTGCTCGTGAATTCGACGTACACCTTCTCGGCCTGGCGGCCGAAGACATCGATCTTGGTGACACCGGGCACGGCCTGCAATTTGCGCTTGGCGTCTTCCACCAACACCTGCAACTCGGGCCAGCTGAGTTCGGGCGCGCTGAAGGCGTACAGCACGCTGTAGACATCGGTGAACTCGTCGTTGAAGAAGGGGCCGCGCACGCCGTCGGGAAACTCATGCCGCACGTCGGCGATCTTCTTGCGCGCCAGGTACCAGGCGCGCTCCAGCTCGTGCTTGGGCGTGCCGCCTTTCATCCAGAAGTTCAAGCCGCCGTAGCCCTGGCGCGCAAAGCTGCGCACGTGGTCGATGCCCTCGATCTTCTGCAGCTCGCGCTCCATGCGGTTGAGCACCTGGTCCTGCACCTGCTGCGCCGTGGCGCCGGGCCAGGCCACCACCGCGTTCATGGTCGGCACGTTGAAGCTGGGGTCCTCCAGTCGGCCCAGGCGGGTGAATGAAAACGCACCCACGATCAAGGTGCCGATGATGAGGAAGAGCACGATGGCGCGGTGTGTGACCGCCCATTCCGACAGGTTGAAAGACTTCATTGCGGAACCGTCGATGTCGATGTCGATGTCGCAGGCATTGCCGAAGGCTTCCACATCCCGGCCAGCGGGCGTTGCACGGGCCTGACCTTCAAGCCGGCGTCGAGCTTCTGCGCGCCCACGGTCACCACCAGTGCGCCATCCGCCAAGCCGGCCACGCGCACATGGTCAGTGCTCTGCGACAACAGCTGCACGGGCTGGCGCTGCAAAACGCCGCTCTTGGCATCCACCAACCACACCGCGGGGCTGTTCGCCGCTGCAGGCTCGGTCGCCCCGGGTGTGCTGTCGGCCGCAGCGGTCACCAGCAGCGCGCCCAGTGGCAGTTCGGCACCACTCGCCCGCCCGGCCTGCTGCAAGCGCACCTCGGCTGTCATGCCCATGCGCAGCGGCGCACCATCGCCCGGTGTGGCCAGCGCGTAGCGCGCGCGGCTGGTGCGCGTGGCGGCGTTGGCGCTGGGGGCCAGCTCGCGCAAGCGCAGGAGCACAGGCAGGGGCACGGATACGGGCTTGGCCGCCGGGGCGTCGGTGGGCCCACCCAGCAATACGCTGGCCTGCCAGGCCTTCAAGCCAGTGACCAGCGATTCCGGCACGTCCACCACCACTTCCAGCTCGCCCGGCCGCGCCAGGCTGAGCACCGACTGCTTGTCGTCCACCACCTGCCCGACCTCGAAGCGCAAGGCTGTCACCGTGCCGTCGAACGGCGCTGTCAGTACCGCATAGCCAGCTCGGTTGCGCGCCAATTCAAACTGCTTCTGCGCCTGGGCCAGGCGCGCTGCTGCCGCGTCGGCACGCGCTTGCTGCCGCTCTGCATCGGCTGCGCCGACCGAACCGTCCGACAGCAGGCGCTTGAAGCGCGCGGCGTCGCTGGCAGCTTGCACCGCGTCCACCTCGGCGGCGCGCTGCTGCTCCGTCGCAGCCTGCACCGCCAGCTCGTAGTCGGCGGGGTCGATGCGTGCCAGTGCCTGCCCGGCACGCACGTTCTGGCCCAGCTCCACCAGGCGCGCCGTGACCTTGCCACCTGTGCGAAAACTCAAGTCCGCCTCGACGCGTGGCCGCACGCTGCCAAACAGCACCCGCTGCACGGCCCCGTTGTCGTTGCGCACGGGGCTCACGAAGACCGAGGGCACCACGGGCGGCGCAGCAGACTTTGGCGCGCAGGCCGCGAGCAAGGCAGCCAGGACCAGAACGGCCTGCGGCGCAGGTCGGACAAGGGAATCGGCGTTGAACATGGGCATGGTGACCTCAGGGCTTGAGCGACAGGGATGCGGCCATGGACTGCGCAAGGGCAGAAGGCGGCGGTGAGGAAAGCGATGGGGCGAACGAGGTAGAAAGCGGTGGGGCTGGGGGTGGGGCTGGTTTTGGGGTGACGGGCTGCATGGCGCCAGCCACAGCGCTGTCGACAACCCAGCCGCCGCCAAGCGCCTTGACCAGTTGCACGGCGCCCAAAGCGCGCTGGGTGCGGCTGTCGGTGGCGGCCAACTCGGCGACGATCAGCCCGCGCTGGGCGTCCAGCAACTGCAGCAGGTCGATCTGGCCTTCGCGGTGCAGCGACTGCGCATGCCTCAGGCCCTCGCGCCGGCTGTCCACTGCGGCAGCCAGTGCGGTGCTGCGGTCGCGTTCCTGCGCCAGCGCGACGAGGCTGTTCTCCACGTCCTGCAGTGCGCCCAGCACGGCACGTTCGTATTGAAGCGTGGCCGCACGTTCGCGCGCAGACTGGCGTTCCACGGCCGCGCGCAGCCGCCCGGCGTTGAACAGGGGCGCCGCGAAAGCCAGCGCGACGTTGCTGTAGCGGGCCGGAGACAAGTCCAGCGCGTTCAGGCGCAAGTCCTGCTGGCCCAGCACGGCGGCCAGGAAGAAGCGCGGCCACTGGTCGGCCTGGCTTTCGCGCAGGCGTGCGGCCTCCGCCAACAGCTGCTGCTGCGCCACGAGCAAGTCCGGGCGGCGTTGAAGCAGATCGATCGGTTGCCCCGGCTTGAGCAGCGGAACCTGGGGCAGCGTGGGTGCACTCCGCGCATTCAATGCCGGCTCCGCGGTGCCGCTCAGGCCGAGCAGCACATGGATCTGCGTTTCGGTGACGGTCACCAAGGCGCGCAGGGGCGGCAGCTGCGCGGCCAGGCTCTGCACTTCACCGGAAGCGCGGACAACGTCGAAGCGACTGGCCAGGCCGTGGCTCTGGCGGCTGCGCGTCAGGCGTTCGGTGTCTTGCTGCGCTTGCAGCAGGGCCTGCAGTTGCTGCAAGCGAAGGCGCGCACCCTGCCAGACGAGGTACTGCCGTGCCACTTCCGTGGTGGCCAGCCACTGGGCGGTAGCGACGCCCGCGTTGGCGGCCAGCGCATCGAGCTCGGCGGCATCGGCGGCGGCGCGGGCGGCGCCGAACACATCCAGTTCCCAGCTCAGGTCGATGGCGCCACGCAGGGCGCGGGTGTCGGGCAAGCCGCGCTCGACTTCAGAGGGCAGACCGGTGCGCTGGTCCGACACCGAGCCCGTCGCAGCGACGGTGGGCAGCAGACGCGACGCCGCAGCGGTGCTGCCAGCGCGGGCCTGGCGCACGCGCTGCTGCGCGATGCGCACATCCAGGTTGGCCGCTCGGGCCCGCTGGATGAGGCCTTCGAGCACCGGGTCGCCGAAGCCGCGCCAGGTGGCGGCGTCGAGAGCGTCCAGGGCGTCGGAGCCATCCGGGCCAGCTTGCGTGAAGCTGGGGCCGATGGTCTTCAAATCAGGTGGCGCCGGCGGTGTGGGCGTGCTGCAGCCCGCCAGCACGGCGCCCAGCGCAAATGAGCCCAGCAGTACGGCACGCCGCAACTGCTTAAAGCGGACGCCCGCCGGCTTGGCCCCTCCGCTGGGGCCGCGCGCTTGTGTGGGGGCGCCACGGGCAGTTGGCGGATGGGTCATCTCTACTCCCAGTAGTGGCGCCGGCCTTCGGGGTCGGCCAGCAGGCGCAGCACCTGGTCCCAGTCGGCGGGCAGGTCCTTGCGCGCGACGGTCAGGCGTTTGAATTCGACACCCCGCAGCGCGGGCAGGCTCTTGGCGATGGCTTCGCGGTGAACGGCCGAGCGAACAAACGTGGCGCGCGCTTCGTCGTTGGCCCACACACTCAACGTCCAGCCCTGGTCGCCGAAAAGCTCGCGCCGCGCGGCATGGCCGATCAAACCCGGATGGCTGGCCATGCTGGCCATGACGCGGCTGTTCTGGCGGTCGAATTCGCCACGCTGCTCGGGGTCGACGACCACGCGTGTCAGCACGAGCACGACGAGATCGTCCCTGCGCTCAGCGTCAGCAGGCGCCGGGCGGGGCCAAGGTGTGCTGATGGCGCAGCCCTTCAACGTCAACAGCGCTGCGGTGAACACCCACACGGCGACCCTCCGATGCCAGACCGGCTTCAAGGACTTCACGATGCGGCTCCGGCTGGCGTGGTGGTCGTTTGCATACCCGGCCGGGTCTGAACCGGCAGGCACAGCAACGCCGTCAGCAGGCCCAGGCCGGCCAACACCGCATACATCCACTGAAACTGCCGCAGGCTGGCCCCTGCGCTGCCGATCAGCGCGACGGCCATTGCGACACCTGCGGCGCCGCCCATCTGGCGCAGGGCGCCGTTGACGCCACCGCCCACCCCGAACCGCGCCGGCTCCAGCTTGGCCACGGCCGCGCCACTTAGCGCTGGCAGCACCAGGCCCACCGCAGCGCCACCCAGCAACTGCGCAGGCAACCAGGTCGCCACGTAGTCGGGTGTGGTGCTGATCCGCAGACTGAGCCAGGCCTGGGCCACCGCATAGAGCACACCGCCCACCACCAGCAACGGGCGGTGGCCGATGCGCCCGGCCAGCCGGCCCGCGGCAATGGCCACCGGAATCACCAACAGCGGCCCTGGCGTCACGGCCCAGCCGGCCAGCCCTTGCGGGTAAGCCCAGATGCCCATGAGGAACAGAAACGAGCTCAGGAACATCGCGGTGAAGGCCGTGCCAAACACCGCGGTGGCGAGATTGACAAACAAAAAACTGCGGTCCTCGAAGAGCGAAAGGTCCAGTGCCGCCGCGGGCCGGCCGCGTGCCCAGAACCCAAAAAGAATGAGCAAGACTGCGCCCAAGGCCACCGCCGCCAGCGGCTGAATCCAGCCCGGCGATTCACTGCGCACGATGCCCCAGGCTACCGCGCCCGTGCCCAGGACGAGCAAGGCGATGCCCAGCCAGTCGGGGCGGGCGCCCGTCTCGGGGCTGGTGGACTCCTGCAGGTGCTGTCGCGCTGTCAGCCACAGCAGCAGGCCCAGTGGCAGGTTGATGAGAAACACCCATCGCCACGAGGACACCTCGATCACCCACGAGCCGAAAGCCGGCCCTACAGCTGCTGCCAGCGCACCCAGGGCGCTGAACAAGCCCACGGCGGCCGCCCGCTTCTCGCGCGGAAAGGCGCCCAGCACCAGGGCCAGTGAAGCGGGCGTCAGCATCGCTGCGCCCACGGCCTGCAGCGCCCGTGCGGCGATCAGGGTGCCAATGCCTGGGGCCCAGGCGCACAGTGCGGATGCAAAGACAAAGAGCGTCAGGCCGTGCAGGAAGATGCGCTTGCGGCCCATCAGGTCTGCCAAGCGGCCAGCGGGTACCAGCAAGGCCGCGAAGAGCACGGTGTAGGCGTTCAGCGTCCACGACAAATCAGCCGCAGATACAGAACTGAAGTGCGCACGCAGCGGTGCATAGGCCGCCACCACGGCCGTGGTGTCCAGCAGCACCAGGAAGCCTGCGGCGCTGGCAATGCGGAAGGTGCGCCAGCCGGCCGCGGCCGCGGCCGCACCGCCGACTTTCCCAGGCGTGACGGAAGCTTCAACGTGCAGGGGTGATGCAGGTTCGACCATAGGTTTGGTCATCGGTTTGAACATAAGTTGACAACGTCTACCATTCTTCCTACAGTCGTTGACACTGTCAACCCGTGGCGCGTTTTTTGTTGCACACCGTGCCGCAATCGCGCTGCACAACCTGGAGCAGAGTCATGACCTTTGAAAAGACATTGGCGGTCCGCACCCGCAGCATCTGGCGCTTGTTTGCGCCTCTGACGGCAATAGCATTTGCGCTGCCCGTCGCTGCCGGTGCCGCGGAAGTGACGGTCCGCATCACCGGACTGTCCGAACCACTGGGTCAGGTGGGCTGTTCCCTCTTCGCCGGCCCTGTGGGTTTTCCAAAAGACAGCAGCAGCGCCCGTCAGCTCTGGCAGGCAGCCGACGCCAAGGGCGTGACCTGCCGCTTCAGTGACGTGCCCGAAGGAACCTACGCGGTCTCCATCGGGCACGACCTGAACGGCAACAAGCGCGTGGACGCCAATTTCGTAGGCCTGCCCACCGAACAGTGGGGCGTGTCCAACAATGCCCGCCCCAATATGCGCGCACCGCGCTTTGATGAAGCGATGTTCAAGGTGGCAGCCGACGCCAAGGAGTTGGTCATCGACATCAAGGTCGCCAAATGAGTGGGGCCCATTCCCCTACGACGCAGAGGTAAGGCTGCTGGGCGCTGGTCATCATGCAAGTGATGAAGGGCAGGACGGCACACCAGATTGGAACCAGCGAGCGCCTGCCGAGCTGAGAACTGGGGCTGAAAGATCGCTGTGCATCGATGCGCGGGACGGGGAATCGCTGTGGTAGCTTCGGGCGACACCTGGATCGCTTTCCGAAACTGCATGCCCGCCAAGAAGAATACCGCTGAGCCACCGCTGGAACTGCGTGACGCCTGTATCGAAGCTGCACAGGAGGTCATTGCCGAGCGCGGCATCGAGAACCTGAGCCTGCGCGACGTGGCGCGCAAGCTGGGCGTGTCGCACCAGGCGCCGTACAAGCATTACCCCAGCCGCGACCACCTGCTGGCCGAGGTGATGCGCCGTTGCTTCCAGCGCTTTGCTGCGCATCTGGACGCGCGACCCCGGTTCGACGACCCCGAACAGGACCTGGAGTCCCTCGGAATCCAGTACCTGGCCTATGCGCACCAGCATCCACTGGAGTACCGGCTGATGTTCAGCACAACCTGGCCGGCATCCGCTGAAGAATTCGATTTAGCCACCGATGCCACACATGCCTTCGACGTGCTGCGTGGTGTGCTGCGGCGCATGCATGGCGACTCGGCGGCCATGCGCGAGGCGGTCGAACTCGACGCGCTGTACATCTGGTCCACCGTGCATGGCCTGGCGGGGGTGATGAACGGTCAGTGCATAGACAAGCTCGGCCTCAAAACCACGGTGCTGAAGCAGGCCGTCCGGCATGCCATGGAGCGCATGGGAATCGGGCTTGCCGGCAAGATTTGAAGGGTCGATTCGATCCTGGCCTTGCGGCACTCGGAACCTTGTTCGTCGATCGAACGGCTGTTGCCCCTGGCCCGGATTTTCAGCCTACCCCGTGAAAGCGAGGACGGCATCGCCCTTGGAGTGCCCGTCTTGTACCGAAGTTGCTGAAGTTGGAGTGATCGATTTCGGCCGACTCAGCCACAGACGTTGGACCTGCTCCGTCCGGATCAGTCGCCGCAGGCGGATTCCGGGGTGTGCTGACATGGTTCATTGCTAACCTTGGGAGTGATGAGGCCTGAGTACATCCTTCGGGCCACCCGGCGTCTGTTCAGGAGGATTGTGATGCGATATTCGGTGAAGCTCATGGCGGCCATGAGCATTTGCGCGGCAGCGCCTGCCCAGGCTGCCCTGGCCAGTTTCGACTTTCGGTGCATCTCCACCGGCGTAGCCGGCGCGTGCGCCGTCGGACAGTCGCAGTTTGCGGTGGACGTGACGGATGTGTTCTCCGGTGCCTTGGCCGGACAGGTGCTGTTCACTTTCCGAAACATCGGCCCGGCAGCCTCGTCGATCACGGACTTGTACTTCGACGACGGTACGCTGCTGGGCATCGCGGCGGTTCGGAATTCGACCGGCACAAACTTCTCGCAAGGCGCTTCGCCGGGCAACCTTCCGGGCGGTCAATCGATGACGCCTCAGTTCCAGACGACGGCCGGCTTTTCCGCAGACTCCGACCCACCCACGCAACCCAATGGCGCCAACCCGGGGGAGCAGATCGCGGTCGTCTTCAACACCATCAACGGCAAGACTTTGTTTGACGTGGTTGCGGCGCTGAACGGCCAAACCGTTGACCAGAATGGTGCCCCTGCTCTGCGGATCGGCTTGCACGCACAAGGGTTTGCCAATGGCGACAGCGCCTCCTTCGTCAGCAATCCCGCGACCGTCGTTCCGCTGCCCGCCACTGCCTGGTTGCTGCTGTGCGGCCTGGGGCCTATGCTCGCCTTCCTGCGGCGCAAGGGCTGACACGCCGCGCGGCGTCCAATCCTGCGGCGCGGCAGCGTAACGCCAAGTTTGTGCGGGCCGTGCCGGCGGTGAATCTCTTCGGCCTGCGGCAAGCCCGCCTGCCCCATCAGCGGGTGACTGCAACACCTGAGCCTGCCAAGCTACCGCAGCAGCGCCTTCAGCTCCAGGTCCAAACCATCCAGCACGCTGTTGAAAGCCAGCTTGTCATGGGCCAACTGGCGCGCGGCCAAGCCCAGCTGGTGGCGGCGGCTGTCGTCGTCGCACAGGTTCAGCACCGCCTGCACAAAGGCGCTGGCTGATTCGGGCTCCACGCACACGCCGCAGCCCTCAATGAAGCGGGCAATCTCGCTGCCCGCGTCGGCGCCGGCAATCACGGGCCGGCCGCTGGCCAGCATGCCGCCCAGTTTGGACGGCATCACCAGGTCGGCCGCGTTGCGCAGTTGTGGCAGCAGGTGGATGTCTGCCATCACCAGCAAGGCCCCGAGCTCGGCTGCGGGGCGCAAATCCAGAAAGCACACGTTGCCCAGCCCTGCGGCAGCGGCTTCCAAGGCGGGACGCATCTCGCCGCCACCGCACAACACAAAGACCAGGTCACGGCGTGATTCAAGCAACTGCGCTGCCTGCAGCAAAACCTGCAGGCCCTGCTTGCGGTTCATGGTGCCCGAAAAGAGCAAAACCTTCTGGCTGGGCAGCAGGCCCAAGGTGGCCCGCAGCTCGTGCGCGGCGGCGGCGTCAGCCAGCGGGTCGACCACGCTTAGGTCCACCCAATTGAGCAGCAAGCTGGTGCGGTTTTCATCAACCTGCTTTTGCCGCACCTTGTCCAGCATGCGACCCGAAACCGTGGACACCCGATCGAAGGCGCGCAACAAGCCACGCTCTGCGCGCAGTGCCCAGCGCTGCAAACGCTGGCCACTCAAAAAGCCCAGCTGGAAGGCTGCGTCCAGCTCCAGGTCTTGAACGTGCAGCCACGATTTTGCGCCGCTGATGCGCGCACCCAACCAGGCCGCTGGTGCACAAGCGGTGGCCGGCGCCACCACCAACACCACCTGCGGCCGCCAGAACAAGGCCAACCCCAGCACCACCGGAAAACTGCTCAGGGCAAACGAAGCCTGGTGCAGCAGGCGCCGCGCGGCGCTGGGCTTGCGTGGCACCCACACTGGGCAGCGGTAGACGGCGACCCCTGGCTGTTCCATCTGACGGGTGTATTGCCAGCCGTTGTAGGGCGGGCTGATCTGCCAAGCCGGGTAATAGGGCGGTGCACAGACGACCCTCACCTCGTGGCCGCGTGCGGCCAGGCCCGTGGCCATTTCACCCGAGTACTTGCCAATGCCGGTCAGCTCCGGGCTGTAGTTCATGCTGATCAGCAGCAGCTTCATCTCATCGGGCTTTCAAGCCGTGCGGCCACGCCCCAACCAACGCCCCCACGGCGTGCGGCCCCGCTTGGGTTTGGGCGCGGGCTTGCTCATCACAGCGCCGATCAAGTTGTAGGGCGCCAACAACTCGTTGGCGGCTTCGATGTCGGCCAAGGTGGTGCCGTGCTCTTCCACCACCAGCAAGGTGGTGTCGGCCAAAGGCAAGAACGCCAGGGCGTCGGCGGTGTCCAGCAAAGGCGGCAGGTCCACGATCACGGTGCGGTCCTGGTACAGGGTTTTCAGCTCCTGCACCAAATGCTGCGTGGCCCGTGTACCCAACAACTCGGCCGACTGCTGCTTGCTGCCTGCCCCGGCCGGCAACAACACCAGCCGCTGCACGCCGGGGTTGATCAAGAGTTGCGGAATGGGCAGGCCCTGCGTCAGGTGCTCGCTCAGTCCCGGTTGGCCTTCAATGCCAAACAGTTTTTGCAGCCCCTGGCCCGAAAGGTCGCCGTCCACCAACAGCACCGAACTGTCCAGTTCTGCGGCCAGGGCCAGCGCCAGATTCACCGCCGTCAGCGACTTGCCCGCGATGTGACGCGGGCTGCTCACGGCCAGCACGGAATGCCCCTGGCCACGCATGCGCTGCAAAAGCTGGTTGCGCAGCATCTTGAAGGTCTCGGCCAACTCCGAGCGGTCTGGCCGCAACACGCCGTGCACACGCTGAAGGCGCTCCAGTGCATCGGGCATCACCCGGGTCTGGGTGTAGTTGATCTGCAGCGGCTTGAGCCTTGTTTCGCTCTGGCTGTGCGCCCCAAGGGGATCGGCTTGCGGGGTCTGGCTGTGCTGGGACACGGCTGGCGCCACGGCGGCTGTCGCATCGTTGATCAAGGGGTGGATTCCGCTCATGGCCAGGGGATCTGCTGTCGGGGCTTTCATCCGCCCACCCTTCGCAGCAACACGTACCAAGCCACGTCCAGCGGCATCCAGAATTGGTGAAAGACCGCCGCCGCCATGCTGCCCAGCACCGCCAGGCCCAGCGCGCCAAACAGCCACACGCGGTGGCGCCGCTCCGCCGACACCGCCAAGGGCAAGGCGGGCACCATGGCCAGCACCGGCACTTGCAGAATGCGCATCACATCACGTGCGCTGCTCACCGTTTGGTCCATGGCCTGGCGCAAGACCACGGCCACCACGGCGCCTACCAAAGCCAACACCACACCCATCATCATGATCAGCTGCCGGTTGGGGCGGTTGGGGCGTTCTGGAAAGATGGGCGGCTCGATGACGGTAAAGCGCTCGGCCTTGCGGCTGCGTTCCAGTTGTTCGGCCACCTGGGCCTGCAAGCTCTTGTCGCGCAGTTCGCGAAAGCGTGCACGCGACGAATCCTGGTCGCGCACCAGTTCCAGGTACTCGCGTTCGACCTCGGGGGCCTGCGAGACCCGGGTGGTCAGCTGCGACAGCCGCTCCTGCAGTTGTTTGCGCTCGGCACGCAGCATGTCGATCTGGCCGCCGGCGGTTTCGATCTGGGTTTTCAGGGACAGGTAAAGCGGGTTGTCGGCCCGCCCTTTGGGCAGTGCCGCTGAAGCCGCCAGCTCCGACGATGCCGCTTGGCGCAAGCTGTTGAAGGTGCGCCGCAGCTTGACCACGTCGGGGTGCGCGTCGGACAGCCGTAGGCGCAGATCGGCCAACTGCTGCTCCAGCCGCGCCAGGGCCAGTTCTCGGTCGTCTGACGCGGCCTGCGGCCGGGTCTGCGTTTGCAGCTGGCCAATTTCGCGCTTGAGTCGCCGCACGTCCGGGTGCTCTTCGCTGAACTGGGCCTGCGCGGTGGTCAGCTGCAGTTGCAGGGCGCGCAAGCGCTCGTCGGGCTCCAGCAGCCCTGCACCGCCCGCCGCCAACGGCGCCTGAGGGCGCGTCTCCAGCAGTTGGGCTTGCAGTTGCACACGGCGGTCGCTGAGGTAGGCCAACTCGCGGTCCACCCGTTGCATTTCGCTCTCTGCGCGCTCGGTTCCCACCACGTTGGACAAGCCCAGGTCGGGTGTGCGGCCCTGGTTGCGGCGCTTGAAGTCGGCCAGCTGTTGCTCGACGTCCGACATGTGCTGGCTGACACGGGCCAGCTCTTCTTCCAGGAAAGACGTGGTCTCGGCCGCCTTTTGCTGACGGTTCTTGACGTTTTCATTCAGGAACAGGGTGGTCAGCTCGCTGGCGATTTTTTGCGCATTGGCCGCCACTTCGCTGTCGTAAGACACTGTGAACGCGATGGTGGATTTGACGGGTGCACCGGTGCGGCGGTCGGTCACTTCGGCGCTGATGGGCGTGAGCTTGATGTCGCGCCGCATTCGCTCCAGTATTTCTTCGCTGGTTTCGCGTTGGCGGGCTTTGCCGTAGAGGCTGTATTTGTCCACCAGGTCGAGCAAGGTGGCCCGTGTCATGACCTGCTGGCTGATGACCTGGATGCGCTCGTCGGCATAGCTGGTCACCGTGGAACGCACCAGCTCTTGAGGGATCTCTTGTTCCTTGATCAGGATGGTGGCCGTGGATCGGTAGACCGAGGGCAGCAACAACGCCACCGCCACACTCGACAGCAGCAGCAGCAAGAACACGCCCATGGCCAGCCACTTGCGGCGACGCAGCACACGCGCATAGTCGGACAGGGACTTGCCCTGACCGTCCGCAGGCGCAAGGGGCAGAGCGTCTTCAGTGTCGGTGGCCATGGGGTTGTGATGGGGCGGGGCTCAAGAAGCGAGAAAACGGCTGTGCGGGTGTGCAGGGGGACAGGGGGACAGGTCGAAAGGGCTAAAAAGCGGGGCGCCTGTCAACGCGAAACTGACACTATGCCGCCCTGATATTGCAAACTGATGGAAAAGACGGTGGCCTGAGCCCTCAGCTGCGGGGTTGTGCTGCTGTAGTGGCGCTGCAACAGCTGGGCATTCACAGACCACCGTTCGTCCCACCGGTGCGCCAACGTCAGGCTCAAGGCCCGCAAGGTGGGTGCGCCAGCGCCCGGCAGTGAACCGTCGGCGCGCGAGCGCGACTCGTCGTAGGCCAGGCTGGCGCTGGTGGTTTCTGAAAAGGCGCGGTTGACATTCAGGCCCAGGCGGTCGTCGCGTGTCACCCCCAAGGCGTTGGTGGCCAAGGCGCGTGACAGGCGCAGGGCCAGCTGGGTGGTTTCGCTCCAGCGCAGATCGGCCGAAACGCTGTACTGCAAGTCGCGGTTGCGCACCTTTTGGCTGGACTCGGCCACCACGTAGGCCACCAAGCCACCTTGGCAAAACTGCACCTGCAAAGGGCAAACCAGCGAGCGCTGGGTGAAGCCGCGTGTGGTGCTGGACTGCCCCACCGACAGCGTGACCGAACTGTTCTCGGACAGCGACTCGCTGGCCGACACGCGCCAGCCGCTGATGGTGGTGGGCTGGCTGCTGCCTGCGGCACGCTGCTGGGTCTGGTTGATGGTGGCGCCCATCTGGGTGGTTTCACGCAGCCGGTAGCGAAGCCCGGCGTTCAAGGCCCACAGGTCAAAGTCACTGCCCGTGGTCAGCGTGCCATAGCGCGTGCGGCTGTAGCTGGCGTCGGTTTCGCTGCTCAGCCGCTCGTTGAGTTGGTGGATCCAGGACAGCTGGGCGTCGCTGACATTGCGCTCGTTGGCGCCCGCCCCCACGTCAGCGGCCGAGTTGGGTCGATCGAGGCTGCGATCGGCCTGGGTCTTGAGCGATGCCGACCAGGTGTTTCGCGGTTCGCTCAGCCGGTGGCTCAAAGCCAGCTGCCCCAGCAGCCTGCGCTCGGGGCTGCTGTCGCTGGGTGACAGGATCAGTTCGGTGTCGGCGCGGGTCTCGGTGTTTTCGGTGGTGCGGGCTGCTGCCACCCGGGTGGACACCGTCGACGTGGTGCGCACGGCGCCCGGTTGTGCCACGAGGCTGGGGTTGCTGTTGCTTTCGCTGCGGGCCGAGGCGTTGGGCTGCCAGGTCCAGGCTTGGGCCTGCGCGGCCAGCGGCAGGGCCAGCGCGCAGGCCATCCAGACCTGGCGCAGCGCAAGCCGCTGCGACACGGTCCGGTGACACACGGGCCGGTGCAGAACGGGCCAACTCCGCTGCCGGCGGATCACGGCACCAGCAGCACGTCTCCGCTGCGCAAGGTGATGTTCTGCGACAGATCGCCTTGTTTTCTCAGGCGCGCGTAGTTGAACGGAATCGTCACCTGCCGACCCGCTTCCCGCCGAATGATGCGAATCTCGTCTTCCACCGCAAAGGGCGTCAAACCGCCGGCCAGGGTCAGGGCCTGCAACACATCGAGCGGCCGACCCACGGCGAAGTCGCCCGGGCGGTTGACCCGGCCGATCACGTAGACGCGGTAACTGGCCACGCGCACCACCGACACCGTGACCTCCGCTTCAGGCACAAAGCGGCTCAGGCGGCGTGCGATTTCCTCGCGCACCTCGCTGGCGGTTTTTCCGGCCACGGGCAGGTCGCCCACCAAAGGAAAGGAAATGCCGCCATCGGGCCGGACCAAGGTGGTGGACTTCAGGGTTTCGTCTTTCCAGACGGATATCTCCAGCCCGTCTTCGGGGCCGATGCGGTAGGCCGGGTCTTCGACGCGGGCCGTTGCTGCCGCGGGCAGTGGGTCGGGTGACGCACGCAAGGCCGCAGCGGGTGTGCCCCAGGGCAGCGCGATGTCTGTGCCACCGCCTTCAGCGCTGGCTCTGGCCCCGGCCGAAGCCGGCGCACTGCCGCCAGAGCCCCCGGCGCCAACTGCAGCCCCTGCAGGCCACCACGCCCCCAAACTGGAGCAGCCACTCAAGACCCACGTCAGCACCACCGCGGACAGGGCCACTCTGGCGCGACGGCGATCGCGACCGCGACCCCGCTCAGTTGCGTTCAACACGGGGAACAAATCGTTCGAGGTCGGCTTTGTCACGGTATTCCTGGACCTGGTTGAACATCTGCACATCGGTCCAGCCCAGCACGGGCTCACGTTGACGAAGCGCATCCATCGCGGTCTTGCCGCGCCAACGGTCCAGCAGTTCGGCACTGATCTTGAACAGGCGGTCGTTCTTGTTGCTGCACTCGGTGGTCAGCCGCACCTGCTGCCCAAACCGCTGTTGCCAGTCCGTGCTCTGCCCTTCCATGGCCTTGAATCGCTGAGTGGCTGCGCTCAAGTCGCGATCTTTTTCGGTCCGAAGTTGATCGGCGGCCAAACGCTGCTGTTCCAGGGCCTTTTCCAGTTCGGCCACCTTGGTCTGCAGGCCGGCCTTGTCGGCTTCCAGCGCCTTGGCACGCTCAACCGCCGCACGTTGCGCGCCGCTGGCCCGGGCCGCGGCTTGGGAGCTGATCTTGAGCTGTTGCTCCACCGCGCCACGGTCTTGCTCGACCTTGCTCTTTTCGGCCTGCGCCTTGCTGACCTGCTCCTGCAATTGCTGCAATTGCTGTTGCTGGCGGCGTGCGGCCTTTTCAGCGGCGCGGTCTGGTTGCGCCAGTGCCGGGGCTGTGCACGCCCATGCGCACAGCAGCCAAGCCAGCCGCTGCGGCCAGCGCACGGATTGCATGAGATTGAATGAGGACATCACCGGGTTCCTTGGGGCCAAGATCAACGGGTTCAGGACAGGTTGCGCTCTGAGCAAAGCTCAAAAGCGCGTTGACAGGTCCACACGCAGCGAGTCCAACGACAGCGGCGCGCCTGAGACTGCATCACCGCTGAGCCAACGCAAGGTGGCCGCCGTGTTCTTGCCGAGGCCATAACTGGCGCCCAGGCTGTAGCCCTTGACGTCGGTGCCGCCGCCGCGCAGGTCGCTGTCGGTGAAGGCATCGGGCACGGCGTCGCGCTTGAGGTTCTTGTACGAGAAGAAGACCTGCCAGCGGTGCGGGGCGTCCACATCTTCATCACCCAGCGACGCGCGCAACAGGTAGCCGTCGGTTTCAGCCGCCACGGCCGTGCCGACGCGGGCCGAGACGGGCCCGGCCTTGAAGCCCAGGTTCTTCACGTAGTCGGCCGTCAGCACCAGGTTCTTGTAGCCGATGGTCACCATGCTGATGCTGCCGGTGAGGTTGACCAGCCGGTAGTCCGACGCCAGAGCCAGCAGCGGCCGCGCGGGGTCTGAAGAAATGTTGAAGTAGGTGTTGCCCTTTTGCGCGAAGGCCGGCGACGTGAAGTCGTTCAGGCTGGACCCGGCGGCATTGGCCTGCCCCACCAGGTTGCTGAAGTGGTAGTAGCCCACACCCACCTTGCCCGACACCAAGCCGCGGCCCGGCCACTCCATGCCCACCTGCACGCCGTAGAGCCATTTGTCGGCACTGCTGAGCTCCACTTCCTGCACCGGCATCGCAGCTGCAGTCACAAAAGCCTTGCCCCAGGTGCTGACCAAAGGCGTCCACTGTGCCGCCACACCGTCGAAGGCCAGGTCGCTGTCCCAGACCAGGTCGGTGCCAAACCAGGGGTTACCAAAACGCCCCGCCACCAGGTTGAATTGGCCACCTTGCCGGTAGCGAATCGATGCGCGGTCAAATGCCACGGTGAAACGGTTGCCGTAGTTGCCCAGGGTTTGATTGGCAGAGACCGGGTCGGTGGTGCTGCCGCTGGTCAGGCGCACATTGCCGCTCCAGTTGCTGTCGGCGGTGATAGCCATGCCCAAGCGCGCACGAACCCGCAGCCGCTGGCGGTCTTCGGTGGTGTTGACCAGCGTCAGTGCACGCGCACGGTTGGTCTCGACGATGCCGATGGCAGGCGCGTTGAGCGGATCGAACTGGTCGCTTTGAAAGCGGCTGCGCAGGTCGCCCTCCCAACGCAGGCCGCGCACCCAGGCGGGCACGGTGCCAGGCCCGGCCCAGCCTTCTTGGCGGGCTTGGGCTGACAACTCGGCGCGCAACTCGTCCTTGATTTCCTTGCGCACAAACTCCGGCACAAAGGGCACCCGAACCGTGGTGGCGGGGGTTGGGGCAGCGGCCGGTGTTGCGGAGGACGCAGTGGCGGAAGCGTTGGCCGGCGCCGGCGGGCGGGCAGCCGGCGCATCCATTTCCTTCAGCAGCTCATCGGCCTTCGCACGGGTGATCAGACCCTGCTCCAGCAGCATGTTGATGAGCTTGGTGGTGGTGGCACGAACACGCTCGACATCGGCGTCGGCGGCGTGAGCGGGCAGGCACCAGGAGCCGACCGCCAGCGCCAAGGCAATCGGACCCAAGCGCCAGCGAGGTTGAATGATGGAAGGGTGCATAGACGTCAGGTGAACAAAGTTGGGGGCAGCCGTGCTTTACAGCAGCAGGATGGGGCGTCAGGCGCGGCGGTTCAGGCGCAGTTGCACCTGGCGCAAGTTGCCGGGCGGCACCTCGCGCAGCGGGGCCATTTCGGCCAGGGTGGCGGTGATCAACTGGTCCAGCTCGGCATTGCCCGAGCCGTTGACGATGCTGGTGCGCTGGATGCGCCCGTCCTCGCCGATCCAGACCTTGACCACCACGCTGAACTCGTCTTGTGGCGCCTTGCGGTTGCGCGCCAAGGCTTCGAAAAAGTTGCGCTGAAGCAAGCCGGTGAAATAGCGGCCCGTGCCACCGCCGCCAGTGGCGTTGCCAATGGTGGTGATGTCGCGTCCGCCACGGTTGGCGGCCAGGCCAAAACCGTCGGCGCCAGCAGCGCCATCGGCGTCCAGTGCCAGCGGCTTGTCGGCTGGCGCCGGGTCAGCCGGCTTGTCGGGCACGGGGTCGGGTTTGGGCTGGTCGATCTTGACTTCTTCTTTGATCTTGTGCGGCTCGGGCGGTTTCTCGGGCGGCTTGGGCGGTGGCGGTGGTGGCTGTTTGAGGATGGCCACCTGTTGGACGCCCGGCTTCTTGGGCGCTTTTTGGCCACCCAGGTTGCTGACGATCAGCCAGGCCGTACCGGCCAAAAAGGCCAGCGCCAGCATCCCGCCCAACAGCCGCCCCTTCCAGGAGGCGCGCTGCGGCGGCAAGGGCTCAAAGTCGTGGCTGTCCATCGGTCGCTGGGGTGGCTGCTGGAGCGTCGTTGAAACGCGCCGGCTACTTCACCAGACGTTGTGTCACCAGGCCCAGCTGCGTGATGTCCAGCCGGCCCATCAGGTCCAGCACGTCCACCACCTTTTCGTAGCTGACCTTGGCGTCACCCTTGATCACCACGGGGAAGTTGGGGTTGACGGCCTTGATCTGGCGCAGGCGGTCTTCCAGCTCTTGCAGCGTGACGGGGTAGGTGTCCAGGAAGATTTGCCCGTCGTCACGCACCGTGATGGCCTTGGTCTGCGGCTTGGCCAGGCTGGGCGTGGCACTGGCCTTGGGCAGGTTGACCTTGATGCCCTGAACCGAAGCGGTGGTCATGATGATGAAGATCACCAACAGCACATAACTCAGGTCCAGCATGGGCACCACGTTGATTTCGTCGTAGGCCTTGCCGCCAGCTTGCATCTTCATGGTTCAGTCCTCAAGAGCAGGTGCCGCGGCCCGGGTTCAGGCCGCGTGTTTCTCAGCAATGCGCGTGACGAGCTCGTCGACAAAGGCATGCAGGTCGGCGGTCAGTTCACCGATGCGGCTGGTCAGAAAGTTGTAGCCAAACAAACAAGGAATGGCCACCGCCAAACCCGCCACGGTGGCCACCAGGGCCGCCGCAATGCCCGGGGCGATGGCATTGACGTTGACGTCACCGGCTGCAGCGATGGCGGCAAAGGTGATCATCACGCCCACCACCGTGCCCAGCAGCCCCAGGAAGGGGCCGCCGGCGATCGAAATCGTCAACACCACCAGCTTGCTGTTCAGGCCTTGCAGCTCACGCACCAGGCGCGCGTCGACGGTGGCCTTGATGGCCGACAGCGCGTTGTCGTTGATCAGCAGCTCGCGGCCTGCCTTTTTGTAGGCATCGAAGCGCGAGTGCAGTTCGTGCACCGCAGCGGCGTACAAGCGGTACAGCGGTGACGCACCAAAGTGCGTTGCCACGTCGCGTTCGGCCTTCTCGCGTTCACCCGGGTTCTGGCCGGGTTGGATGTTGTCCATGAGCTTGGCGAAGTGCTTCATGAAGCGCTCGTTGTCCTGGGCCAGGCGGCGCACCAAAAAAGCCTTGGAAATCATGACCCAGAAGCTCACCACGAACATCACCGCCAGCAGCGCAATGACGACCCAGCCGTCGATGGTGACCGCGCTGAGCAAGATCTTCAGGTAGGACGCCTCGCCTTCGGTCTTGGCCTCACCGTCGGGCACTGAAACGGCCACCAGCTTCTGGTCCGGGCCCTGGGCGCCCGCAGCCAGTGCCAGCCAGTCGGCACTGCGTGCGGCGTTGGCCACCTGCAGTTCGTCAAGCTCACCTTTGAAGCCCGTGCCAAAGGTAAGCTGACCTGCCATCTGGGCCACCGAGATGTTGGCGCGCGAGACCTCTTTGCCATTCAGGTAAACCGTTATGCCCTCTTTCACCACCAGCGCCACATGCTGCCAAACGCCAGCCTCCAGCTTGCCGCCGGGTGGCGCGCTCAGCGTACCGGCCTGGGCAACCAGCGCCCCGCCCCGCAAAGCCAAAGTCAGGGCATTCGCACCTTCGACTTGGCGCATCAACACCGCGTCGTTGGCGTCGGTGGCCTTGATCCACATCGACACCGTCCAGCCACCGGCACCCGCCTTCAGGCTGGGCGTCACGTTGACCTTCAAATCCGCTTGGCCGTCAAAGCTGGCACCCGCCCCGCTGAGACCCGAAGCCACGGGCTTGGCGGTCATGGCCAGCGCGTGGTTGGCGTTGGCTGTGGCGTCTTGTGGTGTGGCCTCGTTTTCGGCGAAGTGGTAGACCAAGCCCTGGCTGCTGTCGTAGCTGGTCTTGGTGTCGCCCGCCGGTACCGCTTTGGGGTTGCCGTAGTAGAGCCAGACAAAGTCGGCCTTGGCGCCGGGGTTCACGCGCGGCACCTGAACCCACACCAAGGCGAGTTCATTGACACCGTCGAACTTTTCGATGTGGAACTTCAGCGGTGTCTTGTCGTCGGCCGCCACCACCCGCAGGTCCGAACCGTCGGGCTTGGCGTCCAGAAACTGGAAGTTGCCGGTGTGCAGGCGCACCAGCACGGGCACGTTGTCACTGGCCGCGGTGATGGGCACACCATCCGCTGCGGTGTTGATCGTGACCTTCACGCGCTTGGGCCAGTCGGCGTTCCAGGCGGCCAGCGCCGACCCTGAGCCCAGCAGTTGCACCACAAACAGAACGAACAAGGACAGGGTCTTCATGCGGAGGCCACCAACAGCGCGTGCAAAACATCGGACTGTGGCGTTCGCGTGTGGCAGCCCTGTGACTCGACCCCAAACTCAGCGCGTTGTTGCGGCCTGTTTGTGCTGGGCCACCAGGTCAACCAAGCGCTGGGCTGCCGCGGCGACATGGAAGTGGGTTTGGTAACAGTCAACGGCAGCCCGCTGCATCTGCGCGCATTGCGCGGGCGTCAAGGCCAGCCAGCGCGACAGCAGGGCCACCGTGCCCGCTGTGGTGTCGGGTTCCGCCAAGCCGGCACCGGCGGCCACAATTTCCTGCCAGATGTTGACCTGGGTTGACAGCAACACGGGGCAGCCCACGGCCAGCGCTTCAGCCACCGCAACGCCAAAGTTTTCTTGGTGCGATGGCAGCGCAAACACCTCGGCGGCGCGCAGCGCGCCCCATTTGCGCGCGCCCGTGAGCATGCCAGTCCAGGTGATGCGGTCGGCCACGCCCAAACGTGCGGCCTGTCGTTCCAGTTCGGGGCGCAAAACGGTCAGGTCGGGCCCGGCCATCACCAGGTGCAGGCTGGGATGCGCGGCCGCAGCTGCAGCAAACGCGTCGATCAGCAAGTCGCAGCCTTTTTTGGCGTGGATGCGGCCCAGAAACAGCACCAGACGTTTGCCGCGCAGTGGTCCAAACTCGGCGTAAAAGTCTTCGGCCGTGGCGGCTTCTGCAGTGCTGTCCAAGGCCAGCCCGTAGCCCATGTTCAGCGGCTGCGCGCGGTAGGGCAAAAACGTGTTGGCCGCCAGCCGCGCTTCTTCCAGGGTGGTGAAGAGCACGGCCTTGGCGTCGCGCAGCACCTTTTCTTCAACCCAACGCCAGTACAGCTGCTTCTTGAAATGCTTCAGTGGGTAACGCTGCTTGAACCACGGGTCGAGCATGCCGTGCGGGTAAACAAAGTAGGGCACCTTTTCATGCCGCAACACGCGCCAGGTGGCCAGGCCCTGGTACTGCCACAAGCCATGCACGATGACCGCGTCGTAGTTGCGCACACTGGCCCGCAGCCAGGGTTGCAACTCGGCCGTGTAACCGTAGTTGGTGACCCGCGGGCCCACCGCATGCACCGGCCCCGGAAAGGCCTTCACCCAGGGCTCGCCTGGAGAGTCCAGCGTCAGCGCTTCTTGCAAGTGGCCCAGGCGGTGCGTGGCCTGGCACATCTGGCGCAGGCCTTCTGAAGGGCCGCCGGACTCGGGGTTGACGGAGTGGATCACGTTGAGGATGCGCATGGAGCCGGCCTCGGTGCGAGTTGCATTCACTTGGCGAAGCATTCCTTGTCGTCTTCTTTGCAGTTCTTGTCGCCGAAGCCCAGCACTTCCACGCTCAGAACGGTGAGCTTGGGTGCCGGGGGCGCGGCAGCGGCCTTCTTCGCGGCCTCGCTGGCGGCCTTGGCGGTCTCCTCCGCGGCCTTGCTGCCTGTAGGCGCGCCAGCGCTGCTGGCCAATGCAGAGGCCACACTGCCAGTCTGTACCTGCGGTACACCCGCGCTCGTACCGCCCGCGCTGATGTTGGTTGCGTTTAGCACCGTCTGGGCGTTGAGGACGATGTTGCCGCTGGACCGAATGCCGGCCTCACCCGCGTCGATCGTGCCCGCAGGTGCAAAGAGATAGACGTTACCGGGCCGCGGCGCTGTCAATGGACCCAGGCCGTCAGGATCCGAAGTCAGCGTCTGGATGCCACTGCCCGTCTCTCCACTGGCGGTCACAGCAGTCTTGGCGCCGCGCCCGGCGTCGATGCTGCCTTGGCTGGAAAAGAGCAGGATGTCACCGCCTTGCAAGGTGATGACTTTGCCCTGGTTGATGTTGAGGTTGCCCGCCAAAACGCTGCGGATGGCCCCACCAGCGTTGCTCAGGACACCGACCACGCGGTCACTGTCGGGGGTGGTCAGGCCCACCACGGCATTGCCGCCCGGGGCCCAGATGTCGATGTCGCTGCCGCCGTAGGTCTGGATCGAGGTTTGAAAGCTGGAGATGTTTCCAGTTCCGGCACCGTCCGGCAGCGCCCTGGCGAGCACGCTGTTCAGTGCGTTTGAAAAGACGATGGGGGTTACGCCTAAGGGAACGGCTCCAGCTGACCGACGCTGCACGTAATCTGTGTAGAGCAAGGGGTAGCGTTCACCCAATGCCAAGAAGTTGCTGAAAACCTGCCCACCTGGCCCAGTGGCCAGGTCCGCCAAGCTGTTTGCAGCCCTCAGCTTGGACAAGTCGCGCTCGGTGTTGAGCAAAGCATAGAGCACTACCGCAGCGTCGCTGTCGGCTGTAGGCTCCAGGGGCACCTTGGCGCTGCGCAATGCATCCTGGTAGGCCTTCAGTGCACCCGGTGTCTTCGAGTCGAGTGTCACAAACCGCGTATAGACCGGGTCCCTGCTTGCCAACTCCGCGACGTTGGCCGCTGCCAGCACCGGACCGGCGTCACGCTCGGTGCCCAGCTGGCTGTAGAGCGCCAAGATGTCTGCCGCGGCCGAGTTGAGCGTGATGATGTCGGCATACACCGCGTCCAAGGCGGCCAGATCAAAGCGGCCACTGACACCAGCCACCACCGTCACGCGCGCACTTCTGGGGTCGGCGATCTGCTGGTTCTCGGTTCGGCCCGTTGCGCTGATGCCGGCGTTGCCACCAAACCCGGGTGGCGCAAGAACCGTGGAGTCGCCCAAGTCGATGTTGCGACCCGCTTGCACGAGAAGCTGTCCTGGCCCCGCGATGCTGAGTCGCTGCACGTTTCTGATGTCGCCATGGGTTGCGCGCACCACCGACACGTCGCTGGCCGAAAGGTTTTGCAGCGACAGCGGAGCGCCCAGGATGTCGCCCCCCGCTTGCAGCCGACTCACTGCCGCAGGGGCAAAACGCAAGCCCGTACCGAGTGCGAAGTTGATACTGCCTTCCAAGGCCTGGACATCAACGACAAAGGGCCCATCCACCATGCGCTCAACGATGCGTGCCTGCGACGCCGACGACTCGAGGCTGGCACCACTGAGCGAGACACGCCGATTCAGGTCGGAAGTGGTCGTTGCCGCTGCTGCGGGCAAGAGGTCCGAAACAGCAAGGCTCAGATCAATCACGTCGCGGCCGGCCAGCAGGGATACCTCGGCCGTAGGCGATGGAAAGGTCAGCAGCGGTGAGCCCGTGGCGCTGCGGTTGCGAATGTCGCCGCCAAGAGCGACGATGCGCAGATGGGCGGGCCAAGCCGCAGGCGCGTCCAGAAAGGTGCCGCCGACGGCCGGCCCGAAGGTGCGCCAATCGGATGCTGAACCGAGCGATGCGGTGTAGCCAACGGTGCCGCTCTTGCTCAGCAGGCTGACGCCACTGTTGGCGGAGTAGGAGAAGAAGGTGACTGGCGTCTGGCCGCCAAAACCCGGGCCCGTACCAGCGCTGTTGACCATCGGCAGCGCGGTTGGATTTTGAATGTTCTTCAGAGACAGCGAACCCCCTGCCACCAATTCGACCCGCGCGTTCTCGGGGATGGCGTTGCTGCTCACGCCCATCAGGTACAGCTGGGTTGGTTTCTGCGCGCCCACGTCACCGGCCGCTTCGACGCGGGCGAAACCCCGACCGACCAGGAACGAACCACCGACGACGTCGCCACCCGCGTCAACGCGCAAGTCACCCCCACCTTGAACGTCCACTTGCCGCACACCTGCAGCGACGAAGGTGCGCCCAGTGGTGGGCAGGGCCACGGTGAGGTTGTTCACGTCGCCGCCGGCGCGCACATCCACGTTGCCACCCGCCAGTGTGCCCACGCCCTGTCGGAAAAATGGCCTGTGCACCCACCAATCGGTGGGTTGCCCCGCGGTGATGAATGCCGCCGGGCCGAGCCGTGGTCGACGCAGCCACTCGGCAACCCACAGGTCACGGGACTCGTTGGCGTCAACCCAGGCGATGTTGCCGCCCGCCAGCATGGAAATGCTGCCGCCATCCACGGCCCAGCGGTTGTTGGCGCCATCGGCCACGCCCACCTTTCCGGCCGAATAGATCGTCGCAGCAACGTTGTTGACCCGAATGTCATCGGCTGCTGCAAGCCTGATGTCACCCGTGCCAGTGCGCAAGCGGGCGGCAGCACCTGTGAGCAGCAGACTGCCTTGCGGTGTGGTGGTACGGGCCTGTGTTGCCAACGGGTTGGCTGCGGCCAGGTCGGCTCCGGCCGTCAGACGAAGGCTCCAGCTGTCACTGGCCAAGAGGTTGTCGTTGGGCAGCCCGATGGACTGCGCCACAGTCAGGTCACCAGAGGCCCGGATGGTCAGCGTGCCAGGCCGGTTTTCAGTCAGCCAGCTGCTGGTGCTCAGGTCCCAGGCCGCGTCCAGACGCAGGCTGCTGGCGCTGTTCAGCTCAACCGCTCCCAAAACCCGGGCACTGAAAAGGCCACCGGCGTCGTCCTTCAGTGGGGTAACGCCGGTTGGAGTTGGCGCTGCAGCCACGCTGCCGATGAAGGCCGCGTGGTCCGCCGAATAGTTAGCGATGTCGGCTGCGGTCAAGCTGGTGCCGACGACATACCGTCGCGTGGCCAGCACATCCACAGAAGCCACCGAACCGCCGTCGGCGCTGGCGCGCTTGACGGTACCGGCCAGTGCCAAGCCGGGCAGCGCAGAACCTGCGGCGCGCTGGACCTCAAACGCCACCGAGCCCGCCGCGCCACCAAGGCCTGCGCGAACATCGATCACGGCGTCGCTGTCGAAGACCAGCCCGCCACTGCGTGTGGACAGCTGAACTTCACCACCGCGCGCGCTCGGCCCCGCACCCTGCGCAAGAATCTGGCTGCCCGCTGCCAGCGTCAAGCCGGTGGTTGCAAACAGCGAGACTTGAGCACCACCTTGGTCTTTCGAGCCTGCCCCTACGCGGCCCGCCACATCGATGCGTCCTGCATCTGCGCTCAGAGTGACGCGGGTTGCAGACACGTTATCGGCCGCAGTCACCGCAATGTCGCCGGTTCTCTGGCGCAACACCCGTTCTTGAGCAAAGCCGCCCTTGTTGATGGCGGTGTTCAGCTCAGAGAAACTGCCCAAGTGACCCAGGTCCAGTTCGATGCTGCCCGAGCGTTGACCGTCGCCGGCGGAGCCTTGTAGACGGCCCGCCAGGGTCAGACCCTTGCCTTGCAGCTGCAATTGCCCCGCTGCGCCGCCCGCAGCCGCCGCTGACACTGTGACCTGGGCGTCGTTTTGCACCACCACGTCACCCGCGCCAGCCCGGATGGACACACGCCCGCCATCGGCCAAGGCGAGATTGCCGTTGAAGTCTTTGCTTTGACCGGCCGCGTCCAGCAAGGCACCAGAAGCCAGCGTCACGCCATCGGCAGCGCCAGAGCCATGCGCCAACAGCGTAATTACACCCGATCGCGCCAGGATGGCTGTCGACACGGCGATGGATTGACCTTCCAGCGCGAACTGACCGCCCACGCCACTGGCGTCTGTCGCCGTAGCAGCGGGCGTCTGTGCCGAACTACCGACAGCCAGTGTGCGATACACCGGCGTCGCGCCATCGGTCTGCGCTGCGCTGATGTTCTGTTTGGACCCGGCCAAGGCCAGCACCTTGGGCGTCTGCAGCTCCAGCGCCGCCGCCACTTGCAGCGTGCCGCTGCCGGCGCCTTCAAGCCGCTGGCTGGCCGTCAGTGTCACCACATCGAAGCCAGAAATGGCGCGCCCGCCCTCCCCCAGCGTGAGCGTTTGCGCCTGCAAACTGAAGCGACCGCTGCCCGTGCTTGCGGCCGCCCGCACGCCGCTGCTGTTGCGCAGCTCCACAGCGCGCGCTGCCACGTTGGCTTGTGCGGTTGCCCCCGTGCCCGACGGCAGACCGCGCAGCAGCGGCGTGTCCAAAGTCAAACGCGCCAGATCGGACGCGCCCAAGGCCGTGTTGCCGATGAAGTCGATCGAGCGGTAACCGCGCAACACCAGTTCATCGACCGCCGAGAAACGCGCGAGGTCGGCGTTGGACAGCACCAGGCCGCCCAGTGGCGAAGAAACTCCAAGCGTTTCACCCAGGCTCACCTGACCTGAAGAAAGCGCCAGCGAGCCACCCAGCCCGTTGACTCCACCCACGCTGAATGTGCCCGCTGACTCCAGCGACCGTGTGGCGTCAATCAACAAAGACGTCTGCGCGGTCAATCGCGCTCCTGCAGCCACAGCCACGTCGCCAACGGCGCCAGAAGCATTGCTGCGCGAAACCTGCGTTTGCCCGGTTGAGCTGAGGCGAATGAAGGCACCTGAACTGGCCGCGTCAACGACGTTCGGTGCCAGGGCCGCGACCGAGGACGCGCCCACAGCCGTCAACTCGCTGCCAGGGCGGATGTCGATGCGCTGGTTGGCGCTGATCAAGAGTTCAGGCAAACGCACGCCTGCGCCAGCGTTGTCGACCAGCACTTCATCGGCGGTGGTGGTGACAGCGATGCCTTCGGCGGTGTCGCGGCGCGTACCGCCGAGCAGCACGCTCGCGTTCAGGGCGTTCAGCGAATCGGCTTCGACCTGCAGGAAACGCGGGGCCACTGCGGGCGCGCCAGATCGCCCGACCACGGCGATGTGGGTGCCGGACACGTCGACTTCAGCGCCACGGCCAAAGCGGCCGGCAACAGAGCTTGCCACCAAGGTGTCGACGCTTCCGGCCAGATTCAGGGCCGTGCCCGCCTGAATTTGCATGCGACCCACATCCCAAGGCGATCGAGGTGCGTTCAAACGATTGGCGTCCGCGGCGGCGGCAAAGAAGTCGGCCCCGTTGAAGTCGTAGTCGGAAGCGCGCAGTGCACCAGAACGACCTGGGCTGATCACCACGCCGACACTTTGTGACTCTTGCACTGTTGTGCCACGCGCCGAACGGAAGCCCGCCACCAGCCGGTCGCCATTAGCCAGGTTGACGGTTTGGCCGACGTCCAGGTTTCGGTAGGCAGAGCCGGTATTGATCTGAACCAGATAAGCGTCGGGTAGCAAGGCAAAACGCGCGGGCAGCAGCACGTACTGCCCCGCGGCCACTGCAGCGCCTGGACCCAGGGTGATGCTGTCGTACAGCGCGCCATCGCGGCCGTTGTCACGCGAAAAGCCCAGGCCCGGATCTTTGAGTTGCAAGGTGTATGCATCAAAGGGCATCGTGGCCAGCCGGGCCGCTGGAATGATGGCAAAGGTGTTGTCGCGCAAGGTGATGTCGCGATCGCCGCCATTGCCAGGGATGAACTCGACGGCCAGCACGTCACCGCCGCCGTTCAGGTTGACAACGGAGCCGGGTTGAGCCTCAACCTTGGCGCCCTGCAGCGTGATGCGCTTGCCTTCGGGTGTCACCGCGTCCAGCACCAAGCCATTGGTGGAGGCGCTGGTGTCGTAGAGCCAACGCACGCCCGAGTCGGTGTTGCCATAGAGCACGGTCAGGCCATCGCCCGACACCGAACTCACACTTGCGGGCGTCAACTCCAGCAAGCTCCCGGCCTGAAAGTGAAGCTCGCCGAGCGGCGCTTTCACGGTGCCGCCTTGCACGATGGTGTCGGCCTGCAACGTCAGCGATGAGCCCGCCGAGTAGGCTGCGCCTGGCGTCTTGCCGTTGCTGGAGACCAGGATGTAGCCACCGGGCACGAGGGTGTCGGTGGGCTGGGCCTTCACGGCCAAGCTGAAATCGGTACGCGTGGCGGGGAAGACTTGCGCAGCCTTCAACTCCAGGTTGCCCGCGGTCGAGATGCCACCCACTTGCTTTGTCTGCGCGCTGCCACCGGTGGTGCTGGCGAAGTCCACGTTGCGCCCCACTAGGCGGATGTCGCTTTCGCTCTCGATGCGGGTCAGCGCGGTGCCGTTGACGGTGAGGCTGCCGAACAGGTCCACCGCGCCGGCTTTGACGCTGAGCACGCCGTTGCCTGCCTGGGTTGCCGCAACCGGCAACAACGTCGCAGGTACCAGTGTCCAGGCCACGCCTGTGGCGGTGGGCACCGCCTCTCGACGGCCCAGCGATTGACCCAAAGCGACGTTGGCACTGCGCAGCTCGACCTGGGCACCAGAGCCCAGTTCGATGACAGGGGCATCCAGACGAAGACCGCGTTCGAAGTCGAGCGTCATGCTGTCGCGCAGATCGATGCGGTCCTCCGATTGCAGCCGCAGCTTGTCAAACCCTGCACTCGTCAAAGCGGCCACGTTCACGGTGGCATCGACAAGACCCGGCGCAGCGGCTACCGAACCAGGATTGGCCGTGACGACAACACGCCTTGCTTGGGGCTCGTTGGGTTGGCCGTCGGGCCGCAGTGACTCCAGTGCAAAGCTGCCCCCAGCAGCCTGCGTTGACCCGCCCTTTGCCGCCAGCGTGCCTTGCAAACTGACAGCACCTTGAGCACGGATCAGCAGCGTGCCGGCGTGGCCTTCCAAGGTGCGCTCCGTCAACTCGGGCGCGGCGTCCGACGTGAGTCTGTCGACCTTTTGGCTGATGGCGCTGACATCGATGCGCGAACCTGGCGCCAGTTGCACCCCGGTGTTGCGCGCCGTGATGTTGACGCTGCCACCGTTGAACAAGTTGCCCTGCACCAACCCTTGCGGGTTGGGCGTGGGCACAAACGTACCGGCCACCGATATGCTGGCCTTGCTGCCTACAACCAGATCAGCCGCTTGAGACAAAGCTTGCCCGTTGAGGTTCAGCGCCACCAGTCCTGCCGGTGCAGTGATGCGGCCCAGGACCGACAGACCGTCAACGCCAGACAGCGTGACGCCGCCACGGGCATCGGTGACGATGGCCGCCCCTTCGTGCAGGGTCAGTCGGCCGTCACCGAGCGCACCCCCGCCCACGCTGCCCAGGGCCAGCGTGGCTGCGTTGCGCTGGTGTTCAGGCAACAGCGCAACACCGGCAATGTTTGCGATGTCCGAGCCCGTGACGGCCTGCTTGGCTGCCACAGGGTCCACGACCCAGTTCTTTTGCTGCACGCGCAAGGTGGTGCCTGGTGTCACATCGAGTGTGTTGTTGCTGCGCACCACAATCTGGCCAAAGCCCTTGTCGGCAAAGAGCCCGGCCTCAAGCCGGGTGGTGTCTGCTGGGACCAGCCCATTGGCGCCATTGGCTGCGAATGCCACGCGTGCCATGGTCAGTTCCAGCTGAGCACCGCTGTTCAGGGCATAACCCTGCATGTCAGCTTGCAACCAATCCGAAGAGCTTTGGCCGAAGGCGCCATTGCTCAAACGCAAAGCGCCGCCACTGCCGCCAGCCACAGCACCCCTGCTGTCCAGGGCGGCCCCACCGCCCACGTCCAGTGTCGAGCCGCGTTCATACCGGGTCTGCATCTGATCGGTTTCAAGGCTGACCGAAATGATTCCACCGTCGATGCTGGACCGGCTGCTCAGGCTATCGGCCGCCAGGCGCACGCTGGGCGTCGGCGTGCCCACGCTCGAGCCTGCGATCCCGCTGTTGTTGATCCATGCCCCGGCCGTGCTGAGCCTGGCACCTGTGCGCACGATCAACTTTTCAGCGGCGGTGGCCACACCGGCAGGCGTGGTGGACGCCGGCAAGGTGGCCGTGATGGCCAAGCGCCCTGCCGGCAAGTGAATGTCGCCAGTGATGTCGATCAAAGGTGAATTGAAGACCAGGGTCGCGCCCATGTCACCCGAGATGTTCACGTTGGCGGGTACGTTGATGCTGCCGGCCGCGTTCAAGGTCACGCTGCCAAAGCTACTTTCCAAGCGGTCCGTGCCGGCAACGGTCGCGGCCCCGAACAACTGGTTGGCCGCCAGTGTTGCTGTCAAGCGTTGCGCACTGCTCAAAGCGCTGCCCGCGGTGAAGCCAGCACCCAAGGTGTCGCCGACCTGCTGGCGCCAGACCACCGAGCCCAAGAGTTCGCCGCCACCCAACACGGTGGGTTGCGCAGAAACGGGGCGGCCCAGGGTCAGCGAAGCGCCGGCGGGGGCAGCACGGTACTGCTGCGCACCGATGGTCACACCGCCCTTCAGACTGCCGTCCAGCACCAGGCCTTCCTTGGCCTGAATGGTCACCACGCCGCCGGCCTTGCCTTCCACATAGTTGGGTTGGAAACGACCCACCGAACCCAACGGGTTGTCGACGCGGATGGTTTGACCCCAGCGCTCATCCACCCGGTTGAAGGTGTCAAGCAGCGCCCTGTAAATCTGGCCCTGGGGCGCGGTGGCAATGTCGTAGACCCTGCCATCTGCGCCCAACAGTCTGGACGTGTTCACCTGACCTTCAGCGTAACGGTAGCCACCGCCGGAAGCGTCGATCACAGCACCGCTGCGCTGGATCACCGAGCCGCTGGAGCCCACGTTCAGATCGCCACCAACGGCAGCCTTTTCAGTCACCGTGCGCGGCACGATGTCGCGATACCCGTCCAGGGCCAGGATGCTGCTGCTGTCGCGCAAGTCCACCGTGACCTTGGCGCCGCGCAAGACCCCGGTCTTCTGGTCGGGTGCGTTTTTCAGTTCGTTGGAGGTGACGGTGAAGGTGGCCAGATTCTTGGCCGGCGCAACGTCGGCCCAGGAACCCGCCACACTGGTTTCGCTGCCTGCGCCAAGGTAGACGCGAGCCGTCTCGGGAGCGGCATCGTCTGATGCCACCAGACTCATCACGCCGCCAGGCACGCGCAGCGCACCGTGGTTTTCGATGGTCTTGCCTTGCACCGTGATGGCGCCGCGGAAGTTGGCGTAACTCTGCACGTTGAGCAGGGTGGCGGTGTCTGCCGCATCGGGCACAACCTCGGTCACGCTGCCGGCCTTGAGCACGACGCTGCCCTGCGTCTGGGCACCGGCCGTGTCTTTGGCGCGGGCCTGCAGGAAGATGGAACCACTGCGTTCAACGGCCGTGGTGGAGGAGACACGACCCTCCTGATTGACAGCCAAAGCGGCCAGCGTCACGTTGCCGCGGTCGGCGCTGATCTGGCCAGCCGTCCGGATCAGGTTCGTCAGGTTGAGTGCGGGGCCATTGGCCACCGCTTCCACCTCCACCACCAAGCCGCCCCTCAAGGTCTGGTCGTTGCCGCCGTTTGGATTCTCGGCCAGAAAGACCTTCTTGCCTGCGGCCAACAACACCTGGCCGTCGGGCGCGGCGATCAGGCCGGCATCGACATCCACACGGGGTGCCAGGATCATGATCGACCCGCCGGCCTGCGCCTTCAGCGAGGGTGCTGCCGCATCCGTGGCACCGAAACTGCCGACACTGATGTTGCCGGGCCGGGTGCCGTCGGGTCGTGTATCCAGTGTGATGCCGGTATCAGCGTAGCCGCCTGAAAAGGCCGGGCTGGTCAGGCCGCCGTCGGTCAAGCCAACCATGAAACGATCGTCGGCAATGTTCAACGTTGAAGCCACCAGCGAGCGCACGTTCACCTGAGCGCCACGGTCAAACAGGATACCGTTCTGATTGACCAGCACCACCTGGCCGTTGGCGGTGAGCTGGCCCTGGATGATGCTGGGGTCGACTCCGTAGATGCGGTTCAGCACCGACGCCGTGCTGCTGGGCTGAATGAACTGCACCTTGGCACTGCGGCCAATGTTGAAAGAGTCCCAGCTGATGATGGCCCGCTGCTGCTGCTGCGTGATGGTCATCTCGCGGGTCGTGGCGCCAGCAACGGACGTGTTCACCGCGATGCCCGCCGGCGCCGGGCCGCGCAGAACCGGCAACGTGCCCACCGGCAGTGTGCCGCCCACACCCTGGGCAAGCGAAGGCGCGGACGTCGCGCCCAGCAGCCCCAGGCTTGCCAGCACCATCAGGCTGCAGCTGGTCTGAACTCGACGCGCAAAGCCGTGCGCAGGCAAGGCACGTCGGCGGCGAAAGTGGGGGTTGATCATGGCCAGCTGCCTAAGGTAAGGGTTTTCAGGCCCATGGCCCGATGTTCAAAATTCGAAGGCGCCGGACGCGTGAACGCGCAGGTCACCACGCTGGGTGGCGCCCAGCGTGCGCAATGGCCACGCCAGGTCGATGGCGAGCCGACCGAAGGCCTTGTTGACCAACCGGAAGCCCAAACCAGTGGACAAAAGCCTGAACCGCGTGGTCTGCCCGGGCAACGGTTGCCGAATCTCGGTGGCGGCTCCCTCCATGAAGGCATGCGCGGTGATTTCGCCGTTGGCCAGCGAGCCCA
This sequence comes from Rubrivivax sp., assembly GCA_031375065.1. GTDB lineage: Bacteria > Pseudomonadota > Gammaproteobacteria > Burkholderiales > Burkholderiaceae_C > Rubrivivax. The sequence continues at coordinate 12,833 of JANMHH010000337.1, read as the reverse complement.
GGCCGGGCAGCGACCCTGAGCGCAACTCGAACGATCCGCGAAGTCCCAAGTCACCCACAGCAGCAGATTCGAGATACCCGCGGACGCTGTCCACGCCGCCCACCACGAACTGCTCGTTGGCCACCAGCGGTTGACCCGTTATCTGTCCGTCCAGCCGCAGCCAGGCACGCAAGCCCGTCGCCCCCAGCCGTTGTTCGCGGCCGGCATCCAGCTTCAACACGCTGTAGCCGCCTGTGGCGCCAAAGCGCTTGTCGGCAAATTCAGTTTCTTTGTTGACCAGACCCCGAACCCCCAACGCCAGACCAGCGCCCCATTGCCAGCGGCCGCTGGTGTCTTCCAGGATCGACAGGTAGTTGGCGCTCAGCGGCAAGTAGCGCAAAGGCGTTGAAAACCCATTGCCGGGGCCGGCTTCGATCGTCTCGTCAAAGTCCTTCAGATCCACGCCCAGGGTCAGCAGGTGGTACTCGCGTTCGCGCAGCAGCAGCGTGAGCGTTCTGCGCAGCCCCCAGATTCGGCCCTTGCCAAACACGGTGGTGCTGCCAACGCCAGCGGCCACTTCGCTGTTGGACTGGGTGAAGGAAAAGAGCCAGGAGTCACGCCCAGCCTCGCCCACTGGCACGGTATAAGACGCGCCAAACACCTGCACTTCAGCCGGCGCTTCGGGCGACAGTTGAAACTGAAGCGCAGCGCTGTGGTCGCGCTGCAAGACGTTGTCATAGCGCAGCGAAGCCTGCAGGCGCGTTGCACTGGTGTTCAGGCTGGCTCGGTTGTTGATCTCGACACTGCCATGAAGCGGCAGCTGATCCTGAACCACCAGGTCAAACTCGGTGGTGCCAGGCTCAGGGCCTGGGCGCAACAAGGGTGTGACGCGCCGATCGGGGGTTCGGTTGACTTCGGCCAACTGCGCCTGCAAGGTGGGGAAGTGGGGCACTGAACCTTCGGCAGCGCTGCTCACCTTGTCGAGGATGTAGCCCTGGGAAAAGTAGCGTGAACCTGTGATCCGCGTGCGAACGATGCGGGCCTCTGTCACCGCCAGAATCACCACGCCGGCATCGACCCGCTGCTCCGGAATGTCCACCCCGACCGAGTTGTAGCCCAGGTCGCGATAGGCCTTTTCGAGCGCGGCGCGCGCAGCCTGAACGTCTTCAATCTGACGCTTTTCGCCTAAAAAGGGATACACCGCACGCTCGATGGTTTCCGTGCTCAGCACCGTGTTGCCTTGGACGACAAACTCCAGCACATCGAAACGGGCCAACTCAGGCGGAGCCGTCTCCGTGGGCTGGGCGACGGCCAGGCAGCAAACCGTGCAGACCCACAGTGCCACCACCCAGGAAACAAGTCTTCGCATAGGCCGAGCAGGGGCCGTGACCCGCAGGTCCAAACAACGTGGTGATCGGATCATTTCCTGGCTGCTCTCGGAGCCTCGAACAGGACGAAGCAGACAGCCATTCTGGGTTGGCTTGATGACAGTTTGAACGCGCGGCGTGCGGCAATCGGCGCATGCAGAGCGCGGGTTCCGAGCTGTCACGGTGGGTTCATGCGCCACTGGTACAAGCGGGACCCGCGGAGCGCGCTCTGCGCGTCGCAAGCGCTGGACTCCGATGACCCAACTCTTCCCCACAAAAGCAGCCGCAGCGGGCGCAACAGGCGGGCTCGCCACGGCGCAACAACTTCACCTGGCCAACTGCCCGGCCGAAGCCGAGCGCGCTTACCGCACCCACCTGCAGCGAGACCCGCACGACGCCGTGGCGCGCCATGGGCTGGCCTCACTGCTGGCCGGTCAACACCGCTACCAAGACGCCGTACCGCTTTTTCGCCAAGCCGTCTTGGCCTTGCCTGGGCAGGCGCAATTGCACGTCGACTTGGCGCAAGCCCTGCGCGGCCTTGGGCTGAACGAAGAAGCAGCGACACACTTTGACCGTGCTGCAGCGCTGGCCCCGCAGGACCAAAACCTGCAACTCCTGTCGCGCCTGCAGCACGCCACGCTCTACGACGAGCAAGGCGACGACGACCGCGCCCTGGCGGCGTTTGAAGAAACCGTTAAGCATCACCCAGAAGTCGCCGATGCTTGGGCGGGGCTGGGCATGGTCCAGCTGCACATGGTGGGCGCCGCAGCGGCCGAAAGCAGCTTCAGGCGGGCACTGCAGTTGGACCCCGAGCGACCCGATGTGATTGAAAAGTATGGCCAGGTCCTGCAAGACCTGCGCCAGTTTGAAGACGCAGCCCTCGTTTTTGAGCGCTTGATGAAACGCTGGCCCGGTCGGCCCCTGGTGCCCGGCCGCCTGCTGCACTGCAAGATGCTGACAGCCGACTGGACCGCCTTGGACTTGCTCAAAGCACGCATCGAGAACGCCTTGTCCGTGGGCCAAATGGCCAGCGAGCCCTTCGGTCTGCAGGGCTATTGCGCCGAGCCAGAACTGCTGTTGAGAGGTGCTCAGCTCAACGCTGCGGCCCGCTTCCCAGACCGATCATCCGTCTTGCCCGTGGCCAAGATCGGTCGCGGCGAGAAACTGCGCGTGGGCTATGTCGCAGGCGAGTTCCGCAACCAAGCCACATCGGTGCTGTTGACCGAAGTGCTGGAGATGCATGACAAGGCCCGTTTCGACGTGGTGGCCTTTGACAACGGCTGGGACGACCGCAGCGAACTGCGCCAGCGCATCGCGGCTGCAGTGCGCATCGAGCCCATCCGCAAAATGGACAACCTGGCCGCGGCAAGGCTCGTGCGTGAACAGGGCATCGACATCCTGGTCAATCTGAACGGCTACTTCGGCCTCACGCGCACGCCGTTGTTCGCTCTGCGCCCGGCGGCCATCCAGGTCAACTACCTGGGCTTTCCGGGCACCATTGGCGCGTCCTACATCGACTACATCGTGGCCGACGCAACCGTCATCCCCGATGAGCTGCACCATTGCTACACGGAAAAAGTAGTGACGCTGCCAGACAGCTACCAGCCCAATGACTCCAAGCGTCGGGTGGCGCCTGGCGTCACACGCGCCGACGCCGGGCTGCCCGAAGACCGCTTCGTGTTCTGCTGCATGAACAATGTCTACAAGATCATGCCGGCGATGTTTGACGTCTGGATGCGCGTGCTGAAGCGCGCACCCAACAGCGTACTGCTGCTGTTGAGTGATGTGCCTGAGGCGCAGCTGAACCTGCGACATGAGGCGCAGGAGCGCGGTGTAAACCCCGAGCGACTGATCTTCGGCACACCCTGGGCCAACGAGCGCCACTTGGCCCGCCTGCGGCTGTGCGACCTCTTTCTGGACACCTGGCCCTACAACGCGCACACCACGGGCAGCGACGCCTTGCTGGCCGGCTTGCCAGTGCTGACTTGCATGGGCCGCAGTTTCCCCAGTCGGGTGGGTGCCAGCCTGCTGCGGGCGGTGGGTCTGCCCGATCTGGTCACCGAGTCTTTTGAAGACTATGAGGCATTGGCGCTGCGGCTGGCCAGTGAGCCGGACACGCTGGCCGCGCTGCGCAAGCGGCTTGCCGACAGCTTGCCAACCTGCCCGCTCTACGACACGCCGCGCTACACAAGGCACCTCGAGGCGGCTTATCAACGCATGGTGGAACACGCACGTGCCGGCCGTCGCCCGACCGCCATCACCATCGCGCCCCTGCCATAAAACTCGCCTTACGCACCTACAAGAGGCACCTGCAAGACGCATCTGCAACACGCACCTACAACAAGCCCCTGCTTTGAGTGCAGCGCCCGGCCCACTCGACCATGACCCAGACCACCGACCCAGCAGAATCGCCCCCTTCACCGCTGCGGGCTGCCCAAAGGCTGCACGACACGCGGCCCTGGGCCACCGAAGAGGCAGGCTTGCGCGCCCTGCTGGTGCGCCTGCCCGCCAACGGCGACGCCATGCGCCGCCTGGGTTTGCTTGCGGCAAACCGGTCTGCCTTTGACGAAGCGACCCTGTGGTTTCGAGCTGCTTTGGTTGCGGTTCCGAACCGAGCCCAGGCGCATGTCGACTTGGGTATTGCCCTGCGCCAACAGGGTCACGGTGCCGAAGCCGCGGGGCACTTCACTCGGGCGGCCGAACTCGAGCCCGCCAACACCGGGCTACAACTGATGGCCCGGCTGGCCCATGCCAACCAACTTGATGAGCAAGGGCGCAGTGCCGAGGCCTTGGCCGCGTTTCACGACGCCGCTGTGCAGCATCCGGATTCGGCCGACGCCTGGGCCTGCCTGGGCAACATGCAGCGGTTTCTGGCTAACTCTGGAGCCGCTGTTGACAGTTTTCAGCGCGCGCTTCAGCTCGATCCCGATCGCCTGGAAGTCATGGAGCTGTTTGCGCGCACCCTACGGGACTTGCGACGCAACGAAGAGGCGGCCGTCGTTCTTGAGCACCTGCTGAAATCAGACCCCGAACGGCCGCAAGTGGCCGGCTTGCTGATGCATTGCAAGCTGGACCTTGCCGACTGGACGGGGCTGGACCGCCTGAACCAACACATCGCAGCGGGGATTGCAGCCGACAAGATCGTTGCCGAACCCTTCTTGCTGCTGGCCTGCTGCAACGAGCCCGAACTGCTGTTGCGCGCCGCCCGCCATCACGCGGCCAGCCAGGTTCCCGATCGCTCGTCTGACTGGCCCTCGGTGCAAGTCGGGCGCGAAGGCAAGATTCGCATTGGCTACGTGGCGGGCGAATTCAGGAACCATGCGGTCGCGTGGCTGCTGACCGGCATGTTCGAGCAGCATGATCACTCGCGCTTCGAGGTCTATGCCTTCGACACCGCCGGTGGGGACAACAGCCCGTTGCGCCGCCGCATCGAGGCCGCGCTGCACATCGTGCCGGTTCGCGGACTCAGCCTGGACGCAGCCATGCAGGCCGTGCGCTCGCGGCAGATCGACATCCTGGTCAACCTCAACGGCTATTCGGGCGTGGCACGGCACGACCTGTTCGCGGCGCGGGCGGCGCCCATCCAGGTCAACTACCTGGGCTACCCGGGCACCACCGGCATGCCCTACATCGACTACCTGGTGGCTGACCCGGTTCTGATCCCGCCGGACAACCGCTGCCATTTCAGCGAGCAGGTGATCTACCTGCCCGACAGCTATCAACCCAACGACAAGCAGCGCCGCATTGGCAGTACACCGGCGTCCCGGGCCGAGCTGGGTTTGCCCGAAGATGCGTTCGTGTTTTGCTGCATGAACCACATCTTCAAAATCATGCCGAAAGTGTTTGACGTCTGGATGCGCGTGTTGCTGCGTGTACCAGGCAGTGTGTTGATGCTGTACAGCGATAACGCACCAGCGCAACAAAACCTGCGCCACGAAGCTGCGGTGCGCGGCGTGGCGCCCGGCCGCCTGCACTTCGGTGGTCCGATTGCGCCCGAGCACCACTTGGCCCGCCTGGGTATGTGCGACCTGTTTCTTGACAGCGCCCCCTACAACGCCCACACCTCGGGCAGTGACGCGCTGTGGGTCGGCTTGCCGGTGCTCAGCTGTTCAGGCCGCACCTTCCCCAGCCGGGTGGGCGCAAGCCTGCTGAACGCCGTGGGTTTGCCCGAGCTGGCAGTTGACTCGTTCGAGGCCTATGAGGCACTGGCCGTGCGCCTGGCGACCGAACCCGGGCTGCTTGCTGCACTGCGACAGCGCCTGAAGGCCAATTTGCCAACGGCGGCACTGTTCGACGCGCCACGCTACACACGACACCTGGAAGCGGCCTACAGCCAGATGGTGGCCCGCGCCCGTGCGGGTCTTGCGCCAGAAGCGTTTGCGGTGGCGTGCGAAGAGTTTGCGCTTCAGCCACAGTCGGGTTGAAAAGAGGGCCGACGTTCTTGCGAACGCCGGCCCTCGAACTACAACCGCCTTGCGACGGTATTTGGCAGAAAGTCGATCAGAAGGCTGCAGCCTTGCCCGGCTGGCAGTTGTTCAGGTCCGTGCCACCCACCAAGCGCGACCAAGGGTTGCGCGCTGTGGCGCCCGTGTAGTCAGCGACAGGAACCGTTGGGGCAATGGCGTCCAGAGCCACCAGGCCCGACGGGCCGAAGGTCTGGTTCGAGCCGTTGACGACTTCGATCGTCGCCGGATTCGAGAAGCCAGCCTTCAACGCCACCAAGTAGGCGGGGTAGCCCAACGCGGCGGCGGTCGGCAAAGTTGCACCGATGCGGGTGTTCAACGAGATGTCACCGTAGTAGGTGTACTGGCCAGAAGCCACGCCCTTGTACGTGGGCGCCACGCCATTGGCCTTGGCGAAGCGGATGCTGCCGCCGGCCACTTGCTTGTACTCGGTGGACAAGGTGCCAATGGCGGCACGTCCCTCAGCCTGGTGCTTGTTCATGCAAACCAGGACTTGGTTGCTGCCGCTGTTGTTGATGACGTAGTTGCCAGCGATGCACAGGCTGTTAGCCACCGTGTTGTCCGCAGCGTTGAGACCCGTGACAAACTCTTCGACGGAGGCTTGGCACTGCCGACCGCCGGGGCTGCTGTTGGTGGTGCGCGCGATCAATGCTTCGTAAGTCTTCTGCGTGCCCGAGGTGCTCACGCGGCGAGCAACGTAAACCTCGTCGTCGGCCAACCCGGTCGGCGCACCAGTGACAGCCGACCAAGTCTGCTGTGCCTGGGTGTACAGACTGGTGATCTGCCCCTGCGACAGCGAAGGCATGTTGACTTCGTCCAGCGCCCCAACGGTCAGCCCTTGCTGGGTTTGCAGCGCTTCAAAGATGTTCTTGGTCAGCGGCACACCGAAGATCACGGTGGCCAGCGCTTCGGCCTTCAGGTTGTTGTAGGACGAAGGGCCACCAAAGAACTGGGGCTCGACGTCTGACACGCCGATGTAGGAAACGGCGTTGGTGGTGTTGGCGGTGTTGTTGAAAGCACCAGTGCAAAGCGTGTCGACAAACGCGGGCAGCGGGTTGGTGCCGTCCAGGTCAAGCGCAGGATTGACCGTTGCGCCGGCGCAGTTGGCGGTGATCTTGCTCAAGTCAATAAACGGGATCAGCGTGGCGCTGTTGACGTTTTGCACGCCGCCGCCCGAGCCGCCTTGCGAGTACTTGTAGAAAGCCAACTTGGTCTTGCCGGCCGGTGCGGTCAGCTTGGTCGAATCAATGGCACAGAACAGCACGGCGTTGTTCGAGATCGAGTAGCGATGGATGGTCTGGCCGACATCGCACAGGCGCAAGGCTGCGGCAAAGAAGCCCGGGTCTACGGCGGTGGCGCCAGAGGTCCGGATGTTCAGGGTGTCACCAACAAACTCAGAGGTGTTGGTGTACGAGCTGGCGGGCAGCGCGAGTGCCGGGCCGGCAAACGCGGCGCACAGGCCGGACACGGCCAGGGAGATCTTGCTCAGTTTCATGTGGATTCCAATCAAAGAGGGTTGAATCAAGAATTCGCAGAACGAGTCACTCCAGTCCCTGCCGCCGCAATGCAACGGCAGGGTGGTGTGATTCAGGGGACTGGGGTGTTGGCGTCAGGCTTGCGCAGTGGCCTTGCGGCGGCGGATCATGCCGCCCATCGCCATCAGACCGGCACCCATCAACCAGGCGGCGGCAGGCAACGGCACGGCGGCGACGTTGGCGGGGGCCAGCGTGTACGAGAAGTCACCGTTGGCAGCCAGCGAAACCACCGCAGCAAAAGCCGAGTTGCTGAAAGCGCCACCCGTGGACTGCGAGGTTGACGAGCTGCTGTTGCGTGCGAAGTAGAAAAGGCCTGCGTTCTGCCCGATCGTTGCCAAACCGTCACCACCCAAAAGGAAGTTGGTGTCGAGCGAAGCTTGATAGGGATTGGCACCGGTGGAGTCGAAGCGCGACAAAGTGGCCGAGTTGAAGAAGCCCTGGGAAGAACCGTAGTTCGACGGCCCAACAAAGTTGCCCACGTTGCCGTTGGTTGCCGTTTCAGACAGGTTGGTAGACGAAGTGATCAGGCGCTGAAAGCCCTGCACACCACCGGACAGGGTGTCGCCGGCGCTCACGGTCCAGCGCAGGTCGTTCGCCGTTTGGGCGGCAAACCAAGAGCCCCAGGCAGCATCGCCAAAGTTAGCCGTGTTGGCGGCGTTCAACAACAGGCCAGCTTCCGGAGTCTTGTTGCCAACCAGCGCGCTGGTCGGGTTGCCCACCGAGGCCAGCGTGCCTGTGGGCATGAAGGTGTCGATGGTGAAGCCGAGGTCACGGATGTACCAAGCCTTGTTCACCTGGTTGAACACGGTCAGCACCATGTTGCCATTGTTCGTGTTCTGGGTGGTGATGTCCGCTTGCGCGCCACCTGCCAAAGAAGCCAGCGCCGCAGCGATGGCCATCATCTTGAGCTTGAGTTTCATGTTCAGTCTTCTCCTGGGTTGAGATGCAATCACGTGTCAAAAATGTCGCTGCCCTCGCCGCTGCCGGGGGTTCACTGAGATGTGAAGCCACTGAAGAGCTTTGAAGCCAGTCACTACCGGAAGCCGAATTTCTGCGACCACCCGACAGCACAAACTGTATGGATCGCCCGTGTCACCTTGGCAGGCCGCCAAAGAGCCACTTTGGCTATTTCTACCCGGCTCTTCAGGGCCGGGAGACGCAGCCGAAAACAACAACAGTTCACCGCTTGAGCGTAAGGTCGTGCTGTGACGCGGAATCGATGTTGGGCGTGAGTCGCGTGATGCGCTCGGACTATGCCCAGGGGTTTTTGAGCCCCAAAAACCGGCGGCTTAGGCGGCGCCCGCGCCTACCGCGTGATGGGCCTGCAGCAGGGCCGACTCAAAGTGCCGAGTGAAGCCAACCTCGTCAAAGAGCGGTGTTCCTGCCAGGAAGCTGCGCGCGTCGGTGCGCCACTGCGCCAGGGCGGCCGGGTCACCGGCCAAACGCACGGCTGCAGCGACAAAGCTGTCGTCGTCTGTGCACACCCACTGTGCCTTGCCCGCGGCATTCAGGATGGACGCACCCATGCGCGAGGTGTGTGTGCGACCACAGCGCGTGAGCACCGGCACCCCCATCCAGAGTGCCTCGCAGGTGGTGGTGGCGCCGTTGTAGGGGTAAGGGTCGAGCGCCACATCCACGGCGTTGTAGGTTTCCAAGTGGCTGCTCTTGCTGGCGTTGCGGGGCTGAAAGCGCAGTCGCTCGGGCGTCACCCCTTGCAGCAACATGAACTGTTCGATGTTGCGGCGGTTGGCTGGCTGCGCCATCGACGGTGATTTGAGCAGCAGGCACGAGCCCGGCACGGCCAGCATGACCCGCGCCCAAAGCGCCAGCGTCCGGTCGCTCAGCTTGGCAATGTTGTTGAACGAACCAAAGGTGACGTGCCCGGCCTGTTGCGCCGGCAACGGGCCAATGGCTGGGCTCTCGTCGGGCCGGTAGCAAAACATGCTGCGCGGCAGGCAAATCGGCTTTTCACCACCCAAGGCGGGCATGTCGCCTGGGTCGATCTGGGTGTCGGTGATGCGAAACTGGTTGGCATGAAGACCTGTGGCAGCGGGATAGCCCAGGTAGCTGATCTGAACCGGAGCCACACCTTTCGCAAACATCAAGATGCGGGAGTGCGAGGTGTGGCCCGACAGGTCCACCAGCACATCGATGCCGTCCTCCTGCACACGTCGGGCCAGGGCTTCGTCAGACAAGCCTTCACACTCGACCCAACGGTGCCCCAGGGCCTTGAACCGCTCGGTGACCGCATCGCCCCAGCCCAGGTTGTGATACAGGGTCACGTCAAAGCGACTCTTGTCGTGCTGCTCAAACAAGCCGCTGATGAAGTAGGACACCGAATGGCGCACGAAATCGCCTGATACGTAGCCCACCCGAAGCCGCTGGCCCGGCGCCAAGGGCCGCCAGGGCGGCCGTTTGAGCACCGCAGGGTGCACAAAGCGGCCGAAGTCGGCATGCAGTGCAGACAGCTCCTGCGGGTCTTCGACCACGTAGTTCGAGCCCAGCAACAGGGTGGGATAGAACGAGGTCTTGTCGGCAGCCAGGTCCAGGGCACGCCGACAGTAAGACAAGGCTTCTTCCAGCCGCCGCGACTGCATCAGCGTGCCGCCAATCTGCAGCAAGGCAAAGGGGTCCAGGTCCAGCGCAGCAGCCTGTTCTGCAAGCACCAGGGCCTGATCGGTTTCGCCCTCGCGGGTGAGCAGCGCAGACAGCGCGCGCAGCACGGGCGCGCTGGGCGGGTTGAGGGCCAGCCACTTTTCATACGTCATGCGCGCCAACTGGTTGTCGCCCAGCACGCAAAGACTGACGCCCAGGTACAGGCACGACTCCACATCACCCGGGTCCAGCGAAAGCGCCGTGTTGAAGGCGTTCGCCGCAGCGAGCCTTTGCCTGGCCTGCGCCAGCAAAATGCCATGGTTGCGCTGCAGCACTGGGTTGCGTGGTGCCAGTGCCACCGCGTGCGCCTGGGCCTGCAAGATCTCTTCGGGCGGCAAGTGGTCCACCGCCCGATCGGCCGCCTGGGCTGCGCGCAGCGACAGGGCATTGGCACGGTTGGCGTGGGCCACGGCGTAGTCGGGCGCGATGTGCAAGGCCCGGTCGTAGAGCGCGATGGCGCCGTCGGCATCGCCACGTGTTTTCAGCACGATGCCCAGACTGACCATGGCTTCGACGTAGTCGGGCCTCAGGGTCAAGGCCTGGCGGTAGGCCGATTCGGCGGCGTCCAGGTCGCCGCAGGCTTTGTAAGCCCGACCCAGCGTGAAGGGGTAGCGTGCGTCTTTGCCGTTGCTTGCAACCGCCTGCAATGCACGGCTCAGAGCGACAGGTGCATCACCCTTCATCAGTTGGGCAATGGCCAACAGGTACTGGGCTTCCGCATACAGCGGCGCCGGCGTTAGAACCTGTTCCAGCAGCGGCATGGCCTTTGCATGCTGGCCACGCTGCAAACATTGCTCGGCCTGAGCCAGGCGGGCAAAAACAGCGGCAACAGCATCAGCCTTAACCACAACGCCGCCCACCCCGCCGCCCACGCGGCCTAGCCTTGCGCCAGCATGGCGCGCGCTTCTTCGATGCGCGGCAGCACCGCCTTGCTGTCAATGGCGCGCTGAATGAATTCCTTGCCGCGCACCGGGTCGCCACTCTTGACCAGGGCTTTGCCCAGATGCAGCTGAAGCAAAGGCGAGGGGGCAGACAGCGCCACCGCTTTCTCAAGCAGCGGCACCGCCTTGTCGTATTGCCCCAGCTGGTAGTGGATCCAGCCCAGGCTGTCGAGGTGGCCCGGGTTGCGCGAATAGGCCAGGCGGCCCGCCAGGGCCAGCGCCCTTTCTGTGCTGGCTTTGTCGCCCTTGATCTCGGCCAGCAGATAGGCCAGGTTGTTGAGCACCGTGTCGTCGTCTGGGTGACGGGTACGCAGTTGGTCATACAGCGAAATGGCTTCGTCATAGCGCTTGAGTCGGGTCAGCAACTCCGCACGTGCCAGGGGCAGTGACAAGTCGGATGGCAGCGCCTTCTCGCCCTCGGTCAGCACGGCCAGAGCGCCTTCCACGTCCTCTTTGGCTCCCAGCACTCTGGCAGCTTGGGTGTAGCCGGTGGGCACCGTGGGCGCTTTGGCGATGATGGCGCGAAACGCGTTCTCGGCGCCCGCAGCGTCACCGCGCGCCAAGGCAACTTCGCCGCCGAGTTGAAGATGCAGCACTGCATTGTTGGGGTCAGACACGGTCCGGGCCCGTATCCGTGCTGAGGCCTCGTCGCTGCGCTTCAGGCCGGTCAGCAGGCTCACGGCCGCTACGTAAGGGGTGACGTCGCCAGGCACAGCCGCAGCACCCGCGTCATATTCCTTCAGCGCCAGGTCGAACCTTTTCTGCACGGTGTAAAGCTGCCCCAGACGCACATAGGCCAACGCTTCCTTGGGCTTGACGGCCTTGAGCTGCTCCAGCGTCTTTTGCGCCAAGGCAAAGTCCTTCTGGCGCAGCGCCATCTGCGCCTTCATGTCGTAAAGCGTCGAGGCTGCGGGCTGGGCCTTGATGGCACTGTCCAGCTCGGCAAACGCCGCTTTGGTGTCTTTGTTATCGGCCATGTCGGCCACCAACAGGCCCCGGAGCACCATGTCCTGCGGCTTGAGTTTGGTGGCTTCGGCCAAAACTTCGCGGGCCAGTTGGGGTTCAGCTGCCATGCGGTGTGCCTGGGACAGCAGCTGCACCACCTCGACTGAGCCGGGTTGGTCACGCAGTGCGGCGCGCAGGTCCACCACCGCATCTTTGCCGTTGCCACGCATCAAAGCCATCCGGCCGCGCAGCACCAGCGCTGCGTTGTCGCGCGGGTTGGCCTTCAGCACTTCAGCCAGCAGCGCCTGTGCGTCGTCCAGCTTGCCTTCGGCCACACGGAAGGCCGCCAGCTGGGTGCGTGCGCTCAGCGCGCTGGGGGCATCTTCCTTCTGGTCGGCGATTTTTTGCAGCTCTTGCTGCGTCTGCGCCAGGCGGTTGGTGTCGCGGTACAGCTTGGCCAGGCCAAAGCGCAGCGCCATGTCGCGGGGTTTGTCCTTGATGAACTCAAGGTACTGCTTCTCGGCCACATCGGCGCCGCGGGATGTGGCCAAGAACTCCAGCAACGCCAACGGCCGCTTGCCGTCGTCGGGCTGGGCCTTGATGGCCGCGCGCAGCACCGCTTCGGCAGGGTCCAGTTCTTTGCGCGCCAGGTGGTAGTTGGCCCAGCCCAGCCACAGCTCCCGGTTCTTGGGCGAAGCTTCGACCGCGCCTTTGTAAAAGCCCGCCGCCTTGGCGGCCAGCGTGGCGTCTTGTGGGTTGGACGCCACCAGCGACACCGTCGCCTGGATCAGCGCCATGTTCTTGGGGTCTTCTTTCAGCCCGGCTTCCAGCACTGCCAGGGCTGCGGGCCATTGGGCCTTGTTGGCAAAGATGCCGGCCATCAGCAGGCGCGTGTCAACGGGCACGGGTTGGGTGTCTTTGGCAACTTGCTGGACCAGCGCCAGGGCT
>JANMHH010000263.1:0-2762 GCA_031375065.1 Rubrivivax sp. | reverse complement strand
AGGCGGTCCAGCCGCGCCCGCTGCAGCGCCAGGGTGGGCGTTGAAGGCGCATCGGCCGTGAGCTCGTCGAAGTCCTTGCGGGCACCGTCCAGCAGTTCGTGGATCACGCTGCTGGGCACACCGTAACGGTCCTGGAAGCCCGCAGCATCATCGACCCGCCGGGCCGCCATCTCGACCGCCCCTTCAAGTCGGTCACGTGCACTGTTGCTGGCACGCCAGGAGGTCCAGGCGCCCAGGCCAGCGCCCAGGGCCAGCAGCGCCATCACGCCGGCGATCCAACGCGCGGTGTTGCGCTCCTGGCGTTCGGCTTCGGCCTGGCGCTGGGTCAGCGTGGTCAGCGGCACAGCGGTCAGCGCTGCCACCAGCTTGAGCACCGTGAAGTGCAGGCCGTCGCCTTCGCCGCGTACGTCAGGCGCCAAGGGCTCACGCGGTTCGGGCTGCCACTCGCCCCGCTCGGCGTTCCAGCGCTCAAACAGACTGGGATGAAAGGCGCCTTGCGGCTGCGCTTGCGGGTCTTGGCGCGCGGGCACACCGTCGATCAAGACGGGAAAGATGCGCTCGGCGCGGCCACTGCGTTTGAAAGCGCGGATTTCCTCGCCAACCCAGGTCGAACGCGCCGAGTGCGGGCTGCACAAGACGATCAGCGCGTCCGAGGCCAGCAGCGCTGCCTGCAGCGTGGCGCCCAGGTCGATGCTGGCATCGGCATCCCAGCGGTCGCGGAAAACGGGCGCCACCCGCTTGGGCAGGGGCCCGCGGCCAAAGTCCTGCCCACGCAACGAAACCGGCAGGCGATAAGCCTCCAGCGCCTTCTGCAGCGCTTCACCCTGGCGGCGGTCCAGGCTGGAGTAAGAGATGAAGGCTGCGTAGCGCATCAAGGCGCCTGGGGCCTTCAAAAGCGCCAGACCGCCTGCAGCGCCATCTGGGTGGAGTCGAAGCGGTCGTCGGCCAGCAAGCGTGTGACTTCCAGATCCACGGCCAACTGCGGGCCGCGCATCAGCAGCAGGCCCAGCGACAAGCTGCCTTTGCTCTTGTCGCTGCCGTCGGTGGTGAAGCTGAAGCGGGTCGGGTTGGCACGGAAGTCCTGCGCCATGCGCACATTCACCAGCTCACGCTGGCCTTTGAATTCGCGCTGCCACGACAGCGCCACCCGCGGCACCAGGCTGCCAAAGCCCGTTTCGTGGCGGTAGGCGGCGAGCATCTGCACCTCGGACTGCAGCGACGTGCGGCGCTGCTGCTCGAAGGTCAGCTCCAGGCCCGTGGGCGATCCCGCTGTGCGGGTGGTGCTCAGAATCGCAGGGTTGTTGGACTCGACCCGGTGGGTCACGCTGGTGCGCCCCGTCTCGGTGTAGGCACCGAGCGCGGTGCGCAGGTAGCTGAGCGAAACCCGGGGCCCCCACAACCACTGCGCCGTGCCGGCATCAAAACCCAGGCGTGCCGACCAGCCCCACTCGGTGAGTCGGGTCTTGCCCGCCACGGTGCCAGCGTAGATGTCGTCCACCTGCCCTTGACCGGCAACAAATGCGGCACTGCGAAAACCAGAAACACTGAGTGGATCGGGCACCAGCGCCGAGCCGTCGGCTTCAATGGCGCAGACGTTGCGCCGGTAGCTGTAGTTGCGACGACTGAACAGCAGCCCCACGTCGACGAAGCCTTCGCCGATGCGCGTGGCGACAAACCCGCCCAGGCGCAGGCCCTGGTCTTCGAATCCCCCGCCAGCGGCGATCTTGCAAACCTCGGCCTGGCTCACGCCACCCTGGTTGCCACTCAAACTGCCACCCAAACCGGCATTGGCGCCACCCAGCAACAGCTGAACGTTGCGGTAGTCGGCATCGGTGCTGCGGTAGCCCAGCCAGGCACCGCCGACCCAGGGCTCGCGCGCCGCATAGTCGATGCCGACCAGCACTTCGCCCACGCCGGCTTTGTAGCCGGCCTCCAGCGCCGTGGTGGCCCGTTCACGGCGTTCATGTGAGACCTGAGTGAACATGCCAACGCCTGCCTCTTGCGGCGCGGGGCCAAACGCAGCATCGCTGCGAGCCACGCCCACCCCACCCCCCAATTGAGCCAGCAGCACGGGCCGCTCCAGACCAGCGCGTTTGCCGCGCGAATCCAGTCTGCTGTCGGCACGGGCACGCGCCATGCGGAACTGCGAGACTGTCTTGGTCGTCTGCGGCGAGCCCAGGCTGCCACCCAGAGCGGCAGCAGAGGCCACAGCACTGCTGCCACAAACAGCGGCCAGTTCGTTTCCAAGGCGCTTGGCCAGGCGTTCATCACGCAGGTAAGTGTCGACGGCCTCCTGCTGGCCCAAGCCGACGTAGGCCGGTATCAGGCTCAAGTCCGGGATTCCGAACGCGGCACCGCAGCCCTGCGCGTTACCCAGCGACAAGGTGTCCACCAGTGCCTGATCCAGGCTGCGCGGTGCGGGCTCTGCCAAAGCCGGCGCCCAGCAGCTCCCAAGCAAAGCCCCCACCATCAGCGACGATTTGATCATGCGGCCTCCCGAGCCCTGCGCGGAAATGAGAACAAGGGGGGTTTGCAGCAGGCCCCGACCCCAAGCCAGACCCGGCCAGCATGCCCTGGTGCGAACCCGCGCGGCCTGCACCACCCAATCGCTGACCGTAGGCGTCAATTCACTTCACGTCAATGGCGACCGTGTTGCGGCCTTGTTGCGATGGATTCAAGGCGCGGCGCTGCGAAGGCGCCGGCGAAGTCCGGTTTTCACGCCGCCATCGGCACCAGGAAGTCGCGGCTGATGCCCACGCCCA
>JANMHH010000217.1:0-29943 GCA_031375065.1 Rubrivivax sp. | reverse complement strand
TTGGCATGGTGCAGCCACAACTTCAGCCGCTGGCGCTCCATCAAACCCAGGCCCGGCCCTTCGCTGCCGCTGACATTGGCCGCAGCCCAGAAGCTGGCGTTCTTGCCGTCGATTTTTTGCATGATGGCGTCCTGCAGCCGGCGCAGGCTCACGGTCTTGGCGCCCAGGCCACGGGCACGCTCGAGCTGGCCGGATTTTTCGAGCAACGAAAAATCGTCGCCGCGCAATTCGTTGCAGACCAGCACGTAATGCAGGCGCTGGCCAAAGCGGTCGAGCAGGCGTTCCAGCAGGTCCACGCTGTCGCGCCCGGCGTCCATCACATGCCAGTACTGCAGCGTGATGCCCGACAGGTCGGCCATGTCCAGCACGCCCGATTCGTCCATCCAGCGCACCAGCGGTTCGTGGGTTTGCGCGGCCAGGTCGACCAGCACGCGCCGGCCCGGTTGCTCCACCGCGCTTTCGATGATGTTGTCCAGCGCTTCATAGTGGTCGACCAGCACCGGGCTGGCATAGCCGGCGTAAAAGCGCAGCAGGCTGCCGTGCGAGCGGTCGGTGTCAAAGCCCACAAAAGGCATCTTGTGGTCGATGAAGTGCTGCGCCAGCAAACGCGACACCAGCGACTTGCCCACGCCACCCTTTTCGCCCCCGATGAGGTGGATCTTGGACGCGGGCTGCATTTCCAGGGTGGGGACTTCCATGATGGGTGCGGCCGCGAGCTGGCGCGGCGCTTGAGGTTGCGCTGGGCTGGATTCTGCATGCGGGCGTCGGCCGCGGGCGCAGGCGGGCTGAAGTTGTGTTTCAAGGCCGACAATGACGGGCATGGCGCGCACCGTTCAGCAGCTTGAAACCAGCATCGCAGCGCTGCAGGCGCAACGTGCGCTGTTGGGTGACGAGGTGGTCGACACGGCGGTGGCCGCCTTGCGCAGCGAGCTGGCGGCGCTGCAGGCCGAGCCGCCAGCGCAGGCCGAGCAGCACCTGAGCCTGGTGTCGGTGCTGTTCCTGGACATCGTGGGCTCGACCGCGCTGAGCCGCCAACTCGATCCCGAGGACATCCAGTCGGTGCTTGACGGCGCCTTGGCGGCCTTCACCTGGGTGGTCGACCAACACGGCGGCCGGGTCTTGCAGTACGCCGGTGACAGCGTGCTGGCGGTGTTTGGTGCCGATGAGGTGCGTGAAGACGACGCCGAGCGCGCGGTGCTGGCTGGTCTGGCGCTGTTGCGGCAAGGCCAGGTGCAGGCGCAGCAGCTGAAGGTGCGCCACCCCGGTCTGAGCCTGGATGTGCGGGTGGGCATCAGCAGCGGCCGTGTGCTGCTGGGTGGCGGCGTCGACGGTGTGCACACCATCCGCGGCAACACCGTCAACATCGCGGCGCGCATGGAGCAGGCCGCGCCGCCGGGCGCCGTGCGCATCAGCCAGGACACCTGGCGCCTGGTGCGCGGCCTGTTTGTGGTGGCCGAGCAGCCGCCTTTGCTGGTCAAAGGGCGGGACGAGCCGCTGCAGACCTACCTGGTGCACAGCGTCATCGAGTCACCCGCCAGCGCCAGCCGCCGGGGAGTGCAGGGGGTGCGGGTGCCGCTGCTGGGGCGTGACACCGAGCTGGCGCAGCTGCAGCAGGCCTTTGTCGACGTGGCGTCTGGGCGCACCGGCCTGCTCAGCGTCACCGTGGTGGCCGATGCCGGGATGGGCAAGTCGCGTCTGCTCGACGAACTGGGCCTGTGGCTGCAACAGCACAGCGCTGGCTTGACCCGCCTGGACGCGCAAGGCGCCGAGGGCCGGCGCGGCCAACCCTATGGCCTGATGCGTGAGCTCTTCATGCGCCACCTGGGCCTGGACGCGCGCGACGTCACCGGCGACTTGCGCGCGGCCTGGCTGCAGGCGGTCCAGCCGGTGTTGGGTGAGCGCAGCGACGCGACGGTGCTGGGCCATCTGCTGGGCCTGAACTTCAGCGACGAGACCGAAGTTCATGCCCTGCGCAACGACGCGCGCGCGCTGCGCGACCGCGCCTTTTTCCATGCTTTGCAGTGGCTGACGCAGATCGCGCAGGCCGCGCCGCCGCTGGTGCTGGCCTTGGACGACATCCACTGGGCCGACGACGGCTCGCTGGACTTTTTGCAGGAGTTGCAGCGTTCGCAGGCTCAACTGCCGGTGCTGCTGCTGAACCTGGCGCGCCCCCTGTTGTTGGAGCGGCGCCCCGCGTGGTGCAGCGGCGACCGAGCCCGGCGCATCAACCTGGCACCGCTGAGCGCATCGGCCAGCCGAACCCTGTCGCAGGCCCTGCTGCAACACTTACCCGAGGTGCCAGCGCAACTGGCGCAACTGGTGGCACAGGGCGCCGAGGGCAACCCCTTCTTCATGGAGGAGTTGGTCAACATGCTGATCGACCAGGGTGCCATCGAGGTGCAAGGCGACCAATGGACGCTGGCGCCGAACCGCTTGATGGCGCTGCAGCTGCCCACCACGCTGGAAGGTGTGCTGCAGGCCCGGCTTAGCGCGCTGCCGCAGGACCGGCGGCGCGCGCTGCAGCTGGCCTCGGTGGTGGGCACGGTGTTCTGGGACCAGGCCTTGCAGGAACTGGATGTCGCCGCGGTCAGCGCTTTGGGCGAACTGGCCAACCGCGAACTGATCCAGCCGCGCCAGGACAGCCGCCTGGCCGGCTCCAGCGAGTATGAGTTTCGCCACCACACGGTGCACCGGGTGGCCTATGACAACCTGCTCAAGCGCGTGCGGGCGGTGGCCCACGGGCTGCTGGCACGTTGGTTGGCCCAGCAGCCGTCGGCGGCAGCTTTGCAAGACCAAATCGCCGAGCACTTTGAGCGGGGTGGCGACACCGCGTTGGCCTGCGCCGCCTGGACCCGCGCCGCCCAGTCCGCACAGATGCGCTTTGCCAACGCCGAGGCCTTGGGCCACGCGGCGCGGGCTTGGGCACTGACGGGCGAACACGACACCCAGGACCGCCTGGCCATCATCTTGGTGCGCCTGCGGGTGTTGGGGATCCTGGCCGACCGGCCCGCGTTTGGGTCGGCCGTGACGGAATTCCGGCAGCTGGCAGAACGCCTGGGCGACGCCGGCTGGCGCAGCGAAGCAGCCGCTTGGCACAGCCGTTTTGAGTACCACGGTGGCGACGCCCAGGCGGCCCTGAGTTGGGCTGAGCGCGCTGTTGCGCTGGCGCCGCAAGGCGACCTGGAACGCAGCGCGCGAGCGCACTCTCAGGTCTTTTTTTCCTTGGCCCGACTGGGGCGCCAGGAAGGCGCTCGCGAGGCGTTTCTGGTTTCCTTGCGCGTCGCCCAACAAGCGGGCCACGCGACCTTGGAAGCCAGCATCGTCAACGAAGAAGGCAACCAGGCCCACCGACGAGGTGACGTGGCAGCGGCCATCGTGCACTGGCAGCAGGCCTTGGCGGTTCACCGCCGTGAAGGCCACCTGTCCAATGCCGGTGGCACCCTGTGCAACCTGGCCTTTGCTGCGCTGTCCATTGGTGACTTCGGAGCCGCCAAGCTTCAATTCGAGCAGGCGCGGGAACTGTCGGAACGCGTGGGCGCCGGGCAGAACGTGGGCGTGATCGACATCAACCTGGGCCTGGTGTGGCTCAACCTGGGGCAGGCCCGGGCCGCCCAACGTTGTGCCGAGCAGGGCCTGGTGCAGCTGCGCGGCCTGGGCGACCGCTGGGCTGAAGCAGCGGCCATGCGGATCCTGGGGCGCGCCGAACTGTTGCTGGGCCAGGGTGATGCCGCCCGGGCCCGCTTTGTCGCTTCACGCGACCTCTTTGATGAGCTGAAGCTGGGCCATCTGGCGCTGGAGTCCATCGCGGCCTTGATCGACGAAGCTTTGGCCCGCGGCGATGTGGCCGCGGCCGCCCAACATGCGCAAGACATCCACCTGCGGCAACAGGCTGGCGCCGGCATCGAAGGCACCGACGAGCCGATGCGCATCCTGTTGGCCCAGTGGCGGGCCTGGGGCGCCGCCTCGGACCCGCGCGCCCCTGCTGCCTTGCTGCAGGCCCAGCAGGAGCTGCTGCGCCGTGCCGATCGATTGCCAGACCCCGAGCAGCGCCAGCGCTTTTTGCAGGGCGTGACGGCGCATCGCGCCATCCTCAACGGGGCCGGCTGAACGGCGCAGCCTGCCCCCGGTGCGGCAGGCGGTGGCTCAGTTGTCGTTGGTCAGCAAGGGGTCGATCAGCCCGACGTTGCCCTGGCTGTCCTGCACCAGGATCAACATGTCGAAGCTGGTCGTGCTGCCAGCCGCCCCTGGGTTGATGTCTTGCAGGTTCAGCGTGGTCGTGCCGTCGTTGGCGACCTTGATGTCCAGGTCCGGAAAGGTGGTGCCGCCGGGGCCGGCCGCCGTCTGGTTTTTCAGGGCCACGCCATTGAGGAAGTAGCTGTTGGATCCCGAGCCGACCACACTGAAGGCGAACTTGGGTTGCCGGCCCTTTTGCACCGTCAAGGTGGCCGTGGCCGCCGGGTAACTGGGATAGCTCTTGCCTTTGTAGACGAAGGGCGTGCTGGGCTGGCCATTCAGCGTGACGTCGCCGTTGCCGTCGTCGACGAGCGCCATGTCGGGCGTGCACAGGCCGGTGGTACCCGCGGCGCCTTGCAGCGGCTTCCACTGCGTCGTGGGGTCGGAAAATATGAAAAGGACTTGGGGCTTGGCCATGTTGGCTCCTGCAAGAATTTTTGAACGCCGGTTTGGCATGCCCCGCTGAGGGGGACAGGTGCCAACTGTGCACCCAAGTCTGAGCGCGCTTCAACGCTTTTTGCACAGGCTGCCGGTGACCCATTCACACCGCACCGGGCGGCGCTACTCAAAGGGGTAGCGCAGGCCCAGGTTGCCACGCAGCTTGTCCATCCAAGCCAGCGTGGCCAGACTCTCGCTCTGCGGCATCAGCGGGCTTTCGCACCAGCCGGCGCGGATGCAGCGCATGGCCTCAATGATCTCGCCCTCGAAGCCGTTGATCGCAAAGGGCGCGTCCACGGTTTGCGGCGGCTGACCGGTACGCTGCAGCAGCGCCTGCGTGGCCTGCCAGAAGTTGTGCGGCAAGCGGATGGTGCCGTGCTCGCCTTGAATCAAGAGCGCGTTGTCGGACGCCGCGTCGAGTGCACAGGTGAACTGCGAACTCAGGCCGCCTTCAAACACCAGCGTGGCCGCCAGCTGCAGGTCGACGCCGGTGGGTGCCAGGCGCCCGTGCACCGACCACTGGGTGGGCTCGGGGCAGGCCCCCCAGGCTTGTTGCAGCACCCAGCGCGTGACGCTCAGGTTGTAGATGCCGATGTCGAGCAGCGCGCCGCCGGCCAGCGCCGGGTTGAAGAGGCGGCTGCTCGGGTCATAGGTTGCGTTGAAGCAAAAGCTGGACTGCAGGCCGAGCAGCGGGCCGATGGCCTGCTCGCGCAACCAGCGGCCCAGCTGGGCGTAGAGCGGCAGAAAGCGGGTCCACACCGCTTCCATCAAGAACACCTGGCGCTGGCGGGCCAGGTCCACCAGCGCCTGGCCTTGCGCCAGGTTGGGCACCAGCGGCTTTTCGCAGAGCACGGGTTTGCGGCGCAACAAGGCGGCGCGCACCGGCGCGCCGTGCAGCGCGTGCGGGGTGGCCACGTAAACGGCTTCGACACGCGGGTCGTCCAGCAGTTCATCGAGCTGGGTGAAAACCTCGATCGGTGCCAGCCCCGCCGTGGCGTGCTGCACCGCAAAGGCCTGGGCACGGGCGGCGTCGCGGCCGTGCACGGCCACCAGTTGTGCGTCGGGCAGGCCGGCCACGGCCTGGGCAAATCGGTGCGCGATGCGACCCGGGCCGACGATGGCCCAGCGCAGCGGCACCATCAGCGGGTGGCCAGTTCGCGGTGCAGCCAGGCGCGCGCCACCGCCCAGTCGCGTTTGATGGTGGCCAGGCTCACACCCAGCGCTTCGGCCACTTCTTCGTTTTCCAGGCCGCCAAAAAAGCGCAACTCAACCACCTTGGCGGCGCGCTTGTCCACCGCTTCAAAGGCCAGCAGGGCTTCGTGCACGGCCACCAGGTCGCGGTCGGGTGCAGCGCCAATCTGCTCCAGGCCGCTGAGGGTGACCGAGACCAGCTCGGCGTCGCGTTTGTTGGCCCGGTGGGCCAGCTCATGGTTGACCAGGATGCGCCGCATCATGGTGCTGGCCACGGCCAGGTAGTGGCTGCGGTTTTGCCACTGCGTGCGGCTCTGTTCGGCCATGCGAAACCAGGCTTCGTGGGCCAGGCTGGTGGCGCTGAGCGTGTGCCCCGGGTTTTCGCGGCGCAGGTGGTTGCGCGCCATGCGGCGCAACTCCTCGTAAAGAAGCTCGAACAGTTGTGACGACGCGCCCGGGTTGGCGTCGCCAAGTTGGCGCAGCCACACCGTCACGTCAGCAGGGTCGGCCACGGGGGCGGGGGCCGCGGGCGATGCGGGTGGGGGTTTCGCTTCCATGGTCTGGCGCGAATTGTCCGCGCCTTGTTGCGCTGGCGTGTGTGCCCATTCGCACGCAGCGCCGCATTCACGGGGTGGGTTGGCCCGGGTTCAGTCGGTGTTGAAATACGAGGCTCTGCTGCCGATCAGGACCCTCATGCCCACAGCGCTGTGTCACCCCATCTGGGCCTTGGTCTGGCGCCGCCTAGGGCGGGCCTTGCTGGGCCTTTTGCTCGCCGGTCTGGGTGCAGGGCCGTTGTGGGCCCAGCCCTTGGCCGACCCGCGGGTCGACTGGTCCAGCGCCGACAGCACCCACTTCCGCGTGCACTACCGCCAGGGCCAGCGCCTGCAGGCCCTGGCCGTGGCCCAGGCGGCCGAGCGGGTTTACCCGCGCGTGACCCAGGCTTTGCAATGGCAGCCGCGCACGCGCACCGAGATCGTGGTCTACAGCGAATTCGACGTGGCCAACGGGTTTTCAACGCCGCTGCCGTTCAATTTGATGGGCGTGTTCCTGACCCCTCCCGACGACGGTGAACTGCTGGACAACAGCCCCTGGCTCGACCTGCTGCTGGTGCACGAGTTCACCCACGCCGTGCACCTGGACAAGGTGCGCGGTGTGCCGGGTGTGCTGCAGAACATCTTTGGTAACGTGCCCTGGTTCATCCCGAATGTCTTTCAACCCGGCTGGATGCTCGAAGGCCTGGCGGTCTGGAACGAGAGTGAACCCAGCGCCGGCCGCGGCCGGCTGCGCGGCCCGTGGTTCGAGGCCTGGCTGCGCAGCGAGCGCCAGCGCGGTTTTGTGTCGTTGGCCGAGCTCAATGCCGATGGCCGGCGCCTGCCGCTGAACAAGCAGTACCTGTACGGCGGCTACTTCATGGACTTCTTGTCGCGCCGCTACGGGCCCGACAAGATCCAGGCGCTGGTGCACCGCTACAGCGGCAACATCGTGCCGCGCTTGCACAGCGCGCCCTTTGAGGCCACCGGCAAGATGATGGACGAGCTGTGGCTCGAGTTCCTGGCCGACTTGACACAGCAAGTCGACGCCCGCGCCGCAGACCTGCTGGGCCAGCCCGAGCGGGTGGGCAGCGCGCTGACCGCACCGCTGTTCAACATCGAAAGTGTGGCGGCCCTGCCCGCTGCGGCCGGCAGCGGCTGGCTGGCGGTGGTCGAAGACGGTCTGAGTGGCGCTCACCTGGTGCGTTTGACGGCCGACGGCCGCCAGCAGCGTGTGCAACGTGTCAACCGCGGCGCGCGGCTGGACGTGTCGGTCGGCGGCACGGTGCTGCTGACCCAGCCCGATCTGTGCAACACGCTGTACTACAGCTACGACCTCTACCGCCTGCAGGGCAGCACCTTGGAGCCCTTGAGCACCTGCGCCCACCTGCGCCGGGCCGTCACGGCGGGCTCTTCGTTGGTGGCACTGCAGCTCGACGCTGGCAAGAGCCGCCTGGTGCAGTGGCTGCAAGCCAGCGCGCTGAGCATGAGCCAGCCGCCACGGGTCCTGCTGAACCCGGCCGACGACACCGAGCTGCTGGACCTGGCTGCGGCCCCCGACGGCCAGCGGGTCACGGTGCTGACCCGGCGTGGCGCCGACTGGCGCTTGCTGGAAGTGGACCTGGGTGACCCGGCCGGCACCGAACCGCGCCTGCTGCTGCAGCGCAGCGCGCCCATCCAGGCGCTGCGCCACGGCGTGGCCGGCCTGGAGTTCATCATCGCCGAAGGTGGTGTGCCCAATGTCTGGCGCCTGCAGGACGGCCAGTTGCAGCGCCTGACCCACAGCCACACGGCGGTGTTGACGCACGCCGGCACCGCGGCCGATGGTTCCTTGGTCAGCGTGGGCATCGCGCCGCAGGGCTACGTGTTGCAGCGCCTAGCGCAGCCGACCGTGCTGCAGGCCCTGGCCACCCGCGTGGCGCCGCCCGAGCCGGCGCCGGCGCCGGTCGCCGCCCTGCCCGTTGGCGCGGGCTTGGGGGCAGAGCGCCCCTATTCGGCGATCCGCTCGCTGTACCCGCGCGCCTGGCTGCCGGCGGTCAGCTACGACCGAGGCCTCAGCAGTCTGGGCGCCACCACGTCGGGTGCTGACGCGTTGGGCTGGCACCAATACGCCGCGCTGGCTCAGGTTGAAACCTCGCAGAAAGAACTGGTCGGCAGCCTGGAGTACATGTTTGTCGGCAGCCACGGCGTGTCCATCAAGCGGCAGCTCACGGCGCAGGCGTGGAGCACGGTGGGTGACAAAGAAACCACCACGGTGTTTGACCGCAGCACCACCTTGCAGTGGCTCAGCCAATTCCCGTTCAGCCGCCTGGAACGCCGCGTGGTGCTGGGCGTGGGCGCGGCCAGCCATTGGGTCGACCGCGTCAACCTGAGCGCCAACAGCACCGCGCGCCGCCGCGACGAACGACTGGTGGCAGCGCTGGTGGACGTCGACCTGAGCAACAGCGACTGGGCCAGCGAAGGGCGCAACCGGGGCTGGCATGGCACGCTGCTGGTGGAGAGCTACAGACCCTTGTCGCGCGGTGACCCTTTGCGTTTTGACGGAACCGTGGTGCGTGGCGACCTGCGCGGCTACCTGGCGCTGGGCCGCAGCGTGTTGGCGCTGCGCGCCACCGAAGCGCGCGCCCAGGATCGCACCGAGCCGTTTCAGCTGGGCGGCGCCAGCGACGACGCGCTGCAAATGGGCCCCACGTTGAACAACCGCCAACTGGCGCTGCGTGGCTACCGCGGTGACGAGCCCGCGCTCAATGGCCGCAACGCCCGCGTGCTGTCGCTGGAATGGCGCACGCCGCTGGCCGACATCGACCGCCACGCGATGGTTCCGGCGGTGGGCATCAACCGCTTGTCGGCGGCGGTCTTTTTCGACGCCGGTGGTGCCTGGAATTCGGGCAACAAGCCCGACACCTGGCGCCGCGGCGTGGGCGTGGAGCTGCTGGGTGAAGTCAAGCTGCTGTATGCCTTGGGCCTGCAATTGCGCCTGGGTGTGGCGCAAGGGCTGGACGCGCCCAAAGACACCCGCGGCTACCTGACGGCGGGGCGTTCGTTTTGACGCTATGAGCCCCGCGGCCCGGGTTTGCTGCCCAGACCCCGGGCCCGGCCTTCAGGGCTTGCGGATGCGCCCCAGGCGCTCCAATGCCGCAGCTGCCGGGGGACTGTCGCTGCCCACGGCATCTGCCGACGCCGCGCTGGTGGCGGCTGGGTACTGCGCGGTACCTGCTATCACCACTTCGCCCTTCTTGTTGATGGCGGCACAGAACAGCTTGGCGCCATAGGGCACGCTGGGTGCGTAGGGCGGCGCGCGCGACACGTTGGCGGGGTCGAATTGCAGATCGATCTTGTACTGCTTGGTCTTCGGGTCGTTGGCCTTCCACTTCATCACGGTGTCGCGGTATTCGCTGCCGCGCTCGCTCTGTGAGCCCAGCTTGGAACAAACCACGCCGTCGGTGGCAACGCCGTCGGGGCAGTAGGGCATCAGCATGTAGGGTGCGATGTTGGGCACCCGCACCGTGTAGATCGACTTGGGGAAGACCACGGGCGCGTTGTTGTTGGCCAGGTCGACGCACTGGACCTCGGTGTCTTGCACTTCCGGGCCGGTGTACCTGACAACGACCACGTTGCCGGGTGCCACGTCATGCTCGAAGGCGCAGGTGTCCACGGGCGCAATCTTCTTCCGGTTGACCAGCGCGCTGTGCTTTTCCTTCTGCATGCCCTTTTGCACGTCGTAAGTACCGATCTGGCCGACTTCAGCGCCGACGATCTTGATGCTGGGGTCGCACTTCAGGCCCAAGGGCAAGGCCGCCACGGCGGGCAGGCCGGTGAGCCCGGCGGCGAGGGCGATCATCAGTTTCTGGGTCATGGTTTGCAGCTTCCAAGCAGGTGGGTTTGGGCAGACAGGGGCGCTGCGTCGAACGCCGACGGGCTTCCTGCGCGGTTGGCCGGTGCAAGCCTGACACCCGACGCGAAAACGGCCGATGCCCGACAACCGACACCCACAGTCTGCTGTGCCCGGCCGCTGCGCACAGCTGACCAAGCGGGCAATGCAGCGGCGGCAAACGTGACGCTTGACACGGCTTGGCGCGCCCGCCGATCGCTCAGCGCATGGGCCAGAAGACCGTCAAGCAGGGGTTTGAGCGCGGCGAGCCACAGCGCCACCAGCCAAGGTCAGCGGGCTCGGCCTTGGTGCGGATGGCGCGGCCTCGGCACCACAACGGTGAGGCGATGCGGACTTCCAGTGCCCGCTGGCTGGCGAACTGGGGCCGCTGGCGGGTCTCAGGCCCGCGGTTGGCGGCGCCGCGCGATCAGGCCGACCACCGCCAGCCCCGCCAACATCAGGACGTAGCTTTGGGGTTCC
This sequence comes from Rubrivivax sp., assembly GCA_031375065.1. Lineage (GTDB taxonomy): Bacteria > Pseudomonadota > Gammaproteobacteria > Burkholderiales > Burkholderiaceae_C > Rubrivivax. The sequence goes on along the minus strand of JANMHH010000217.1, from coordinate 19,200 downwards.
GGGATCGCGGCGGTGGTGGCATAGATCGAGCCACCATAGCTGCCGCCGGCCGTGCCGGTGGCAAAGCCGACGAAGGTCAGCGCGTAGGAGCCGGCGCCCAGGCCGGCAAAGCTGAAGCCGTCGGCGGGGTTGAGGTCGGTGCCCAGCACCATGGCGCTGGAATCCTGCAGTACCGCTGAGAAGTTTGAAATGCCCAGCGCGGGCGCCAGGTTCAAGGAACTGGCCACACCCGACAGCCAACCCGGGTTGAGCAGGCTGAAGTGATACACATCAAACAACAGGCCAGCTGGCACGCTGTTGCCCACCACGATGGGCGTGTTGTCGATGGCCCCCAGCGCGCCGGGCGGAGCGGCTTGAGCCGACAGGCTGGCCAACAGCAGAGGGACCACTTGAACGACGGTTCGGAGGGATTTGACCTGCATGGGGGGCTCCTGAAGGGAAGTTGCGGAAGCGGAAGACGCCTCCGGCCGTGTTTGGCAACTGCGGCCCGTGGTTCCATGCAGGATTCAGGCCAGTCGTCAGAAAACACGGTAGAGCTTGGCCACACACGGCACACGAGCCACTCACGGCACCCACGCCACTCAAGGTCACTGCGGTCTAGGCTGTGCGCGTCAAAGCCGGTTGTCTGAAGCACATTCGCCGCAGCAAGAGCAGCCGACGGGTTGGTGCACGCTGCAGCGCAGCCTCAGGCGCCCAGTTCGCGGTGCAGCCAGGCGCGGGCCAGCGACCAGTCGCGCTTGACGGTGGCGGTGCTCAGGCCCATCACTTCCGCGATCTCTTCGTTTTCCAGGCCACCGAAGAACTTCAGCTCCACGATCTTGGCTGCGCGCGGGTCGACCTGTTCAAAGGCCAGCAGCGCGTCGTGCACCTTCACCACTTCGGCGCCTTGGCCGGCGCCGGCCACCTGCTGGGCTTCGGTCAGCGTCAGCGAGACCAGCGCGGCCTCGCGCTTGGCGGCCTGTTTGGCCACCGCATGGTTGACCAGGATGCGCCGCATCATGATCGACGCCATGCCCAGGAAGTGGCTGCGGCTTTCCCACTGGGTGCGGGTCTGTTCGGTCAGGCGAAACCAGGCCTCGTGGGTCAAGGCGGTGGCGCTGAGCGTGTGGCCCGCGTATTCCTTGCGCATGTGCGACGCCGCGCCGCGCTTGAGTTCGTCATACAGCGCAGCAAACAGCCGGTCGACCGCACCGGTTTCGCCGCTGTCCAGTTGCTGCAGCCACTGCGTCACATCGGCGGCTGAAAACGTTGAGCTTGTCATGACCCGAATTGTCGATGGCCGGCGGTCCATGCGGCCGTGTGGCCGGGCCCGGCCCTGGGGCGATCGCGGACTTCTTGCGCGGCGGTGATCCTTTTGCGACCTGGGCCGTGCGCTAGTGATCAAGGCCCGCTGCCAGCCGGCCGCTGAACCCCCTTGCTGAGGACTCACGATGACACCCCCCCTGCGCGCCCCAAGCGCTTTGGCTTCTTGCTGTGCACTGGCGTTTGTCGCTGCCCTGTCGGGCTGTGGCGGCGGTGACAGCCCTTCAGCTTCCCCGGCGCCAGCTGCGCCCGTGGCGCCAGTGCCACCTCCGCCAGCGGCGGCCAGCACCACCGTCAGCGGCGCGGTGGTCAAGGGTCCCGTGTCGGGCGCACAAATCTGCGCCTACACGGTGGTGGCCAACGCGCGCGGCGCTGCCTTGGGCAGCTGCACCACGTCCGACACGGCCGGCAACTACAGCTTGGCGGTGCCGGCGGGCAGCGGGTCACTTTGGGTTGAGGCCACGGGCGGCAGCTATGTTGATGAAGTCACCCAGGCCACGGTGAGCGTGCCGGCGGGTTCGCCACTGGTCAGCCTGGTGGCCGCCAATGGCGCCAGCGTGACCACCATGCTCACGCCCCTGACCACGCTGGCGCTGAATTCAGCGCGCACCGCCACCGCCACCAGCGGCACGCTGGACGCCACGTCCTATGCCAGCGCGGCCACCCAGCTGATGAGCAGCTTCAACCTGCCGGCCGGGTTGAACATCACCACCACGCTGCCGACCTTTGGCGCCGGCATCAACAGTTATGGCACCGCGTTGACTGCCATTTCGCAGATGGTGGCCAATGGCAGCGCGCTGGCCAGCATTCTGGCCACCACTTCGCCTTCCACGCTGGCGGCGGCCTATGCCACCGCGGCGGCACCGCCCGTGGGTGGGGGCGGCGGCGGTGGTGGTGGTGCTGTCGTGGGCTCGCCCAGCGCCAGTGGTTCGCTCACGGTCAGCGGCCTGGCCAACTTCAGCCCGCAGTCCAACGGTTTTGAGGTCTCGCTCTCATCCGCTTCATCGCTGCGCGCGGGCTACCGGTTCTTTGTTGAAACCCAGCGCGCGGTTGGTGCCGGCACCACCACCGATCGGCGAGAACTGAAAATCGACCCGCTCACGGGCGGTGGCTACAGCGTGTCCTTGTTTGACTCGGCCACGCGAGAGCAGAACCTGTGCTTCAGCAACTGTGCCGTCACCTTCAGCACCCCCAGCGGTTCCACGCACCCGGTGCAAGTGGGGTTCAACAACCTGGTCTTGTCCGGCAACCGCACCCTCAACGGTACGCTCACCGGCGACGCGCCGGGTGCCGCGTGGACGGTGGCTGACCTGCCCGGCGGCAGCAGCAGTAACCTGACGCTCAATGGCGCAGCCGTGAGCGTGCTGGGCAGCAGCGACACCCTGATTGCCGGGCCTGGTGGCACGACATTGCGCACCATCTCGCTGCGCTTGTCGGATGGATCCTCCTTGGCGGTCAATCAAAACGGTAGCGGGCCATTCGAAGTCACCCGCGTCCTGCCGCCAGCCACGGTGTCCTCGTGCGCAACGGCCTGCGGCGTGACCCTGGCCGACGCTGCTGGCACGCGCATCACGTTTGCTGGCACTCCGCTCAGTGGTGGCCTGGTGCTAAACGGCACGGTGGACTACGCCCGCACCAGCGGCAGCCTGACCAGCAGTGACCTGGGTGCGTTCACCCCCACGGCCAGCAGCGTCGAGTCGCTCAACAGCAAGCGCACGCTGACCTTCAACGTGCTGGGCACCGCTGCGCAGGCTGGCTTGAGTCTGGTCGCGGTGGACGTGGTGGCAGGACGGGTGGTGCAGGCGCAAGCCGCCGTGGGAATTGCCACCCAGGTCTTGAGTTGCTTTGACAACGGCACGGCCATCGGCATTCCAGCCTGCACGGGCATCACCGTGGCGGCCGACGGACGCAGCGTGACCTTCACCAATGCCGTGCTGCGCGGCGGCGCCTTGGGCCAGCCCGCCCGCAACGTCACCTTCAACGGCACGGTGGTCGCCAAGGGTCCCTGACCGATCAGCTTGCTGCAGCCAACGGCCTTTGCCCAAGGCCGTGCACCCAACACGTTTCAACACCGGAAGTACGTCGACCCCAGCAGCCGCGCCGCTTGCGGCTGAAGCACGGGCCCGGCCCCAACCCCCTTGACGGACCCTCACCATGCGCCAATTCTTCACCCAGCCATTGAGCAGCGCTTTGCTCGCAACCGCCCTGCTGCTGTCCAGCAACGTCAGCCAAGCCAAAGACGAAACCACCCCGCTGACGGTAGACGCCAGCTTCAACGCCGAAGCGGCTTCTGAAAAGGGCTTCACCATCGCCGACAACAAGGCCCTGAAGGGGGTCAAACGGGTGGCCGTGCCGGTGTTCGCGGTGGAGTTCATCATGGCCGACAACGTCAACGCCCAGACCTCGGGTTTTGGCGCGGCGGGGCGCGCGTCGTCGTCGCTGTACTACAAGCTGCTGGGCGTGGGCGAAGGCGACTTTCAAGCCGTCACCAACCAGCTGTACACCCAGTTCCTGGCCCAACTCAAGGCCAGCGGTGTCGAGGTGTTGGAAGCCAGCCAGGTGGAGGCCGCACCCAGCTACCGCAAGCTGGTGGCCGCTGGCAGCCCGGCGCCCATCAAGAGCGACACCCGGGTGATGATGTCGCCGCCCGGCCTGGGCATCTACGGCTTTGCCAAGATGGGCGGCGGCAACAGCAGCAGCGGGCGCAGCATCTTTGGTGCGCTGTCCGACGTGGGCGCTGGTTTTGCGGCGGTGGGCGCCATCGGCGACACCATCGCGCTGGCCGGAGAGCTGGACGCCAGCCTGATTGAAGTGCGCATGCGCGTGAACTTTGTTCAGCTCAGCGATGACAACAAAGGTTTCTTCGGCCGCCTGGCGGGCAGTGCTTCCGCTTCAGGCAAAGCTTTCCCCAGCGTGGACAACGTGATGGTGGGCGTGCAGACGGGCCCGCTGCGCAGCACCATGACGCTCAAGCACAGCCTGTCGCTGGACACCGCAGCCTTTGCCGAGGTTCGCGAAAAGGCCACCACCGCGGGTGACGTAGCGGGCGCGGTGGCGGTGGGCCTGTTGCGCTTGGCCATTGGCGGCAAAGACAGCCACAGCAGCAAAGAGCTGGAGGTGGTGGCCGACCCGACGCGCTACAAAGATGTGGTCGGGGCTGGGCTGGCGTCTGCAACCAGCATGGTGGTCGCCCGCATGAAGAGCGAGCGCTGAAGCTGGCGTTGCAGGCGCAGCCAGCACCGACGCTGGCTTGAAGCCGGGCCTGATGCTGAGCGTCATGTCGCGGGCTGCCTTGACGCGGTCCCACCGGGCCCATACTTGGCAGTCCGTTTCCTCCAGAGCCGACTGCAACGTTGGACGCGCCGTCGTCAAGCGGCCCCATCACCCCACTTGATATGACGACCGCCGCTTCCTGGGCCGCCATCAAGGCGCTGTTTGAAACCTGCGTCGACCTGCCCGCCCCAGCGCGAGAGCCGCTGATCAGCGCCGCTGCACTGGACCCTGCCGGCCTGGTCGAGTTGCGCAGCCTGCTGGCCCACCACGACCAAGCCACGGGCGCCCAGGTCTTCATGACTGAGAGCGCCGCACAGCAGCTGGCCGAGGGCGCGGCGCGGGTCGGCCAGCGCCTGGGTGCCTGGGAGATTGTTCGCGCCATCGGTGCTGGTGGCATGGGTGAAGTCTTTGAAGCGCGCCGCGCCGACGGCAGCTATGACGGCCGCGCGGCGGTCAAGCTGCTCAAACGTGGCATGGACAGCGCGGCGGTGCTGCAGCGCTTTGCCCAAGAGCGCCAGGCGCTGGCGCGGCTGAACCACCCGCACATTGCGCGGCTGCTGGACGCCGGCGCCAGCGAAGAAGGCTTGCCCTACTTCGTGTTGGAGTTTGTCGATGGCCAGCCCATCGACGAAGCCGTGCGCCCGCTGGCTTTGGAGCAACGCCTGAAGCTCTTCCTGCAGCTGGCCGACGCAGTGGCCCATGCCCACCGCAACCTGTTGGTGCACCGCGACCTGAAACCCGGCAACGTGCTGGTGGACACCGAAGGCCAGGTCAAGCTGCTCGACTTTGGCATTGCCAAGGCGCTGGACCCGCTGGAGGGCCTGCCCGACCAGGGCGGTGGCAACACCACGGTGGGCGGCGTGCGCCCCTACACACCCAACTACGCCAGCCCCGAGCAGGTGCGGGGTGAACCGGTCAGCACCGCCACCGACATCTACAGCCTGGGCGTGCTGCTGTACCAGATGCTGACCGGCATCCGACCCACCGGCCGCCGCGCCGAAACCGCTGCTGCCGCTGCGCGCAGCGTGCTGGACGAAGTGCCTACGCGGCCCAGCACCCTGGGTGAGACCGAGAGCCAGGACAGCAGCTGGCCGCTGGTGCGTAAGCAGCTCGCGGGCGACCTCGACAACATCCTGCTCAAGGCGCTTGAAAAATCGCCTGAACGGCGCTACCCGAGCGTGGACGCCTTCGCCGCAGACATACACGCGCATTTGCAAGGACGGCCAGTGAGTGCGCGTCCCGCAAGCCTGATGTATCTGACAAGCAAGTTCGTGCAACGCAACCGTGCCGTGGTCTGGACCGGCGGTGCCGCCGTCCTCGGCCTGACTACCGCCGTGACGGCCACGCTGTTGCAAGGTCGGGTGGCAGCAGCGCTGGGTGTCGCGTTGCTGGCTGTCACATCGCTGGTTGCGTTGGTGCAGGCGCGTCGCGCCGCCACCGCACGCGACGCGGCCACGCGGGCAGGCGACGACGCGCGCGCGCAACTTGACCGCGTCCAGCGAATCACCACCGACCTGCTGTTTCGGTACGGTGATACGGTCACTCACCTGCCTGGCGGAGCGCAGGCCCAGGAGGCGATGCTGCGCGACACGATAGCCTTGCTTGAACCGGCCTTGCAAGGCAGCCCAGACGACATCGACTTGATGGCGACGATGGCCTCTGTGCTGGGCCGGCTGGCCGAAATCCAGGGTAACAGCGCCATTGCGGCCAGCGAGCGTGCCCAAGAAGCCACCACCACAGCCGAGCGGGCGTTGGCGCTGGCCGAACGCGCCTGGCCCCACCATCTGGCCGACTGGCGTTTCGCGAGCTGGCACATACGCACGCTGATCGTGCGCGGGCAACTGCTGCGCGCCGGAGGCAAGATCAACGAAGCACGTGCGTTGCTCGAATTGGCCGCATCGCGCGCTCGCGCTTCCAGTCACTTGCAACGCGACGGTGAAGGCCACATGTACATGGGCACGGGCGTGGCCAATTCGCACCTGGAACTGGCGCTGGTGCTGAACCACCCTGTGCTACCCAGTTTCGGCCGCATCGATGCGGCGTTGGACCAGTACCGGCTTGCGGAGCAGGCGTTGCGCGCATTGCTGGCAAGGCGAGATGACATTGCCTTGCTTGACCGCAAGGCGCCGCCTGGCGGACTGTCGAGTGAGAATTACCTGACGCATCAGATCGGGGCCATCCTGGGCAGCCGAGCACTGATCTACCTGCGCGCAGACCGTCTGGAAGACGCTTTGGCCGAGGCTGAAGCCGCGATGGAGATGCGTCGACGCAACATCCAGCGCGAGCCCCGCAATGTATGGTGGCGTCATGGCCTGATGAGTGAGGCCAATGTTTGGGCCATGTGTGAGTTGCGCTTGGGACGCGCCAAGCTGGCTTTGGAGGCCGCCACGCTGGCCTGGGACACGATGCTCGGCTTGGCGCATGACGAAGGTGAACAGAGCAAGTGGGCCCGCCCCGCCGTGCGCGCGCTCATTGCGCCGCAGTATGGCTGGGCGCTGCTGGTCAACGAACGTCCAAGCGATGCCGCTGAGGTGCTGGAGCCAGCGTTGGCCTACTGGCGCAACGAGAGCGGGCCAGAAGCCGTGCTCAAGGCGGCGCAAGTGCAGCAGCACCTGCTGGCCGCGCGCGCTGCAGCGACGAAGGCCTAGCGCGCAATGCTGGACAGCGCTTGCGCCCAGTTCGCCTGCTGGTTTTGAATGCTGCCATTGCATCGTCACCATGGTGGGGTGCACCGTCACTTGCTCACCAACGCCATGCGCACGGCCATGGCCAACTGTCGCAAGGTGACGACCCGTACGGCGAAGGGCATGATGCGGCGACTCTGACTTGGCCCGCGCTCAGCGCTTCGGCGGGCCACTGGCCTTTTGGGCACCCCGGCCGAGCACGCGCCTGTGGTGGAGCTGCCGCCCTTCGCTACGGAGTCGCAGCCATGTAACAGCTCGAACTTGATGTCGAATCCGACACTGCTCGAGCGTCGTGGCTGTAGAAACCCATGCCACGCCCATGTGCCCCCATGCCCATCCCTTCAAACCGATTGACTCCCAGGAGACGCTGATCATGACCACCGACCGCACGGTTCAGCTGCACCGCGTGTTGTCCACCACGCCCGAGAAAATCTACCGCGCGTTCCTTGAACCTGACGCGCTGGCACGCTGGCTGCCGCCCAATGGATTTACCGGCAAGGTTCACCTGCTCGAAGCCAAGGTCGGCGGAAAACACCGCCTGTCGTTCACCAACTTCACAACCGGCGACAGCCACTCATTTGGCGGCGAGTACCTGGAGCTGGTGCCCAACGAGCGTCTGCGCTACACCGACCGCTTTGACGACGTAAACCTGCCCGGCGAGATGCGCGTCACGGTGAACCTGAAAGCGGTCTCGTGCGGCACCGAGCTGACGATCGCGCAGGAAGGCATACCGGAGGTGGTTCCGCTCGAAGCCTGCTACCTGGGCTGGCAGGAATCGTTGCGCAACCTGGCGCGCCTGGTCGAGCCGAACATCCCCGGTTGATCTTGACCTTCGTCCGTTGTCGCCATGCCGGCGGCGATCGTGCCGGCCCTTTTCCACCGCCCCTCAAAGGAGTTTCTCGATGACCACCACCGTCACCCCGTACCTGAGCTTTCCCGGCAACACCCGTGAAGCCTTCGCGTTCTACGCCAAGGCGTTCGGCGCAACGATCGAAACGATGATGTCGTACGCCGACATGCCGGCCCCGCCCGCCGATGCCGCTGGCGGCTGCGCTGAAGGTGGCCCACCGCCCGGTGGCAACGGCATCATGCACGCCTGCTTGAAGCTTCCCGGCGGCGCGATGATCTTCGCCGGCGACCTGCCACCCGGCGTGCCCAACGAAGGCATCAAGGGCGTGATGATCGCCGTGCAGTACGACACCGTTGACAGCGCGCACAGCGCGTTTGGCGAGCTGGCGCAGGGCGGCCAGGTCACGATGCCGCTGGCGCCGGCGTTCTGGGCGCAATGTTTTGGCATGCTCACCGACCGCTTCGGCGTTTCGTGGGCGATCAATGGCGCGCCCATCGACATCACGAAGTGAGCCACAAACCCTCGGCGGGCCGTTTGGACGCCAGGCCTCCAGCACACACACGGTTTGGGCGGCGCACAGGCTTGCCCAGGCCAGGAGAACAACCATGGTCAGTCAGAACACGATTTGCCTCTGGTACGACGGCACCGCTTTGGATGCCGCGCGCTTCTATGCCGCCACGTTTGCCAACAGCGCCGTGGGCACGATCTTTCGCGCCCCTGGCGACTTTCCTTCGGGCAAAGAGGGCGATGTGCTGACGGTGGAATTCACCGTCCTGGGCATCCCCTGCCTGGGCCTGAATGGCGGCCCGGCGTTCAAGCACAGCGAGGCCTTTTCGTTCCAGGTGGCAACCGACGACCAGGCCGAAACCGACCGCCTGTGGAACGCCATCGTCAACCAAGGCGGCCAGGAGAGTGCGTGCGGCTGGTGCAAAGACAAGTGGGGCCTGTCGTGGCAAATCACGCCACGTGCCTTGGTGGCCGCGATGGCCGACCCCAACCCCGCGGCAGCCAAACGCGCCTTCGAAGCGATGATGCAAATGACCAAGATCGACATCGCCCGGATTGAGGCCGCTCGGCGCGGTTGACGCCCGCCAAGCGTCGACGGCGCTGCCGGCCGATCTGCCAAGGCGGTTGGGCGTTAGGTGCGTGGGCCGCAGGCGCGTCGGCGCGTCAGCGCGGGCGCCGAACCGCTGCGCCTGTGTTAAACCGAGGCCCTGCGCGCGACTGCGCCTGAAAGGCTTGGCCCATGACCACCCCCATCGACCTGCGCTCCGACACCGTCACCCGCCCCACCGACGCCATGCGCGCCGCCATGGCCAGTGCGCCGGTGGGCGACGACCAGTACGGCGAAGACCCCAGCACCAACCGCCTGCAGGCCCGCATGGCCGAGCTGCTGGGCAAGGAAGCGGCGCTGTGGTTGCCCAGTGGCACCATGGCCAACCAGGTGGCGCTGCGCACGCTCACGCGCCCCGGCGACGAGGTGGTGGCCAGCCGCGAGTCACACGCCGCCTGGCACGAGGTGGGCGGCGCAGCAGCCAACGCGGGCGTGCAGATTCACGAGATCGGCCAAGGCGGCTGGTTCACCGCAGAAGAGCTGCGCGCGGCCACCAAGCCACGCAACTTCGCCATCTTCCCCACCACCACGCTGGTGGAGATTGAAAACACCCACAACCGCGCCGGCGGCGTGGTGGTGCCGCAGGCCGAAGTGCTGCGGATTTGCGCCACGGCGCGTGAACTGGGCTTGGCCACGTTCTTGGACGGCGCGCGCATCTGGAACGCCAGTGCCGCCAGCGGCCTGACGCTGGACACCCTGGCCGCGCCCTTTGACCTGGTGGCCGTGGCCTTCAGCAAGGGCTTGGGCGCGCCCGGCGGATCGCTGTTGGCCGGGCCCAAGTCCTTGATCGCCAGCGCCGACCGCCACCGCCGGCGCATGGGTGGTGCCATGCGCCAAAACGGCATCTTCAGCGCCGCCGCGCTGCACGCGTTGGCCCACCACCTGGCCCGCTTGCCCGAAGACCATGCCAACGCCCGCGCCTTCGCTGAAACCCTGTTGGCCGGCGCGCCAGTGCAGCTGGACCTGGCCACCGTGCAAACCAACATCGTGGTCTTTCACCTGCCGGCCGCACTGCCGCTGGACGCACCCACGCTGAGCGCCCGCGCGCGTGAACAAGGCGTGCTGGTCAATGCCTTTGGGCCGCGCACAGTGCGCGCGGTGACGCACCTGGACGTCAACCGCGCGCAATGCGAGCGTGCCGCCCAAGTTCTGGTGGCCCTGCTGGCGCCTTAAGTGCACCCTCAGTGTTCAAAGCGCAGTTCAGTCACCTGTCTGCCGCCCCGCTGCGGGGCTCGCGCGCCGTCTGCCCCCTTTCCCACCAGGTAGCCTGACAAGCGGCGCATGCCTAGGCGGAACAGTCCGTTCTCCAGCAGCGCCAGCTAGGTGCCGCGCACCAGCGAACTGGATAGCACCGGCACCAGCAGCACCGGCGCGTGGCGGGCTGCTTCGGGGAACACCTCTGCGCCCAGGCCGGCCGCCAGGCGGTGCGGGTTGGGGGCATGCGGGGATGAGGCGCTGCGGGTCTGCTGGGTGGCGCGGGGGCCGCAGGCGTTGTTTGGGGCGCATGGTGATGGGGCGGCGGGGCGCGGCGGCACTCACGCCAATTCGCGCAGTCCGATGCTGCGCAGCAGCTGGAAAGTGCCGTCGTAGTACGCGGCACTTCGGGTGGGATCGTGTGCAGCACCCTCCGGCACCACAAGCACCATGCCCTGCCGCGCCCTGGTTAGCAGGACACGGTAGGCGTTCTTCAGGTAGGCCTTGCGCTCGTCTTTGCGGATGTGCTGCCAGCGGTTGCCCACGAAGGAGTGGTAGTGCCAAGCGCCTTCGCTGTACCGCAGGTCACCGTCCCAAACAACGCACGCCCAATCGAGCTCAAGACCTTGCACGTGGAACTCGGTGGCGACGTCTTCAAGGTAGTACGACGAGCGAATGTCGTCGCGTTCGTTCAGGAACCAATGCACCGGGTCCATAGGTGAGCGAACATCAATCGCATGTGGCTTGAGCCGTTGTGCCTGAGACGAGACCACGATACCGAATCGCTCGTTGCCTCTGGCTTGCTGGCGCAGCCAGGTCCGTGCTCGCTCCACATCTCGCGTGATCACGATCGGGTACTGGGCTGCAAAGGCACTGTGCAGTTGCGAAGCTTTGTCCACTTCGAGATCGAGCACTTGCTTCACAAAGTTCGACACCGAGTCCGCGCGAAAGGAGCGCATCGAGGTTGCCAGATGGAGACATGGGTCCAGAGTGACATTGGGCCGCGATGAAATCGTCTCCAGCGCATCTTCAGCGGCGTACTCACTGTCTTGCAGCTTGGGCGACACGTGCACATGCCAGCCTGGATAGTCGGCTTGCAGCGTACGAATCCATTCGCTGATGCCCGCCTCGCCCGTGTTGATTTCCTGACCACCCCCGATCAAGCACACCACGACGGCCCAATCAGGGTGTCTGTCGAGACACGAGATCAGAAATCTAGGCTCTGACATCTGAAAGCCCGGGCGTCCCTTCTTCCGTTGCATGAAGTCAGCGGTCTTCTCTTCGTTCCAGGCTCTTTGGGCCTCGTCGAAGATGGCCACATGCTCCGGTGGCGCTGCAGGGTCTTTCAGGTACTCATCGCGAAAGTGGTGAACGGCCTGGATGAACGCTTTCACGGGCTGTCGTGCATCGCTCTTGGTACGCGTTTGGCCCTGCGCCTTGGCCCTACGGACATCATCGCGCACCAAGGCTTCTTGAAGTACCGCAACCAGCGGGCCATTGCCTGACAGGTAGACGCCGCGCGAGCCACGCTGCTGCCCTCGAAAGCGAGTCGCAACATCCAGCCCCACCAGGGTCTTGCCAGCACCCGGCACACCGGTGACCAAGCAGATGGACTTCAAACCCTCTACCCGTGAGCGCTCGATGACTCTAGCCACCGCTTCGGACGTCACAGACAAGTTGACCGCACCCGCTTCATGTTTCGAGATCTCGTAGACCGAATGACCTCGGTAGAGTGCAGAAGCCGCTTCAACAATCGTTGGCGTTGGCAGATACCGGCCTTGTTCCCACCGATCCAGTGCCAGGTGCTCCTTCGTGGTCTCGCCAAGAACTTCGGCCAACACTTCGGCCAAGCAGTCCGCCGAGACCAGCGTGGGTGCCGCGACCCCGTCATGGTGACTTCGGCTTGAACCCACCTGCCTTTGCTTTCGTGCGCCGGTCGCCACGAGCATCGGCACGATCCGGGCCTCGTGACTGGTCTCGTGGAAGTTCTTGAGGTCCAGGGCGTAGTCCCACACCTGGTCCACGTCCTGCCGAAAGAACGTGGTGGCACCGACCTTGAACTCAACGACAACGATGGCTTGGGGGAACAGCAACACCGCATCGATTCGCTTGCCCAGGCGGGGCACCACAAATTCCAAGAAGATGCGGCCTTGCCCGACATGAGGCCGCAACACGGTCTGCAGGAGTTCAGTTTCCTGCTGCCAGGCGTCTCTTTGTGAGAGATCGACAGCGAACTCGCTGGCCGCCGTCAGTCGCCCGAGCACTTCAGACAACGAGGCGAAGGCGAAGTCTTCGATAGTCGCAGAGTAGTACGCGCGCTCTACCAAAGAACCCAGGCGAAGCGTTGACGGCAAGGTGTTGGCTGATCGCTAGTGGGCAAGATGACAACTTTACCTGAGGCGAATCATCCTTGAGGCCTCCGCTGGCTGCCTACGATCAACCGTCGTGCCGCTTAACACCAGTTGTGCGGTTAGCCGACAAATGCTGCGGCGGCCGGAAACACTGAAGCTCACGTGCGGTATTGGCGGGAGCTGACCGCATTCATCAGGCAGTATTCGCCGGTGAATCCAAACCCAACACATCCGCGATGACAACTGTCATCCCCGCACTGAGCACCTGCGTCTCCCGCATGACGCAGGGAGAGCGACGAACGGCCGAGCGTCTGGAGCAAAAGCTTGATGACGACTATCTGGTCTGGTTTGACGTGCCGGTAGGACCGAAACATGCGCATCCTGACTTCGTTGTCCTCCACCCCCGGCGCGGGCTGCTCATCTTGGAGGTAAAGGACTGGCGCCTGGAGACCATTCGCACAGCCAGCAAGCAGACTTGGGAGATTCTGGCGCAGGGCGTCCCCAAGAGCGTTCCGAACCCCATCGAGCAAGCCCGGCACTACTCACACCAAGTCGTTGATGCCCTCTCCAAAGACCAGCGGCTCACCAACGCCGAAGGCAAACTGGCCTTCCCTTGGAGCTATGGCGTCGTCTTCACGCACATCACGCGCCGCCAGTTCGAAGCTGCTGACCTCCGGTTCGCGATTGAGCCCCATCGCGTCATCTGCAGCGACGAGATGACCGCCACGGTAGAGGCCGAAGACTTTCAGAGCCGCCTTTGGGCCATGTTCCCCACGCTCATGCGGGGCGTTCTCTCGCTGCCGCAAATTGACCGGGTGCGATGGATCCTGTTCCCCGAAGTGCGCGTCAACACACAGATCGGCCTGTTTGCTGCTGACGAGCATGCTGAGGGGGCTTTGCCCGACATCATGCGGGTAATGGACCTGCAGCAAGAGCAGCTGGCCCGAAGCCTCGGCGACGGGCACCGCGTCATCCACGGCGTGGCCGGCTCCGGCAAGACGATGATCCTGAGCTACCGCGCGGAATACCTCGCCAAGGCCGCTACAAGCTCCAAGCCCGTCCTGGTGCTTTGCTACAACCAGCCGCTGGCGGTGAAGCTGGAAGCCTTGATGGTTGCGAAGGGCCTCGCCAGCAAAGTGCACGTTCGCAACTTCCACAAGTGGTGCCGCCAGCAGCTGGTTGCGTTTGGGCAGGCACTGCCGGCGCAGAGCCCAGACATGTTCGACCAGATGGTTGCGGGCGTGATCCGAGGCGTCGATCGTGGCCAGATTCCATCGGGCCAGTACCAAGCGGTGCTCATCGACGAAGGGCATGACTTCGAAGCCGGCTGGTTGAAGCTGGCCGCGCAGATGGTCGATCCCAGCACGAACAGTTTGCTCTTGCTCTACGACGACGCACAAAGCATCTACCAGCGGCGGCGTGCACAACAGTTCAGCTTCAAGAGTCTGGGTATCCAAGCCCAGGGCCGCACGACGATCTTGAAGATCAACTACCGCAACACGCGGCAGATCTTGCAGACGGCCAGCATGGTCGCAGCCGACCTGCTGAAGTCTGAGGACTGCACTGACGATGGGGTGCCGCTCGTGCAACCGGTAAGTTGCGGGCGCGAAGGGCACGAGCCCGTCATCATCCGACTACCGACGCTCCGCGACGAAGCGGTGAAGATCGCCGAGCTTCTCAGTGCCGCACACCAAGAGGGCTATGCCTGGGGTGACATGGCCATCATCTGCCGCCACTACAGTGAAATGGAGCGGTGTGCAGCGGTCCTGCGACACCGGCAACTGCCCCATGAGGTGCGCAAAGGTTCGGGTACCTTCAACCCGCTGGCCGACACGATCAAGTTGCTGACCATGCATGTCAGCAAAGGCTTGGAGTTCCGCGTTGTCGCCGTTTGCGGTGCTGGGCACATGCCGGGAGATGGGCAGGACGAAGCAGAGGAGGCACGCCTCTTCTACGTCGCAGCGACTCGTGCAACGCAGCGCTTGCTGATTCCACTCAGCGGGTCTGGAAAGTTCGCTGCGCGCCTGAGTGAGCAGTTGGCGTGATCTAGGGGGATGTTCATCACCGTGCTAGCTGGCCCATCTGCGAATGCGGGCCACAAGGCTTTGCGGTGTCACAGTCGTCACGCCTTGCGCGTCCAAGGGAATGAGCGGTACCTTGGCCAGGGCCTTCTCGACTTCTACATAGCCGTACTTCAACAGTGCTTGGCAGAAATCTCGGTCCTTGTCGCGGCCAGCGACAGCCTTGGCCAGGAACAGGTCCAGGACGTCCAAGCAGTAACCTGCATAGCCCAAGGTGTTCTCGTTCTGGATCTTGTTCACGCGAGTCATCCAGTCGCTGGGAAGCTTCGCAAGGTTCGGGTCGACCCCTTCCGCGTAGTAGCCGTTGGCTACATGGAAATCTGAGAACTCCCCGATGGCCCCGTCGATCTGATCTATCAGGTGCGGCGCATTCATGGGGTACACATCCGCTTCCATCGAGGCCGTGAACTCGTTCGGCGGGTTCGGGTCGTGTCCAAGGATGGACTGCGAGCCCACGATGATGAAGTCGTACTGGTTTGTGATGGCGGCACAAGCCCTGATGATGTGCTCCAACTGCTCACGGGTCATGCACCGCCTGCCTTTCTGTTTGCATCCGGCGCGACGGCGGGGCCTTCTTGCTGATCGCCCAATGCTTCACCAGGCTCGAACGACAGGCTCTCCAGCACGACGCCTTTGCGGTGCGACGCGAGTTGCTCCAGGATCTTGCGGCGTGCCTCATCAGGCACGACAGCGCCCAGGGGCGATGCCTGGCGCAGTTGCTGAGCCCGCGCTGTCGAGGCCAGCACCTTTTGCCACGATGATTTGGACAGGATGGCCGCCCAGTCGCGCCATAGGCTCATGGAACGTGATGTGGGCTGGCTGTTCATCCACCCGTCCAACGTGCTCTGTGCCTTCTGGGCCAGCTGCGGGTGCTGTTTGATGCGGCGCACCGCCTCTTCGTGAAGCGCAATGCTCAGCAGGTCCTGCGTCTGGTGCTTGGCCGTGGATGGCCCGATTTCAATCCTCACCGTCGGCGGTAGTCGCTTGGTGCGCGCCGCGGCCGATCCGGGTGGGGCCGGGGATAGCGTGCCGCCGGCCAAGAGCGCCAATTCGCCGTTGACGCCCAGCACCGCCATGACGCGAAGGTACGTACCGATGGCCGAAAAGGGGTCTCCCGACTCGACCGACCTGAGTGTTTTTCGGGTGATTCCCGCGGCCACGGCCAGCTGCTCTGTGGTCATGCCGCGGGCTTTTCTCAAGCCGCGCAAGCGGTCACCTAACTGCAGCAGAAGGTGCCGGTTCAGCATGGATGCGTCGGTGCTCATACGGGTCTTATAGTACCCAAAATAAGACTATTTGGATACTATGTTCCCCACTTGATGGGGCGCAGAGGGGCTGTGCCTATCTAGAACCGCTGTCGCAACTACCGGTTGACTGCAGAACCGCGGCCGATTCGACCGGTCCCAGAAGCCGTTTTCGCCGCGCTGGGCGACGAACGCGACCGCATGGCCTGCCGCCACCAGGCCGCACTGCGAACGGCGGCTTGACTTGAGACGGACACAACGATAGAGTTGTGTCGTGACTCCTCTGCATGAGCCGTCGACCGGAAACCTGCCGCCCGGCGAGCATTTGGCCGAGTGGGTGGACGTCGTCGAGCGGTTCGGCACAACACTGTGGCGCAGGCAGTTGCTGGAGGGGCTTGCCTGTGCGTTACGCGACTTGCGCGCTGCCGGCTGCAAACGCGCCTACATCGACGGCAGCTTCATCACGACCAAGGAGCATCCGGGCGACTTCGATGCCTGTTGGGACTTGGATGGGGTCGACTTCGATGTCATCGATGAGGTGCTTTTGACCTTCGACGCGGGACGTCGCGCGCAGAAGGCAAAGTACCGAGGCGAGCTGTTTCCCGCCGACGCGGCCGCAGACCGGCTGGGCACCTTGTTTCGAGACTTCTTCCAGCGCGACCGCGACGGAAACCCCAAAGGAATCATCGTCATCGACTTAGAGGATTTCGAATGATTACAAATGAACGGCAATACCAGATCAGCAAGGCACAGGTAGCCAAGTTCCGCGCGGCCATTGAGGCGCCAGACAGTAGCACTCGCGCTCTCCACCCGCGTGCTCAGAAGGCGCTGCGTGAGGCGGCCCAGAGTCAGCTCGACGATCTCGCAGTTGAGGTGTCAGATTACGAGCGACTGCGCGATGGGCAACTGACGGCCATCACCGCCGAATCTATCGCCGACCTGGCACCCGCACTGATCAAAGCCCGCATCATGCGCAACTGGACGCAGAAGGAGTTGGCCGATAGGTTGGCGGTGGCCGAGCAGCAAGTCCAACGATACGAAGCCACGCAGTACAAGGGTGTGTCGTTTGAGCGCCTGCAGGCAGTGGCCGATGCGCTGAAACTGCGAGTGCGCGAGGTGATCACGTTCGAGCCGCTGTAGAGGAGGTGAGCGCGGGCGGCGGGGCAACTCAACGCCGCCGGCCATGCGCACCACGCTACAGTCGCCGGCGCGACCACCCTCAATCCAACTTCAACCCCAACTCCACCGCCTTCTTCGGCAGCACCGCCAGTTCCTGCTGAATCACCTGGTTGAAGGCCTCAACCGTGTTGCCGCTGGTCAGCGACACGCCGCCCAGTTCGGCCAGGCGGCGGCGGAACTCGGGTTCGGCCACGATCTGGGCCACTTTCTGGTTGAGCAGGGCCACCACGGCCGGCGGGGTCTTGGCGGGGGCCACCAGGCCAAACCACATGTCGAAGTCGACGCCGCCGCGCAGGCCTTGTTCGGTCAGCGTGGGCAGGTCGGGCCACAGCTCGGACCGCGTGGCGCGCAGCTGGCCCAGCGCCTTCAGCTTGCCGGCCTGGATTTGCGCGCGCGCGTCGGCCGTGCCCAGCAGGCCCCAGCGCACTTCGCTGGTCAGCAGCGCCTGCACCAGCGGCGCGCCGCCGCGGTAGGGCACGTGGGTGTAGTTGCCGTCGGCCGCGCCGTTGACCAGCTCGGACGCCACGTGCGAAATGCCGCCCGCGCCAGTGGACCCATAGGGCAGCCCGCCCTTGCCGGCCGCCTTGCCGGCGGCCACCAGGTCTTGCACGGTCTTCCAGGGTGAGTCCAGCGGCACCACCAGCACCAGCGGCGCCAGCATCACGCGCGCGATGGGCACCACGTCAGCCGCCGTGAAGCCGGCCTTGCTGTAGGTGGTGGGGTTGATGGACAGCATGCCGGTCAGGCTCATGGCCAGCGTGTGGCCGTCGGCGGGGCTTTGAAGCAGGCCCACCATGCCCAGATTGCCGCTGGCGCCGGGGCGGTATTCGACGATGACGTTCTGTTTCAGCTCGGCTTGCAGGCGCTCGGCCACCAGGCGTGCCGACACGTCGGTGGCGCCACCGGCCGGGTACGGCACGATGATGCGCATGGGCTTGTTGGGGAAGGCGGCGGTCTGCGCCAGGGCTGGCAGGGTGGCAACAAGCGCCGCGCCGACAAGGGCGGCTGCGGCAAGGCGGCGGTTCGGGGTCATGCAAGGTCTCCTGGGGAACGGGTGTTGAAGTTGTTGGCGTGGGAAACGAATGTGCGGTGACAACGCTGTTGTTCAGCGGTTGTTGTTCGCCGTGTTCAGTTCAAGGCGGGCCTGCAATTGCTCCAGGTCGGCCCAGCCGATGACCTGCTTGAACTCGGCCATGGTGGCGCGCGGCACGGGCAGGTCGCCCATGGGTTGGCCGCAGCGTTCGGCCAGCGCGGCCAAGTTGGTGCGCAGCGCGTGCACCACGGTCAGCAGGCTCACGATGGGGTAGGTGGCCATGCCGGCCACGGCCTGGATCTGCGCGCGGTCCATCTTGGCCATCCAGGTGCCTTCCATCAGCTGCAATGACAGCGGGCGGCCGCACACCTGGCGCAGCTTCACCAGGTCGGCGTGGCTGCTGAAGGTGGGCGTGATGGGCTGGATCAGGTCGGCGCCGGCTTCGGCGTAGCGGGCGGCGCGTTCTATCGCTTCGCCCGGGTCTTTGACATCGGTGCGCGCCACGATCAGCAGGTTGGGGTCGCGCCGGGCGTCCACCGCGGCGTGGATCTTGGCCACCGCGTCGGCCACGGGCAGGGTCGCCAGCACGCTGGCGGCCGCGGGGCAGCGCTTGGGGCTGAGCTGGTCTTCGATGGACAGCGCGGCCACGCCGGCTTTCTCGAACGCACGCACGGTGCGCTGCACGTTCAGCACGTTGCCGTAGCCGGTGTCGGCGTCGGCAAACACGGGCTTGCGCACCGCATTGACGATGTGGTCGACGACGCCCACGTTTTCGCTCAAGGTGTACAGCTCCATGTCGGGCCGCCCCAGCAGCGACGCAGAGACGCCGAAGCCGGTGGTGAACACGCCGTCAAAGTTGGACTGGTCCACCAGCAGCGCCGACAGCGCGTCTTGC
>JANMHH010000203.1:0-2337 GCA_031375065.1 Rubrivivax sp. | reverse complement strand
AAGCAAGAGTCACTGCTCTTTCATCCGCAGCCCCTGCCCACCGACCACCCGTTTGCGGTGGGGGCGGACGTCCGGGAGTTCTGGGTCGACGTGCCCGGCGCACGCCTGCATGCCCTGCACCTGCAACACCCTCAACCCCGGGGGCTGGTCTTTTACCTGCACGGCAACGCCGGCAACCTGCAAAGCTGGTTCGTCAACCTCGACATCTACCGGCAAGCCCAATTCGACCTCTACATGCTGGACTACCGGGGCTACGGCAAGAGCAGCGGGCAGATCGAGAGCGAAGCGCAGCTGCACGCCGACGTGCTGGCCGCCTGGAACAACATCGAACCGCGCTACCGCGGGCTCAAGCGGGTGGTTTTTGGCCGATCTTTGGGCACCGGTCTGGCCGCTCAATTGGGCGCCCAAGTGCAGCCCGATCTGACCCTGCTGGCTTCGCCCTACTTCAGCATGCAGGCCTTGGCCGCCGAGCATTACCCCTGGGTACCGCAGCGCGTGCTGCGTTACCCGCTGCGCACCGATTTGAACCTGCCCTTGCTGCACGGCGCGGTGGTGCTGGTGCATGGGTCGCAGGACACACTGATCGACCCATCGCACAGCCAGCGGCTGATGGCCCTGCGGCCCGGCACCCTGAGCCGCATCGTGCAGGGCGCCGCGCACAACGACCTGCAGCGCTGGCCTGCCTACGGCCAGGCGCTGGCCGAGGTGCTGGCGCCTTGAAGCTCAGAGCCGGCGCTGGCGCAGGGCCTCGAAGAGACACACGCCTGCAGCCACGCTGACGTTCAGACTTTCCACGGCGCCTTGCATGGGGATGCAAACCAACCGGTCACAGGTCTTCTTGGTCAGCTGGCGCATGCCCGCGCCTTCGGCGCCCAGCACCAGCGCCACCGGTCCCCTCAGGTCCAGGTCGTAGAGCGTGAGTTCAGCGTCCTCGCTGGTGCCGATGACCTGGATGTCGCGGTCCTTCAGGTCGGCCAGCGTGCGCGCCAGGTTGGTCACCATCAGATACGGCACGGTCTCGGCTGCACCGCTGGCCACCTTGGCCACGGTGGCGTTCAGCCCCACGGCATGGTCCTTGGGGGCCACCACGGCATGCGCGCCGGCGCCGTCGGCCACGCGCAAGCAGGCCCCCAGGTTGTGTGGGTCGGTCACGCCGTCGAGCACCAGCACCAAGGCCGGCCCTTCCACGTCGTCCAGCACGTCGTCCAGCGAGTGGCGAACGGCCAGCGCCGAAACGCGCGCCACCACACCCTGGTGGCGCGGGTTGCCGGCCAGGCTGGCCAGTCGATCGGCGTCGCTGTCGACCACCTTGGCGCCGGCTTGCTGAGCCCGCAGCACAAACTGCCGCATGCGCGCGTCGCGGCGTGTGCTGTCGACGTGGATCTCGGCAATCGATTCGGGCGCGGTCTTCAGCCGCACGGTGACGGCGTGAAAGCCGAACAGGATTTTGGTGCTCATGCGGTGATCGTAGCCCGCGGGGGCTGGCGCTGGCTCTACCACCAACCCAACGAGCGTCCAGCCAGAATGAGACCCAGGAAGACCGGCTGGTGGAGCATGTAAAAGCTCAGGCTCCACCGACCCAACACCGCCAACGGTTGCAGCCATGGCGGTACGCCAGCACCCAGCCAGTCTGGCTGTCGCTGCAACAGCCACAGGCCCGCAGCCAGCCCCAACCACATCACCCCCAACCAGGGCAAAAGCGGAACGTAATCCTCGGTCACGGGCTTCTTGGTCACCAGGCCCAGCCAACTGAGCCAGGGCTGGTCAAACAGGCCACCCTTCAGCACCCACGGCAAAACCAGGGCCAGGGCACCGGCGGGCCACAACCACGGCCCCCAAGAGGCGGTCAGCCGGGTCAGGATCAGCATCACGGCCACGCCATGCAGAACGCCAAAGAAGATCCAGCTCTTCGGAAACATCAACGCCGACCCGGCACTGACCAGCAGCGCACAAACGGCTATCTGGGCCCAGCGCTTCCAGAACCTGGGCCAGCCTTGTGCCGCATGCCAGGCCGCAGCCTGGCCGAGCCCGGCGCAGAACAGGAACAGGCTGACGATGCAGGCCCGCTGGGTGGTCCACAGCGCATCGCGGTGGAAGGCGTGCCGCGGCTCCAGCAAACCAAAGTGGTTGAGGTCAAAAGCCAGGTGAAAAAACGCCATCCAGATGATGGCCAATGCACGCAAAACGTCCAGCCACTCGAAGCGAACGGGACGCAGGGCGTTCACTCGGTTTTCTCGTAGACGTCGGTGAAGCGTTGGCCGTCCCAGGCGTACAACAAATAGGCGGCATGCAGGCAGGCGCTGGCACCACGGGGCTTGAACAACCCGACGCAGTAGC
>JANMHH010000127.1:0-1583 GCA_031375065.1 Rubrivivax sp. | reverse complement strand
CGAGCCTTCGCGCAGCCCGCCCTTGCCGACGATCAGCCGCACGCCGTGCTGCTGCATCAAGGGCAGCGTGAAGCGCTCCATGCGGTCGGACGTGGTGGTACCGATGCAGACCGGCTCATAACCCGCCGGGAAGTGGCTGCTCACCGGCACCTTCTTCACGTTGGGCGCGGTGTGGATCACGGCATGCCCATTCAAGTCGAAGCGCGTCTGGCGGCCGCGGTCGAACAGGTGGATTTGCGTGGCGTCGCGAATGCCGTAGAGCGTGCGCTGCAGGGTGACGGTGTCGTTGACGCGCAGGGCACGCACCTGCGCCTCGCTCACCGGCATCTGGAATTCGTGGTGGGCCATGGCGTGTTGCGGGTGTTGATGACGCGAGTCGGGGCGTTGGCGGCGAACCTGGGCGGCTCTAGAAACCGTAGCTCACGCCGCCCGGCGTGAACGTGGCGCGCGCCCGGCGCGCCGAATGGCATTGCATGTTGACGGCGATCGGGTTCATCGTGATGTGGGTGGCCGCCAGCTCGATGTGCACGGCAAAGGCCGTCGAGTCGCCGCCCAGGCCCTGCGGGCCCACACCCAATTGGTTCACCGCAGCCGAGAGCTGAACCTCCAACGCCGCGCCGTCGGCGTCGGCACAGCGCGTGCCCAGTTCGCGCGTGGCGGCGCGCTTGGCCAAGGCCACGGCCAGGTCGGACGTGCCGCCTAGCCCCACGCCGACGATGGTGGGTGGGCAGGTCTTGCCACCGGCCGCCAGCACGCAGTCGATGACAAAGGTCTTGATGGCGTCGATGCCCTCGGCCGGGATCGCCATCTTCAGAAAGGAGTTGTTCTCCGAGCCGCTGCCCTTGGGCACCATCTCGATCTCCAGGCGATCGGGCGCGTCGATGAAGTCGATGTGGATCACCGGCACCTCGATGCCACAAGAGCTGTGCTCGTTTTTGCGCGTCAGTGGGTGCACCACCGAACTGCGCAGTGGGTACTCGCGGGTGGCGCGTTCGCAGCCGCGCCGCAAGGCCTGCTTCAACGCAAAGCCATCGACTTCCACGTCACGGCCGATCCAGACGTTGTAGATCGGCACGCCGGTGTCCTGGCACAGCAGGTTGCTGGTGCGCTCGGCGACTTCGATGTTGCTCACCATCGTAGCCAGCACCCGGCGCGCGGTGGGCGCCGTTTCACCGGCCTGCAGGCGGTCCAGGCCACGCTTGACGTCGGGTGGCAATTCTTTCAGCGCGCGGATGTAGAGCGCCTTGGCGGCTTCTTCCACCGCTTGCAGATCGACCTTCATCGCATGTCCTTCCAGGCCACCGCCAAGCACTTCACTGCGGTGACAGCTTGCGGTTTTTCACCACCGTGCCCCAGCGCACCAGTTCGGCGTCCATCTGCTGGCCAAACTCGGCCGGTGTGCTGGCCAGCGCGGTCATGCCCTGCACGTACAGGCGGGCCTTGGTTTCGGTCTCGGCCAGCACCTTGGCGGTGTCGCGCTGAACTTTGCTGACGATGTCGGCTGGCGTGCCGGCCGGTGCCAGCAAGCCGAACCAACCGTAGTTCTCAAAGCCAGGCAAGCCGGCTTCGATGGCGGTGGGCAC
>JANMHH010000124.1:0-4637 GCA_031375065.1 Rubrivivax sp. | reverse complement strand
CTAAACTCGTTTGATGTCAACGTCGCCCTCGTCCCGGCCGCCCGTCCTGGCCTTGGACACCGCCACCGAACAGATCGCCGTTGGATTGCACACCGGCCTGGCCCAGCACACGGCGGTGGCCGCCGGTGGAGCAGCGGCTTCGACCCGCCTGCTGCCCGAATTGCAGGCCCTGCTGAGCCAGGCCGGCCTGGCCTGGCGCGATGTGCAAGCGATCGCTTTTGGCCAAGGTCCGGGCGCTTTCACGGGCCTGCGCACCGCCTGTGCCGTGGCGCAGGGTTTGGCCTGGGGTTTGGGTTGTCGGCTCTATCCGATCGACAGCCTGATGGTGGTGGCCGAAGACGCCCGCTGGCAGGTGCGCCCGGATGGCAGCGATGTGGACGTGGCGGTGTTGATGGACGCCCGCATGGACGAGATCTATGCCGGCCGCTACCGCTGGACCGAAGGTGCATGGCAGGTTCTGCAGGCGCCCGCGCTGTGCAGTCTGGCCGCGATCCAGGCCCAGTGGGCCAGCTTCGAGCCGTCGCTGGTAGCGGGTTCGGCCTTGCTCGCGTTTGGTGACCGTTTGATCTTGCCTGTGGCCAGCCAGCGCTGCGCGCGGGAACACGATCGTGCGGCTGCACTGCTCAGGCTGGCCGTGGCCGCCGTCGCGGGTGGCCACGGTGTGCATCCTGCCGATGCCTTGCCTTTGTACCTGCGCGACAAAGTGGCACAGACCACCGCCGAACGAGCGCAGATCAAGGACAAGTCCGCTCGGGCGGTTTCACCATGATCGCTGCAGTTCGGTGGCCCGGGCCATCCATGCCAGGCCTCCATGGCAGGGTGTTGCGGTGAACGCGCGCCTTCAAGCCCAGTGGGCACGCCGCGAGATGACCGTGTCGGACGTCGAACGTGTGCAAACGGTCGAGGCCCTGGCCTACAGTTTTCCCTGGACCCGCGGCAACTTCGTCGACTCCCTCGCCGCTGGCTATCTGGCCGAAGTGCTGGAAAGCGACGGCGAGCTGGTGGCTTATTTTGTGGCCATGCCCGGTGTGGAAGAACTGCACCTGCTCAACATCAGCGTCGCGCCCGCGCACCAAGGGCAGGGCTACGGTGGCTTCTTGCTGGATGCGGTGCAGGCCCACGGCCAACGCCTGGGCTTGGCGCAACTGCTGCTGGAAGTGCGTCAAAGCAACCTGCGGGCCCAGGCCCTGTACGCGCGCCGTGGCTTTGTCCAGGTGGGCCAACGGCGCGCCTACTACCCTGCGGCGACCGGGCGTGAAGACGCCATCGTCATGAGCTTGCCACTGCAACGGGACCGCCATGGTGTGGTCTGAGCGACAGCATCGCATGCTGCGGGCCATGGGCTTGCGCCCTTCGACGCCGCCTGGGCATGGCGGTCTTGCCGCGCCAGCGCCCAGCACCAGCACCAGCGCAGAGCCGCCGCCCCTGCCTTTGACAGCTCTCAGCGAGCCCGGCCGCACGGTCGTCACTGCGGCCCCGGTGGCCCGCACGCCGCAACCGCAGGCCAGGCCCGTGCAGACCTTTGAACACGCAACGGCAACCGGGGCGCTGGATGAAAGAGGGCGCGCACTGTCCGGTCTGGACTGGCCGGCGCTGCGCGCCACCGTGTCCCAGTGCACCGCTTGTGCGCTGAGCCAAGGGCGCCAGCAAACGGTGTTTGGAACCGGCCACCCGCAAGCCCGGTGGATGGTGGTGGGCGAAGCGCCGGGTGAGCAAGAAGACCGCAGCGGCGAGCCCTTTGTCGGCGCGGCTGGCCAGCTGCTCGACCGCATGCTCGCCGCGCTGCAGCTGACGCGTGCCGAAGACGGGCCGCACAGCCTGGACCAGCGGGTCTACATCACCAACACCCTGAAATGCCGCCCGCCACGCAACCGCAACCCTTTGGCTGAGGAGACGGCCCAGTGCCAACCTTTCCTGGTGCGGCAGGTTGAACTGCTGCAGCCCCGCATCATCCTGGCGATGGGCCGCTTTGCGGTGCAAAGCCTGCTGCAGACCGACGAACCGATTGGCCGTTTGCGTGGCCGGGTGCACTCATATCAGGGCCGGCCATTGGTGGTGACCTACCACCCGGCCTACCTGCTGCGCAATGTGCTCGACAAAGCCAAGGCTTGGGAAGACCTGTGCCTGGCGGCCCAGGTGTTTGAAACCGGCGCCGGACCATGACCAACGCTGCCCCGCCGGTTGACGAGCTGCGCGCGCTGCGCGCCGAGGTGGCGCAGTTTCGCCGGGTCTGCAACGCGGTTCCGGTGGCCATTGCCTACTATGAGCGGGCGGGCAACATCTGCCGCTATGCCAACCAAGGCTATGCCGAGATGTTCGGCTTCGACCAGCAAAGCATCCTGGGTCGCCCGGTGGCCGACGTCATCGGGGCCGAGGCCGCGCTGGCCATCCAGCCCATCGTCGACCAGGTCTTGAGCGAACTGCGCAGCAGCCACTACGAACGCCAGATTCCGCAGCCCGGCGGTCTGTTGCGCTCGATCGAGGTCCACCTGTTGCCGCACCTGGACGAAGCAGGTCAGGCCATCGGCGCCTTTGTGCTGATCAGCGACATCACGCGTCACCGCCAGTCAGAAGCCGCGCTGCGCCAGAGCGAAGAGCGTTTGGCCAAGTTCATGCAGGCCAGCGCCGAAGGCATCGTGTTCCACAAGGGCGGCTTCATCACCGACATCAACCCGCCGGTGAGCGCGCTGCTGGGCTACAGCCCGGACCAGATGTTGGGTCGATCGACGCTGGACTTCATTGCGCCGGACCAGCGCGCGCGTGTCACCGAGGTCATCACCGCGGGTCATGAGATCAGCTACGACAGCGCGGTGCTGCACGCCGACGGGTCTGCGCTGCCGGTGGAGTTCATCGTCCGCACCATGCATTACCACGGTGAAGCGCTGCGCATGACCATCGTGCGCGACATCCGCGACCGTGTCGAAGCCCAGGCGCGCATCCACCACCTGGCCCACCACGACGCCTTGACGGGGCTGCCCAACCGCGGTGCCTTCATCGAGCGGGCCAACGTTCTGCTGGCCCAGGCCGAGGTTTCGGGACAAAGCCTGGCGCTGCTCTTCATTGACCTGGACCACTTCAAGCGGATCAACGACTCCTTGGGTCACCTGGCCGGTGATGCGCTGCTGCAAACCGTGGCCGAACGGATCATCGGTACGGTGCGCGAAGCCGACCTGGTGGCCCGCTTTGGTGGCGACGAGTTTGTGCTGCTGCTGGCGGGGCCCTCCAGTTCCCAGGCGGTGGCCGAAGTGGCGGCCAAACTGGTGGCCGCCGTGGGGGCCCCGCTGTGGGTGGAAGGGGCGTCGATTTCGGTCACGCCTTCGATTGGCGTGGCTCAATTCCCGGAGCACGGACAAAACGCGGCTGAACTCATCAAACACGCCGACACGGCGATGTACCACGCCAAGGCCAAAGGCCGCGCGGGGTTCGAGTTCTTCCGACCGCGCATGGCCTTGCAAGCGCAGACTGATTTGGCGCTGGAGAGTCGGCTGACCCAGGCCATTGACCACCATGAATTTGTGCTGCACTACCAACCCCAACTGCGACTGGGCGACGGCGTGCTGGTTGGCATTGAAGCGCTGGTGCGCTGGCAGCACCCCGAGAAGGGACTGCTGCTGCCCGATCAGTTCATCCCCTTGGCCGAAACGCGGCGGCTGATCCTGCCCTTGGGTCAGTGGGTTCTGGCCACCGCGCTGCGCCAGGCATTGCACTGGCACCAGACGGGTCAGGCCCGCGTGCCGGTGGCGGTCAACCTCAGCGCCTTGCAGTTCCAGGCGCCCGACTTTGTGGCCACCATCGCGCAGGCCCTCAACGCAGCGGGTGCCAGCGGCGACATGCTGGAACTGGAGCTCACCGAACGCATGCTGATGGACGACTTGCAGGCGGTGCAGACCGCCCTGCTTGAGTTGCGGGCCCTGGGTGTGCGCCTGGCCGTGGACGACTTTGGCACCGGCTACACCTCACTCAAACACCTCAAGGCCTTGTCCATCGATCGCTTGAAGATCGACCGCTGTTTTGTCCAGGGCCTGCCCGACGACGCCGGTTCAGCCGCCATCGCCGCGGCCATCGTGCAGATGGGCCATGGCTTGGGTCTGCAAGTGTTGGCCGAAGGGGTGGAGACAGCCGCCCAGCGCGCCTACCTGCTGGCCCTGGGGTGCGATGCGCAGCAAGGGCAACTCGAGGGTGAGGCGATGCCGGCCGAAGCGCTGCAAGACTGGCTGAAGCAGCGCCGAACAGACGCCAGCTGACGCGCTTCAGGTTTTTTTGGCGGGCTTTTGCGGCCGTACCCAGCCGGCCAGCGTGGTTTGTTTGGCCCGCGCTACCGTCAGCTGGCCTGCTGGCGCGTCCTTGGCGATGGTGCTGCCACCGCCAATGGTGGCGCCATCGCCCAAGGTCACCGGTGCCACCAGCACACAGTTGCTGCCCACGTGCACGTCGTTGCCGATCACCGTGCGGTGCTTGTTGGCGCCGTCGTAGTTGGCGGTGATGCTGCCGGCACCGTAGTTGACGCGCTCGCCCACGGTGGCGTCGCCCAGGTAGGCCAGGTGGTTGGCCTTGGCGCCGGCGGCCAAGGTGGCGTTTTTCACTTCCACGAAGTTGCCGATGTGGACTTCGACCCCCAGCTCGGCGCCTGGGCGCAA
>JANMHH010000120.1:0-21500 GCA_031375065.1 Rubrivivax sp. | reverse complement strand
GACGAGGTCACGCCCGAGCCCATTCGCCAGGCGGCCGCAGACGCCTTGCTGCGTGGCGAGACCTTCTACGCGCACAACCTGGGCCTGCCTGAGTTGCGCGACGCGGTGGCCGCCTACATGGCCGATCTGCACCCCGGCGTGGACGCGGACCGGGTGGCCATCACCTCTTCCGGCGTGTCGGCGCTGATGTTGGCCATGCAGATGCTGCTCGACGCCGGTGACGAGGTTGTCGCGGTGGTGCCGGTGTGGCCCAATCTGACGGCCCAGCCGGTCATTCTGGGTGCCCAGGTCAAGCGCGTTGCGTTGCGCCCTGGCCAGGGAGAGCAGCAAGGCCTTTGGCAACTGGACCTGGACGAGCTGTTGGCGCAGATCACGGAGCGAACCCGCCTTTTGGTGGTCAACGCGCCCAACAACCCCACGGGCTGGACCTTGCCCCGGGCTGAACAGCACGCCATCTTGGAACACTGTCGACGCACTGGGACCTGGATCCTGGCCGACGAGGTCTACGAACGCATCTACTTTGGTGATGCACGCTGCGCACCGTCCTTCCTGGACCTGGCCACGTCCGAAGACCGCCTGGTGGTTGCGCACAGCTTCAGCAAGAGTTTTTTGATGACCGGCTGGCGCCTGGGCTGGCTGGTCTTGCCCAGTGGCCATCAAGACGCGATGGGCAAGCTGCTGGAGTTCAACACCTCGTGTGCGCCCGTGTTTGTGCAAAGGGCAGGGTTGGCCGCGCTGGGCATGGCCAGCACCCTGGTGCCGCGGGTGGTGAATGACATGCGCCGGTGTCGCGACCGCCTGGTGGCGGGTTTGCAGCGATTGCCGCGGGTCACGGTGGCGGCGCCCCCTGGCGGGCTGTATGCCTTTTTTCAGGTCGATGGCGAGCCCGACTCCTTGGCCTTGGCCAAGCGCCTGGTGGCCGACCACGGACTCGGTCTGGCTCCAGGTGCAGCCTTTGGCGCCGAGGGCGAAGGCTGGTTGCGCTGGTGTTACGCCTCGCAGGACCCGCAGCGCCTGGACCAGGGCTTGCACCGTTTGAGCCTGGCGCTTGGGTAGAGATGGGGCTGTAACGGGCTATACTCACGAGCTCTAGACCCGGTCCAGCAGTGGACGGTGGTCAAGAACAGCACGGCACCGGTCGGTTTCACTGGTGTTCGCAAGTCAACCCGGAAACCCTCGCGACGCAGCGCCAACAACGGCTCGTCTGCGCGGGGTGGTTTCCAACAACAAGGAAATCCAATGCCCCTGACCACCGCCCACACCGCCGAAGTCGTCAAAGCCCACGCCCGTGGTCCCGCCGACACCGGCAGCCCCGAAGTTCAAGTCGCGCTGCTCACCACGCGCATCAACGAACTCACCCCGCACTTCAAAGAGCACGCCAAGGACCACCACGGTCGCCGTGGCTTGTTGAAAATGGTCAACGCGCGCAAGCGCCTGCTGTCCTACCTGAAGGACACCGACGCCGACCGCTACACCGCGCTGATCGCCAAGCTGGGCCTGCGCAAGTAAGTTCCGAAGGGCCGCTGTTGTGCAGCGGCCCTTTGAGTTTTTCACGTCAGTTTTTCAACCCAGGGCCGCATTTGCTGTGTCATTCCAAAGACGCCAACCCTCCGCTTCGGAGCTCGGGCATCACTGGAATGGCATAACGCTGCCCACCTTCTTCAAGGAAGACCAAGCATGAGCATGTTCAACAAAGTCACCAAGACCTTCCAATGGGGTCAGCACACCGTCACGCTGGAAACCGGCGAAATCGCCCGTCAGGCCAGCGGCGCCGTCCTGGTCAACATCGACGACACCGTGGTCCTGGCCACCGTGGTCGGCAAGACCGACGCCAAAGCCGGGCAGGACTTTTTCCCGCTGACCGTGGACTACACCGAAAAGAGCTACGCCGCCGGCAAGATCCCGGGCAGCTTCTTCAAGCGTGAAGGCCGCCCGAGTGAGCTGGAAACGCTGACCTGCCGTCTGATCGACCGCCCGATTCGCCCGCTGTTTCCGGACGGCTTCTTCAATGAAGTCCAGGTCATCATCCACGTCGTCAGCCTGAACCCCGAGGTGCAGGCCGACATCGCCGCGATGATCGGCACCAGCGCTGCGCTGGCCATCAGCGGCATCCCCTTCAACGGCCCCATCGGTGCCGCACGGGTGGGTTATGTGGGCGGGCAGTACGTGCTCAACCCCGGCAAGACCGCGCTGGCTGGCAGCCAGCTCGACCTGGTGGTCGCGGGCACCGAATCGGCCGTGCTGATGGTGGAGTCCGAAGCCGACCAGCTGTCCGAAGACATCATGCTGGGCGCCGTGGTCTTTGGCCATGAGCAAGGCAAGATCGCCATCAATGCCATCAACGAGCTGGTCAAGGAAGCTGGCAAGCCCGAATGGCAATGGACGCCGCCGGCCAAGGACGAGCCGCTGATCGCCAAGATCGCCGCGCTGGCCGAAGAGCCGCTGCGCGCCGCTTATCAGATCCGCAGCAAGCAAGCCCGCACCCAGGCCACGCGTGACGCTTACGCGGCCGTGTTTGCCGCGCTCAAGGCCGAAGGTCTGGCCTTTGACAGCGTGAAGATCGAAGGCCTGCTGTTCGAGATCGAATCGCGCCTGGTGCGCGGCCAGATCCTGGCTGGTGAGCCGCGCATCGACGGCCGCGACACGCGCACCGTGCGCGCCATTGAAGTGCGCAACAGCGTGCTGCCGCGCACCCATGGTTCGTCGCTGTTCACCCGCGGTGAAACGCAGGCGCTGGTGGTGGCCACGCTGGGCACGGCGCGCGACGCACAGCGCATCGATGCGCTGTCGGGCGAGTTCACCGACCACTTCATGCTGCACTACAACATGCCCCCCTTCGCCACTGGCGAAGCGGGCCGTTTTGGCACGCCCAAGCGGCGCGAAATCGGCCACGGCCGTTTGGCCAAGCGCGCGCTGATCGCGGTGCTGCCCAGCAAGGAAGAGTTCCCGTACACCATCCGCATCGTGTCGGAAGTGACCGAGAGCAACGGCTCGTCGTCGATGGCCAGCGTTTGCGGTGGCTGCCTGAGCATGTTGGACGCCGGTGTGCCGCTGAAGGCCCACGTGGCTGGCATCGCCATGGGCCTGATCAAGGACGGCAACCGCTTTGCCGTGCTGACCGACATCCTGGGCGACGAAGATCACCTGGGTGACATGGACTTCAAGGTGGCCGGCACGACGACCGGCATCACCGCGTTGCAGATGGACATCAAGATCCAAGGCATCACCAAGGAAATCATGCAGGTGGCATTGGCCCAGGCCAAGGAAGCGCGCCTGCACATCCTGGGCAAGATGGTCGAAGCCGTGGGCGGCGCCAAGACCGAAGTCAGCCAGTTCGCGCCGCGCCTGTACACGTTGAAGGTCAACCCCGAGAAGATTCGCGACATCATCGGCAAGGGCGGCGCCACCATCCGCGCGCTGACCGAAGAAACCGGCTGCACGATCGACATCGCCGAAGACGGTACCGTCACGATCGCCAGCACCGACGCCGACAAGGCCGAATTCGCCAAGAAGCGCATCACCGAGATCACCGCCGAAGCCGAAATTGGCAAGGTCTACGAAGGCGCGGTGACCAAGATCCTGGACTTTGGCGCGCTGATCAACATCCTGCCGGGCAAGGACGGCTTGCTGCACATCAGCCAGATCGCCCACCAGCGCGTGGAGAAGGTCGAGGACTTCCTCAAGGAAGGCCAGATCGTGCAGGTCAAGGTGCTGGAGACCGACGAAAAGGGCCGCATCAAGCTGAGCATGAAGGCGCTGCTCGAGCGTCCGGAAGGCATGGCCGAAGAGCGTTACGAGCCGCGTGGCGAGCGCAGCGACCGCCCGCCGCGCCGCGACCGCGACGACCGCGGCCCGCGCCGTGACCGCGAAGACCGCCCGCGCCGTGAGCACGCGCCGGCTGAAGGTGCCGTTGACGGCCACCCGACACCGGCTGTGGCGCCCGAGCAGGCAGCTCCTGCGGCCCCCAAGCCCACCGAGTGAGTGCACCAGGCCCCGCGCTGATGCGTGCCATTGAAATCAAGGCCCCGGGCGGCCCTGAGGTGCTGGTGCCGTGTGAACGGCCCACGCCTCAGCCGCGTGCAGGCGAACTGCTGATCGCTGTTCAGGCCAGCGGCGTCAACCGCCCCGACGTGCTGCAACGCAAGGGGCTGTATCCCATGCCGCCTGGCGTGTCGGACCTGCCGGGCCTGGAGATTGCGGGCACGGTGGCCGCGGGTTCCGCAGAAGATCTGGCTGCGGCCGGGTTGAAGCTGGGCGACGCGGTGTGTGCCCTGGTCGCCGGCGGTGGTTACGCCGAGTTCTGTGTGGCGCCCGTGGGCCAGTGCCTGCCGGTGCCGCGCGGGCTGAACATGATTGAGGCAGCCAGCCTGCCCGAAACCTTCTTCACGGTTTGGCAAAACGTGTTTGCCATCGCGGCGTTGAAGGCTGGCGAAACCTTGCTGGTGCAGGGCGGCAGCAGCGGCATCGGCGTCACCGCCATCCAGTTGGCCAAGGCGCTGGGGGCGTCCGTCATCGTCACCGCGGGCAGCGATGAAAAATGCGCCGCCTGCGTGGCCTTGGGTGCCGACCATGCCATCAATTACCGCACCCAGGACTTTGTAGCCGAGGTCAAGCGCCTCACGGGCGGCAAAGGCGTGAATGTGGTGCTCGACATGGTGGCCGGTGCATACGTGGGCCGCGAAATCGAGTGCATGGCTGAAGATGGTCGGCTGGCCATCATTGCCACCCAGGGCGGCAACGCCAGCAGCATCGATTCCGGCATGGTGTTGCGCAAGCGTTTGACGGTCACGGGCTCGACGTTGCGCCCGCGCAGCCTGCCTTACAAAGCGGCACTGGCCAGCGAACTGCGCGCCAAAGCCTGGCCCTGGCTGGAAGCTGGCCAGGTCAAGCCCGTGATTCACCAGGTCTTCCCGGCCGCCCAGGCGGCCGATGCCCATGCGCTGATGGAGTCCAGCACGCACGTTGGCAAGATCGTTTTGAGTTGGGCCTAGGAAGCAAGATGCGACGCAAACTGGTGGTGGGCAACTGGAAGATGCACGGCAGCCGCGCGGCCAATGCCGAATTGCTGTCTGCCCTGATCGCGGCGCGTCCCTACACCTGTGACGTGGCGGTCTGTGCGCCCGCGGTCTTCCTGAGCGATCTGGCTTCGACTTTGGCCGCTGGCGACATTCGCTGGGGTGCGCAGGACGTGTCGGCGCATGAGCACGGCGCCTACACCGGCGAGGTCTCTGCTGCGATGCTGCAAGAGCTGGGCTGTCGCTACACGCTGGTGGGTCACTCCGAGCGGCGGGGTTACCACGCTGAAAGTGATTTGCTGGTGGCCCAGAAGGCCCAGGCGGCCCTGGCCAAGGGTGTGACGCCGATCGTCTGTGTCGGCGAAACCCTGGCCGAGCGCGAAGCGGGTCAGACCGACGTTGTCGTCAAGCGCCAGCTCTCGGTCGTCATCCACCAACTGGCCCACTGTGCGGCCGAGATGGTGGTGGCCTACGAGCCGGTGTGGGCCATCGGCACGGGCCGAACCGCGTCGCCCGAGCAGGCCCAGGCGGTGCATGCCGTGCTGCGGGCCCAGCTTCAAGCCGCCACGGGGCATGGCGCCACCATGAAAATTCTTTACGGCGGCAGCGTCAAGGCCGACAACGCCGCGACGCTGTTTGCACAACCCGACATCGACGGCGGATTGATCGGCGGCGCTTCGCTCAAGGCTGCCGACTTCATCGCCATTTGCCGCGCAGCCCGCTGAACGCCGCGCGCCCGTTTCACAAATCCACTGAATCGAATCCTGGAGTCTCACTCATCATGCAAATCTGGATGACCCTGATCTTGGCAGTGCAGCTGCTGTCTGCGCTGGTGATGATCGGCCTGGTGCTGATCCAGCACGGCAAGGGCGCCGACATGGGCGCCTCGTTTGGCAGTGGCGCCTCGGGCAGCTTGTTCGGTGCGACCGGCAGCGCCAACTTCCTGTCGCGCTCCACCGCAGCCTGCGCTTCGGTCTTTTTCATCTGCACGCTGGCGCTGACCTACATGGGCAGCACCGGTGGCGCCACGCGTGCCACCACGGGTGGCAGCGTGTTGGACAGCGCGGCCCCTGCGGCCAGCGCGCCGCCTGCCGTCGGCGTCATTCCTTCGGTGGCTCCAGCCGCATCTTCGGCTGCGGTTCCTGCACCCGTTGCGGCGCCTGCACCCGCCGCTTCGAAGTAGCCCTCAGAGCCTGTCAACGAGGGGGAAACCCCTTGTTTTCGGGCTAGAATTCTGAGTAGTTCGGCGAGCCAAATCCTCTAGGCGAACCGGGCCCTTGTGGATTCGATTTGAACCGTGCCGACGTGGTGAAATTGGTAGACACGCTATCTTGAGGGGGTAGTGGCGAAAGCTGTGCGAGTTCGAGTCTCGCCGTCGGCACCAAGGCTTTTTTGACGAGCGGTTGTCATGCGGGTCGCCCACCGATCCGCCCGACCAGAGCCGCACCTGCAGCTGCAGGCTGGTGTACCGCAGGGTTGCCAGCCGATTTGACGGAACGCCAACGACAACATGGACCTGCAACCGTACCTGCCTGTGATTCTGTTCATCCTGGTGGGCATCGGTGTCGGCGTCGCGCCGCAGGTGCTGGGTTTCATCTTCGGCCCCAACCGCCCCGACGCCGCCAAGAACAGCCCTTACGAATGCGGCTTCGAAGCCTTCGAAGACGCGCGCATGAAGTTCGACGTGCGCTACTACCTGGTGGCCATCCTCTTCATCCTGTTCGACCTGGAAATTGCCTTCCTCTTTCCGTGGGCCGTGGCTTTGCGTGAAATCGGGCCGTCAGGCTTCTGGGCGATGATGATTTTCCTGACCATCCTGGTGGTGGGTTTCATCTACGAATGGAAAAAGGGCGCCCTGGACTGGGAGTGAGCAATTTATGGGAATCGAAGGCGTCCTCAAAGAAGGCTTTGTCACCACCTCGGTCGACACGCTGATCAACTGGTCCAAGACCGGCTCGCTGTGGCCTATGACCTTCGGTCTGGCCTGCTGTGCGGTTGAAATGATGCACGCTGGCGCAGCGCGCTACGACATCGACCGCTTCGGCATGCTGTTTCGCCCCAGCCCGCGTCAAAGCGACCTGATGATCGTGGCCGGTACGCTGTGCAACAAGATGGCGCCGGCTCTGCGCAAGGTCTACGACCAGATGGCCGAGCCGCGCTGGGTGCTGAGCATGGGTTCGTGCGCCAATGGCGGCGGCTACTACCACTACAGCTACTCGGTGGTGCGCGGCTGCGACCGCATCGTGCCGGTTGACGTCTATGTGCCCGGTTGCCCGCCCACGGCAGAAGCGCTGCTTTACGGCATCTTGCAGCTGCAAGCCAAGATCCGGCGCGAGAACACCATCGCCCGTTGATGCCCGCCCTCCATGCCCGTTGATGTCCTTGACCCGGTGCGCAGCACAAGCCCATGACGCAAAAGCTCGACAACCTTGAAGCCTCGCTGATCCGTGTGCTGGGCAGCGCCGTGCTGTCGCTGGTGCGTGCGCGCGGCGAAATCACCATCACCGTGGCGCCGGCGCGCTACCTGGAAGTTGCGCAGACCCTGCGCGATGACTCGGCCTTGAAGTTTGAACAACTCATCGACCTGTGCGGGGTGGACTTCTCCGACTACAAGAACGAAGGCACCGAGGGCCGCCGTTATGCCGTGGTGTTGCACCTGCTGTCGGTGACCCTGAATTGGCGCGTGCGACTGAAGGTGTTTGCAAGCGACGACGACCTGCCTTCCGTGGCTTCGGTCAATGGCGTCTGGAACGCCGCCAACTGGTTTGAACGCGAAGCCTTTGACCTCTTCGGGATCATCTTTGAAGGTCACCTGGACCTGCGCCGCATCCTCACCGATTACGGCTTCATCGGGCACCCGATGCGCAAGGACTTCCCCGTCACCGGGCATGTCGAGATGCGCTACGACCCCGAGAAGAAGCGCGTCATCTACCAAAGCGTGACCATCGAGCCGCGCGAAGTCGTGCCACGCGTGGTGCGCGAAGACAACTACGGCGGAATGCACTGAAATGACGTGCCCCCAAGCTCACATTCGTTCGCTGCCCCCCAAGGGGGCGCAGTCCTCTTTCGGGACGGCCCGGCAGGAGGCCTGACATGGCCGAAATCAAGAACTACACCCTGAACTTCGGGCCCCAGCACCCGGCAGCCCACGGCGTGCTGCGCCTGGTGCTGGAACTGGATGGCGAGGTCATCCAGCGAGCCGACCCACACATCGGCCTGCTGCACCGTGCCACTGAAAAGCTGGCCGAGAGCAAGACCTACATCCAGACGCTGCCCTACATGGACCGGCTGGACTACGTGTCCATGATGGTCAATGAGCAGGCCTATTGCCTGGCCATCGAAAAACTGATGGGCATTGAGGTGCCGGTTCGCGCGCAGTACATCCGCGTCATGTTTGCCGAGTTGACCCGTCTGCTCAACCACCTGCTCTGGTTGGGCGCGCACGGCATTGACTGCGGTGCGATGAACATCCTGATCTACTGCTTCCGCGAACGCGAAGACATCTTTGACATGTACGAAGCGGTTTCGGGCGCGCGCATGCACGCGGCCTACTTCCGGCCCGGCGGAGTTTACCGTGACCTGCCCGACAGCATGCCGCAGTACCGCGTCAGCCGCATCAAGAATGAAAAGGCCATCAAGGCGCTGAACGCCAACCGCCAGGGCTCCCTGCTCGATTTCATCGATGATTTCTGCCGGCGTTTTCCGGCCAACGTGGACGACTACGAGACCCTGCTGACCGACAACCGCATCTGGAAACAGCGCACCGTGGGCGTGGGTGTGGTGACACCCGAACGGGCGCTGAACCTGGGCTTCACCGGGCCCATGCTGCGGGGCAGCGGCATCGCCTGGGATCTGCGCAAGAAACAGCCCTACGAGGTTTACGAGCACATGGACTTTGACGTGCCCGTGGGCGTCAACGGCGACACCTACGACCGCTATCTGGTGCGAATCGAAGAAATGCGCCAGTCCAACCGCATCGTGCAGCAATGTTCGGCTTGGCTGCGCGCGAACCCGGGCCCGGTCATCACCGGCAACCACAAGGTGGCGCCGCCTTCGCGTGTGGACATGAAGTCCAACATGGAAGAACTCATCCACCACTTCAAGCTGTTCACCGAAGGCATGCATGTGCCCGAAGGCGAGGCCTATGCCGCGGTGGAACACCCCAAGGGCGAGTTCGGCATCTACCTGATCAGCGACGGCGCCAACAAGCCCTACCGCATGAAGATTCGCCCGCCCGGGTTTTCACACCTGGCCGCGCTGGACGAGATGGCGCGCGGCCACATGATTGCGGACGCGGTGGCCATCATCGGCACCATGGACATCGTGTTTGGCGAGATCGATCGATGATGGAACTGTCTGCAAGCACCCGGGCCCGTTTTGACCGCGAGGTGGCCAAGTACCCGGCCGATCAAAAGGTTTCTGCCGTCATGGCGTGCCTTGCCATCGTCCAGCAAGAGACCGGCTTTGTCTCCACCGAATCCGAAGACGCCATTGCCGCCTATCTGGGCATGGCGTCGATCGCGGTGCACGAGGTCACCACTTTCTACAACATGTACAACCAGCGGCCGGTGGGGCGATTCAAGCTCAACGTCTGCACCAACTTGCCCTGCCAGTTGCGCGACGGCGAGAAGGCCTTGGCACACGTCTGCAGCAAGTTGGGGGTGGAGCCCTACGGCACCACCGCCGACGGGCTGTTCACGGTCCAACCCAGTGAATGTTTGGGCGCTTGCGCCGACGCACCTGTGCTGCTGGTCAATGACCGCCAGATGCTCAGCCTGATGAACCACGAGCGGCTGGACGAATTGCTGGCCTTGCTGAGCGCTCAAAGCGAGAAAACCGATGCTTGATCTGTCCAAGTTTCAGACCCAAGGCGCTGAGACCTGCTTCCATGACCGCCACCTGGGGCCGCAGATCTATGCCGGTCTGAATGGCCGCAACTGGGGTTTGAAGGACTACCTGGCGCGCGGCGGCTACTCGGCACTGAAAAAAATCCTGGCCAAGGACGGCGTGGCTGGCAACGAGGGCATGACGCAAGACCAGGTGATCGCCGAGGTCAAGCTCAGTGCGCTGCGCGGGCGCGGCGGCGCGGGCTTTCCAACGGGCTTGAAGTGGAGCTTCATGCCGCGCGCTTTTCCGGGCCCCAAGTACCTGGTCTGCAACAGCGACGAAGGTGAACCGGGCACCTGCAAGGACCGCGACATCCTGGCCTACAACCCGCACATCGTGATCGAGGGCATGGCCATTGCCGCGTATGCGATGGGCATCAAGACCGGCTACAACTACATCCACGGCGAGATCTTCGAGGTCTACGAACGTTTCGAAGCCGCCCTGGATGAAGCCCGCGCTGCAGGCTTGCTGGGCGACAACATCCTGGGCAGCCCTTTCAGCTTCCAGCTGCACGCCTTCCACGGTTTTGGCGCCTACATCTGCGGTGAAGAAACGGCCTTGCTGGAAAGCCTGGAAGGCAAGAAGGGCCAACCGCGTTTCAAGCCGCCGTTTCCAGCCAGCTTTGGCCTGTATGGCAAGCCCACCACCATCAACAACACCGAGACCTTTGCCGCGGTGCCGTGGATCATCAACAACGGCGGCCAGAAGTACCTGGAGTGCGGCAAGCCCAACAACGGCGGCACCAAGATCTTCAGCGTGGTGGGCGACGTCAACCAGCCCGGCAACTTTGAAGTGCCGCTGGGCACGCCGTTCGCCAAGTTGCTGGAATTGGCCGGTGGTGTGCGCTCGGGTCGCAGCCTGAAGGCCGTGATCCCCGGTGGCTCATCGGCGCCCGTGCTGCCAGCCAAGACCATGATGGACCTGACGATGGACTACGACGCCATCGCCAAGGCCGGCTCGATGCTGGGCTCAGGCGCGGTCATCGTGATGGACGACAGCCGCTGCATGGTCAAGAGCCTGTTGCGCTTGAGCTATTTTTACCAGCACGAAAGCTGCGGTCAGTGCACGCCCTGCCGTGAAGGCACCGGCTGGCTTTGGCGCGTGCTGCAGCGCATTGAACACGGACAGGGCAGGGCAGATGACCTGGCATTGCTGGACAACGTCGCATTCAACATCAAGGGCCGCACCATTTGCGCGCTGGGTGACGCGGCAGCCATGCCGGTCGAGGGCATGTTGAAGCACTTCCGCGACGAGTTTGCGTACCACGTCGAACACAAGACCTGCATGGTCCCCCAATACGCATAACGACCATGGCTGAAATCAACATCGACGGCAGATCAGTCACCGTGGCCGACGGCAGCGTGGTCATGCACGCGGCCGACGCCGCCGGCATCTACGTGCCGCACTTCTGCTATCACAAGAAGCTGAGCATCGCGGCCAACTGCCGCATGTGTCTGGTCGACATCGAGAAGATGCCCAAGCCAATGCCGGCCTGCGCGACGCCGGTGACCAACGGCATGATCGTGCGCACCAAGAGCGAAAAAGCCACCAAGGCCCAGCAGTCGGTGATGGAGTTCTTGCTCATCAACCACCCGCTGGACTGCCCCATCTGCGACCAGGGCGGCGAGTGCCAACTGCAAGACCTGGCCGTGGGTTACGGCGCCAGCAGCAGCCGCTACGCCGAAGAAAAGCGCGTCGTCTTCCACAAGGACGTGGGCCCGCTGGTCAGCATGGAAGAGATGAGCCGTTGCATCCATTGCACGCGCTGTGTGCGCTTCGGCCAGGAAGTGGCCGGCGTGATGGAACTCGGCATGATCCACCGCGGCGAGCACAGCGAGATCACCACGATCGACGGCCGCACGGTCGACAGCGAACTGTCGGGCAACATGATCGACATCTGCCCAGTGGGTGCGTTGACGAGCAAGCCTTTCCGCTACAGCGCCCGCACCTGGGAGCTGTCGCGCCGCAAGTCGGTTTCGCCGCACGACAGCGTGGGCGCCAACCTGATCGTGCAGGTCAAGGCCGGCAAGGTGATGCGCGTGGTGCCGCTGGAAAACGAAGCCGTCAACGAATGCTGGATCTCCGACCGCGACCGCTTCAGCTACGAAGCCGTCAACGCTGATTCGCGCCTGACCCAGCCGATGATCAAGCAGGGTGGGCAGTGGCAGGCGGTGGACTGGAACACCGCCCTGGCCTACGTGGCCGACGGCTTGAAGCGCGTCAAGGCCGAGTTTGGCAGCGCCGGCATCGGTGCCATCGGGCATGCCTCGTCCACGATCGAAGAACTGCACCTGCTGGCCAAGCTGGTGCGCGGGCTGGGCAGCGAAAGTGTCGACCACCGCACCCGCCACGCCGACTTCAGCAACACCGCTGCAGCGGGCAGCGCCCGTTGGTTGGGCATGAGCCTGGCCGCGTTGTCCAAGCTGGACCGCGTGCTGGTGGTGGGCAGCCATTTGCGCAAAGATCACCCCTTGATGGCCCAACGGCTGCGCCAAGCCGCTCGCCAAGGTGCCCGGGTGATGAGTTTGCATGCTGTGCACGACGACTGGGCCATCAAGCTGTCGGCCACGCTGACCGCGGCGCCTTCGTTGTGGGTCGGTCAGTTGGCCGACGTGGCCGCTGCGGTGGCCAAGGCCAAGGGCCTGCCTGCGCCTTTGCCCGCTGACCCCGGCCAGCACGCTCAGGCGGTGGCAGAGTCTCTGCTGTCAGGCGAACGTGTGGCCCTGCTCCTGGGCAACGCGGCTGCGCAGCATCCACAAGCTGGCCAGCTGTTGGCGTTGGCGCAGTGGATTGCGCAGAACACCGGCGCCGCCGTGGGTTACCTGGGTGAAGCAGGCAACAGCGTGGGTGCCCAGTGGGTCGGCGCGCTGCCCGGCGCGGGTGGCCTGAACGCCGGTCAGATGCTCAGCCAGCCGATGAAGGCCTTGCTGTTGCTCAACAGCGAACCGGTGCTCGACAGTGCCAACGCCGCAGCCACGCGTCAGGCCCTGGCGGCTTCGGGCCTGGTCGTTGCGCTGACGCCTTTCAAGGACGCCGGTGCCGACGTGGCCGACGTGATGCTGCCGATCGCCCCGTTCACCGAAACCGCCGGCACCTTTGTCAACGCCGAAGGCCGCGTGCAAGGTTTCCATGGCGTGGTCAAACCTTTGGGCGACACACGCCCGGCCTGGAAGGTCTTGCGCGTGTTGGGCAACCTGCTGGGCCTGGCCGGCTTCGACCAGGAATCGGCCGAAGAAGTCCGCGCCGAAGCGCTGGGCGACGTGGCCGCTCTCAGCAGTCGCCTGGACAACAGCACCCAAGCCGCGTTGACCGTCGGCACTTCGGATGCCGCTGCCACTGCAGGCTGGCAAAGGGTTGCGGATGTGCCCATTTACGCCACCGACTCGCTGGTGCGTCGGGCCACGTCCTTGCAGCTGACCGCCGACGCCCGCGAGCCCCAGGTGGGCCTGCCCACGGCGCTGTGGCAGCAGCTGGGCCTGAAGGCGGGTGACCGCGTTCGTGTCAGTCAGGGCGATGGCTCGGCTGTGTTGCTGGCGCGCGAAGATGTTTCCCAGGCCGCCAACACCGTGCGGGTGGCTGCAGGGCACCCGGCCACGGCCCAGCTGGGTGCGCTGTTCGGCACCGTCAGCATCGCAAAGGTTTGAACGCCATGTTTGAGCCCCTTCATCTTTATGCCAACGCCGCCCTGGGGCCGACCCTGTGGCTGGTGCTGTGGAGCCTGATCAAGATCGTCGCCGTGGTGCTGCCACTGCTGGGCTGCGTGGCCTACCTCACGTTGTGGGAACGCAAGGCCATCGGCTGGAGCCAGATCCGGCCGGGCCCCAACCGGGTTGGCCCCTATGGCTTGCTGACGCCGATTGCCGATGCGGTGAAGCTGATCTTCAAGGAGATCATCCGCCCCACGGCCGCCAACAAGGGCCTGTTCTTCCTGGGCCCGGTGATGACCATCATGCCGGCGCTGGCGGCTTGGGCGGTGATTCCGTTTGGGCCGGATGTGGCGCTGGCCAACATCAATGCGGGCCTGCTGTTCCTGATGGCCATCACCTCGCTCGAGGTTTATGGCGTGATCATCGCGGGCTGGGCCAGCAACTCGAAGTACGCCTTTTTGGGCGCCTTGCGCGCCAGCGCGCAGATGGTCAGCTACGAAATCGCAATGGGCTTTTGCCTGGTGGTGGTGCTGATGGTGTCGGCCAGCATGAACCTGAGCGAGATCGTCGCGGTGCAGGGCAAGGGCACCTTCGCCGACATGGGCCTGGGCTTCCTCAGCTGGAACTGGCTGCCCTTGCTGCCCATCTTCGTGGTGTTCTTCATCTCCGGCCTGGCCGAGACCAACCGCCACCCCTTTGACGTGGTCGAAGGTGAATCCGAGATCGTGGCCGGCCACATGATCGAGTACTCGGGTATGTCGTTTGCCATGTTCTTCCTGGCAGAGTACGCCAACATGATCCTGGTCAGCATGATGACCACGCTGCTGTTCCTGGGCGGTTGGCTCAGCCCGGTGGGTTTCTTGCCCGACGGCTGGTTCTGGCTGGCTGCCAAAGTGTTTGTGGTGGCCACCATGTTCCTGTGGGTGCGGGCCACCTTCCCGCGCTTTCGCTACGACCAGATCATGCGTTTGGGCTGGAAGATCTTCATCCCCATCACGCTGGTCTGGCTGGTCGTCGTCGGGCTTTGGATTCAGTCGCCCTTGAACATCTGGAAATGATATGACCCCCAAGCTCACTTCATTCGCTGCCCCCCAGGGGG
Organism: Rubrivivax sp.; assembly: GCA_031375065.1. Taxonomy (GTDB): domain Bacteria; phylum Pseudomonadota; class Gammaproteobacteria; order Burkholderiales; family Burkholderiaceae_C; genus Rubrivivax. The sequence goes on along the minus strand of JANMHH010000120.1, from coordinate 6,852 downwards.
GCGCTGGGCTCCTTTGGGACGGCCCGGCAGGAGCCCAGATATGAGCACGTTGACCGCCGTCCGCGAAGTCTTCTCCAGCCTGTTCCTGACCGAGCTGCTCAAGGGCATGCGCATCACGGGCAAGCACTTCCTGGCCAAGAACATCACGGTGCAGTTCCCGGAAGAAAAAACGCCGCAGTCGCCGCGCTTTCGCGGCCTGCACGCGCTGCGCCGCTACGAAAATGGCGAAGAGCGCTGCATCGCCTGCAAGCTGTGTGAAGCGGTTTGCCCCGCCATGGCCATCACCATCGAGTCCGAGGTGCGCTCTGACGGCAGCCGCCGCACCACGCGCTACGACATCGACCTGACCAAGTGCATCTTCTGCGGCTTTTGCGAAGAAAGCTGCCCTGTCGACAGCATCGTGGAGACCCACCACTTCGAGTACCACGGCGAAAAACGCGGCGACCTGTACTTCACCAAGGACATGCTGCTGGCCGTGGGCGACCGCTACGAAAAAGAAATCGCCGCCAACCGCGCAGCCGACGCACCCTTCCGATGACACCTGGCCGCGGCGTTTCGCGATCAAGCTTCCCCCGGGGGGTAGCGAGCGCCAGCGAGCTTGGGGGCCCAAAGACATGAACTCGATCTCAGCTCTCTTTTACGTCTTCTCAGCGGTGCTGCTGCTGGCAGCGTTCCGTGTGATCACGGCGCGCAGCACGGTGCATGCGGCGCTGTTTCTGGTGCTGGCCTTCTTCAGCGCCAGCTGCATCTGGATGCTGCTGCACGCCGAGTTTCTGGCCATCACCTTGGTGCTGGTCTACGTGGGCGCGGTGATGGTGCTGTTCCTTTTTGTGGTGATGATGCTGGACATCAACACCGACAAGTTTCGCGAAGGCTTCTACAAGCACCTGCCGATGGCCGGTTTTGTGGGCGCGCTGATCGCCCTGGAAATGGCGCTGGTGCTGATGCGAGGTTTCCAGTTGCAGGCGCCCGTGGTATCAGCCAAGGCGATCGAGGTTGGCAACACCAAGCTGCTGGGCATCGAGATCTACACCGACTACCTTTACCCGCTGCAGCTGGCCGCGGTGCTGCTGCTGGTGGCCATCATCGCGGCCATCACGCTGACCCTGCGCGCGCGCAAGGACAGCAAGCACATGGACCCGTCTGAGCAGGTCCGGGCCAAGAAGGCCGACCGCGTGCGCCTGGTGAAGATGGCACCCACCATCGAAGCGCCTTCATTGCCCAAAGCGCCCAATCCGGAAGGGGGTGCGTGATGGGCAGCATCACCCTGGGTCACTACCTCAGCCTGGGAGGCATCTTGTTTGCCATGTCGGTGGTGGGCATCTTTCTGAACCGCCGCAACCTGATCGTGCTGTTGATGGCCATCGAGCTGATGCTGCTGGCGGTGAACATGAACTTCATCGCGTTTTCGCATTACCTGCCCATCGAAGCCGACCGCATGGCCGGTCAGGTCTTCGTGTTTTTCATCCTGACCGTGGCGGCGGCCGAATCGGCCATCGGCCTGGCCATCCTGGTGGTGGTGTTCCGCAACCGCGCATCGATCAACGTCGAAGAGCTCGACGAGCTGAAAGGTTGAGGACCTGACATGGCTTCAACAATCTCCTTGAGCTTGCTGCTCACCATCGCACTGACGCCTTTGGCCGGCGCCCTGGTGGCGGGTCTGGCCGGCAAGTGGGTGGGACAGCGTGGCGCGCACAGCGTCACCATCCTGGGCGTGCTGATCGCATTCATCGGCTCTGCCGTGGTGCTCAGCCAGGTGGTGGCCGGTGCGCGCTTCAACGCCACCGTCTACGAGTGGATGGTGCTGGGCAAGCTGGTCATGGAGGTCGGCTTCCTGGTCGACGGCTTGACCGCGATGATGATGGTGGTGGTCACCTTCGTTTCCTTGATGGTGCACATCTACACCATCGGCTACATGCAAGGTGACCCGGGCTACCAGCGGTTTTTCAGCTACATCAGCCTGTTCACCTTCAGCATGCTGATGCTGGTCATGAGCAACAACTTCCTGCAGCTGTTCTTTGGCTGGGAAGCGGTCGGCCTGGTCAGCTACCTGTTGATCGGCTTCTGGTTCAAGAAGCCCACCGCCATCTTCGCCAACATGAAGGCCTTCCTGGTCAACCGGGTCGGTGACTTCGGCTTCATCCTGGGCATCGGCCTGGTCGTGGCCTATGGCGGCACGCTGAACTACAGCGAGGCTTTTGCCAAAGCGCCTGAGCTCGCCAAGCTCACCTTCCCCGGCACCGACTGGATGTTGATCACCGTGGCCTGCATCTGCCTGTTCATCGGCGCGATGGGCAAGAGCGCCCAGTTTCCGCTGCACGTGTGGTTGCCCGACTCGATGGAAGGCCCGACGCCCATCAGCGCGCTGATCCATGCGGCCACCATGGTCACGGCCGGCATCTTCATGGTGGCACGCATGTCGCCGCTGTTCGAGCTGAGCGACACGGCGTTGAACTTCGTGCTGGTCATCGGCGCGATCACGGCGCTGTTCATGGGCTTCCTGGGCATCATCCAGAACGACATCAAGCGCGTGGTGGCGTATTCCACGCTGTCTCAGCTGGGCTACATGACGGTGGCGCTGGGCCTGTCGGTCTACGGCGTGGCGGTGTTCCACCTGATGACCCACGCCTTCTTCAAGGCGCTGCTGTTCCTGGCGGCCGGCAGCGTGATCATCGGCATGCACCACGATCAGGACATCCGCAACATGGGCGGCCTGCGCAAGTACATGCCCATCACGTGGATCACCTCGCTGTTGGGCAGCCTGGCGCTGATCGGTACGCCGCTGTTCGCGGGCTTCTACAGCAAGGACAGCATCCTGATCGCCTCGCACCACAGCAGCCTGCCGGGTGCCACGTTCGCGATGGTGGCCATCTACATCGGTGTGTTCGTCACCGCCTTCTACAGTTTCCGCATGTACTTCCTGGTTTTCCACGGCGAAGAGCGCTTCCACCACAAGCCCTTCCCACCCGAAGACGACCATGCGCATGACGACCACGGTGACGACCACGCCCACACCCCGCACGAATCACCCTGGGTGGTGACGCTGCCGCTGGTGCTGCTGGCCATTCCGTCGGTGGTGATCGGCTACGTGACCATCCAACCGATACTGTTCGGCGACTTCTTCAAGGACTCGATCCTGGTCGACGCGGTCAAGCACCCGGCGATGGCCGAGCTGGCCAAGGACTTCCATGGTGCGGCCGCGATGGCGCTGCACGGCCTGCAAACGCTGCCGTTCTGGTTGGCGCTGGCCGGGGTGGTCACCGCCTGGTGGTTCTACCTGTTGCAACCTGCCATTCCGGTGGCCATTGGCAAGGCCTTGAGTCCCTTGGTCAGGGTGCTGGAGAACAAGTACTACCTGGACTGGTTCAACGAACACGTGCTGGCGGCCGGCGCGCGCTTGATCGGCATGGGCCTGTGGAAGGGCGGCGACCAGGCGGTGATTGACGGCGCCATCAACGGCTCGGCGCGCGCCATGGGCGGTTTGGCCGGCGTGCTGCGCCAGGCCCAGACCGGGCGCCTCTACACGTATGCGCTGGTCATGCTGCTGGGCATCTTTGGTCTGATGACCTGGCAACTCTGGCCTTACTTCAGCGGCTTCCTGCGCTGACTACCTTGCGCTGAAAAACGCGGCCGGCCAACAACAAGACGAGAGAGAGAGAACATCAGATGGGTCTGCTGAGCATCGCGATCTGGCTGCCGGTGGCGTTTGGCACGCTGCTGCTGGCCGTGGGCCGCGACCAGAACGCCGGTACGGCGCGCGCTTTGGCGTTGGTCGGCGCGGTGGCGTCCTTTGTCGTCACCCTGCCGCTGGTCACGTCCTTCAACACCGCCACCGCGGCCATGCAGTTCGTTGAAAAGACGCCCTGGATCGAACGTTTCAACGTCAACTACCACCTGGGCGTGGACGGCCTGTCGATGTGGTTTGTGCCGCTCACCGCCTTCATCACCGTCATCGTCGTCATCGCCGCCTGGCAGGTCATCGAAGAGCGTGTGGCGCAGTACTTGGGTGCGTTTCTGATCCTCAGCGGTCTGATGGTGGGTGTTTTCAGCGCGCTGGACGGCCTGCTGTTCTACGTCTTCTTCGAAGCCACGCTGATTCCGATGTACATCATCATCGGTGTCTGGGGCGGCCCCAACCGCGTCTACGCCGCGTTCAAGTTTTTCCTCTACACCTTGATGGGCTCGCTGCTGATGCTCATCGCGCTGGTCTACCTGTACTTCAAGAGTGGTGGCAGTTTCGACATCCTGGCCTGGCACAAGCTGCCCCTGCCGCTGAACGCACAGACGCTGCTGTTCTTTGCCTTCTTCGCGGCCTTCAGCGTCAAAGTGCCGATGTGGCCGGTTCACACCTGGCTGCCCGACGCCCACGTCGAAGCGCCCACCGGTGGATCGGTGGTGCTGGCGGCGATCATGCTCAAGCTGGGCGCCTACGGTTTCCTGCGCTTCAGCATGCCGATTGCCCCCGATGCAGCGCGCAGTTTTGACTGGCTCATCATCGCGCTGAGCCTGATTGCGGTGCTCTACATCGGCCTGGTGGCGCTGGTGCAGCAGGACATGAAAAAGCTGGTGGCCTACAGCTCCATTGCCCACATGGGTTTTGTGACGCTGGGCTTTTTCATCTTCAACGAACTGGGCGTGGCGGGCGCCATCGTGCAGATGATCAGCCATGGCTTTGTCTCCGGCGCCATGTTCCTGTGCATCGGCGTGCTCTACGACCGTGTGCACAGCCGTGAGATCTCCAGCTACGGCGGCGTGGCCAACACCATGCCCAAGTTTGCTGCCTTCGCGGTGCTGTTTGCGATGGCCAACTGCGGCCTGCCGGGCACCGCCGGGTTTGTCGGCGAGTGGATGGTGATCCTGGGTGCGGTGCAATACAACTTCTGGATCGGCGCGCTGGCTTCCACCACGCTGATCTTTGGCGCGGCCTACACGCTGTGGATGGTCAAGCGCGTCTACTTCGGCGACGTGGCCAATGACAACGTCAGGACCCTGACCGACATCAACGGGCGCGAGTTCTTGATGCTGGGCCTGCTGGCAGCCGCCGTCTTGTGGATGGGCCTGTACCCCAAGCCCTTCACTGACGTGATGCACGTCTCGGTGGTTGAACTGCTCAAGCACGTGGCCTTGAGCAAGATCCCCAGCTGAACCTTCACACGATGGCCCCCCGCTTGCACACGTTCGCGCACGGCACTCAAAAAGAGAACACGACATGAGCCCGATGAACTGGCCCGTCATCTACCCCGAGATCTGGCTGCTGCTGTTGGCCTGCGGCGTCTTGCTGCTGGACCTGTTCAGCACCGACGAAGAGCGCGGCCCCACGTTCTGGCTGACGCAGTTTGGCATCGCGGTGTTCGCCGCCATGCACCTGTGGTTCTACGAAAAAGGCGGCACCGAATACGGCATGAACGGCATGGTGGTGGTCGACCCCATGGGCCACCTGCTGGTGGTGTTTGCTGCCATCAGCATGATGGTGACCCTGGCCTATGCACGGCCCACCTTGAAGAGCCGCGACATGCTCAAGGGCGAGTTCTTCACGCTGGCGCTGTTTGTGCTGCTCGGCATTTCGGTGATGTGCTCGGCCAACAACTTCCTGGTCGTCTACCTGGGCCTGGAGTTGATGAGCCTGAGCCTGTATGCGCTGACGGCCCTGCGGCGTGACCACTCGCTGAGCACCGAAGCCGCGATGAAGTACTTTGTGCTGGGCGCCTTGGCCAGCGGTTTCTTGCTCTATGGCCTGAGCATGATGTATGGCGCCACCGGCAGCCTGGACATCCCGCGTGTGTTTGCCGAGATCGCCAAGGGCACCATCAACAAGGAAGTGCTGACCTTCGGTGTGGTGTTTGTGGTGGCAGGCTTGGCTTTCAAGCTGGGTGCGGCCCCGTTCCACATGTGGGTGCCCGACGTCTATCAAGGCGCGCCGACCTCGGTGACCTTGCTGATCGGTGGCGCGCCCAAGTTCGCGGCCTTTGCCATCACCATCCGCTTGCTGGTCGAAGGCATGCTGGGCCTGGCGGTGGACTGGCAGCAGATGTTCATCGTGCTGGGTGTGGCTTCCATCGTGCTGGGCAACGTGGCGGCCATTGCGCAAACCAACCTCAAGCGCATGTTGGCCTACAGCACCATCGCGCAGATGGGCTTCATCGTGCTGGGTTTGTCGGCGGGCGTGGTCAGCGGCAACACCCTGAGCGCCGGCAACGCCTACAGCTCGGCCATGTTCTACCTGGTGGCCTACGTGCTGACCACGCTGGGCACCTTCGGCTTGATCATGTACTTGTCGCACCAGGGCTTTGAGTCCGAGGACATTTCCGACCTGGCCGGCCTGTCGCAGCGCAGCCCCTGGGTCGCCGGTGTGATGACGGTCTTCATGTTCTCGCTGGCCGGTGTGCCGCCGATGGTGGGTTTCTTTGCCAAGCTGGCCGTCATCCAGGCCTTGGTCACCACCAACGTCACGCTCTACATCGTGCTGGCGGTGGTGGCGGTGTTGGCCTCGCTGGTGGGCGCGTTTTACTACCTGCGCGTGGTCAAGGTGATGTGGTTTGACGCGCCCCAGCGCACCGCTTCCACCCACCGGGGTCAAGGCGTGACCGCGCTGCTGGCGCTGAATGGCGCCGCGGTGCTGCTCTTCGGCCCCTTCTCCGGCGGCTTGATGGCCATGTGTCGCGACGCCATCGTCAAGGCGCTGGCCAGTTGAGTGACGTTTGAGTGACGATGCGCACCTGGTCGAGCACCAGGTCAGCAGCCAGACCCTGTTGTCAGGGGGCTTTTTGGAAGTTCGCCGCGACACCGTGCGTTTGCCCGATGGGCGTGCCGCGACGCGTGAATTCATCCAGCACCCCGGTGCCGTGGCTGTGA
>JANMHH010000063.1:0-9008 GCA_031375065.1 Rubrivivax sp. | reverse complement strand
ATGGATGAGATCGAGATACCGGCGTTTTTGCGGAAGCAGGCGGACTGAAGCCAGTCAGGCTTGCAGGAAGGGGCGCCGAGGCGCCCCTTGTTTCTGGTGGGCTGATGGTTGTGGCCAGCCAGGCGTAGCCGGTCGTTCAATGGTCAGGCGGTCGATCAAATCAGCTATGTGAACCGAATTGCGCGGTCATGCGGTTTACGGCCGCGCCGAGTGCGGGCAGGTCTTGTTCGACGACCAGCCAGACCGCCTCGAGGTCAACGCCCAGATGGCCATGCACGATGACGTTGCGAAACCCGGAGAGTTCTCGCCACGGAATCTGCGGTTCCGCTGCCTTGATTTCGCTCGACAAACGCTGGCTTGACTCGGCCAAGGTCTGCAGGTTGCGGATCACCGCGTCTTGCACCAGGCGAGAATTTTCGAATACTGAGCGTTCGGCGTTGGTGTACTCGTGGATCCGATCCAGGCAGTCGCGCATGTGCGCCAACAGCACCCGGTCGGCCTCAGGGCCTGAGTTCACAGCGGCACAGCGCTTGCCACCACGCGCTCGCGCAGCGCCGGGTGCAAACTCGCTTCGGTGACGACGTCAACACGGCGGCCCAGCAATTCCTGCGCATCCAGCAACAGGCCGCCTAAAGCAAGGGCGCTGGTACCTGGGGCCAGCGTCACCAGCAGGTCGACGTCACTGTTGATGGTGCTGTCGCCGCGGCTCATCGAGCCAAAGACCCGTACGCCCGTGACGCCGCGCCTGCTTGCCAGAGCCAGCAGTTCAGCGCGGTGGGTTTCGATCAGCGCGTCCATGGCTGGCAGTGTAGCCATCCTGTGCCGCTTGGGGCACTGCTTGAGGCGACTGACCTGGGTCCCTGAGCCGCTGGCCGCCAAGACTGTGAAGAGCGAACGCGGTGTGCTGGTGCTGATAAAGCGGCCAGCAAGGTCACCTTCAAGCTCAGCGAAAGCCGCAACGCGATGAACGCCATCAAGCGTTATGCGGCCGATGACGCGCATCTGATTTTCGGCACCGCGTACTTTTGCAATGCGTGCGCCCGCCACGATGGACCTGTGCGGGATTGCAAGGGGCTATGGCGTGGACGGCCAACCGCTGGCCAACGGCGGAGCCGCGGTGACCGTGCTGGGAAACTGTCCATTCCCTGCGCGTTGAAAATGCGGCGGTGCGCGCTGGGGCCAAGGACTCGATGACCGCCGAAACTGACACCAGCGCGGCGTCAAGCACCAATGACATACTTGATCGTCCGCCTGGGGCTCACCGGGCTTGGGCTTTACCGAGGTTTGAAGAGGATGTCGATCTTTCCACCCGATCATGCCCAGCGTTACCTGCTGGCACAGGAAGTCCACGCCCGCCCGCCCGAGGCCGTGCATGCGCCTGCCCGCGCCAGTTACGTGGCGGTGCTGGTGGACGCTGACGCGCGCGAAAGCGAGTTGCGCCACCTGGAGCAACTCTGCCAGCGCTTTGCGGTGCCCGGCCCGGCGGCCAACGCCAGCCACTTTCGCGCCCGGCTGGGCGCGCTGAGCTTGAAGTGGGAACGCCACGGCGAGTTCTCGGGCTATACCTTCACGCTGCACAGTGCGGGCGAGCCGGCCTTTGCCGACACCGCCGCAGCCCAGCTGCCCAAGGGTTGGCTGCAAGCGGTGCCCGGGCTGACCATCACGGCCTCTCACGCGGTGTTCTCCAGCGCTTCAGAACAAGCGCCGGACGCCGCCGAACTGGCGCTGCTGTTTGGTGACCGGACCGTGGTCGGTGCGGTAGTGGCTGAGGGCGCAGCCCGGGTCTACACCGACTTCCAGCTCAACGACGACGGCTGCACCCACCTGCTGGTGCAGGACCGGGCCTTGGGTGACCGCCAGGCCGGGCGCCTGTTGCAGCGGCTGTTCGAGATCGAGGCCTACCGCATGCTGGCCCTGCTGGCGCTGCCGATCGCGCGCCGCCAATCGCCGCGCATTGCCGACATCGAACGCTCGCTGGCCACACTGACCGACGGCATTGCGCGCGGTGAGGGCGATGACGAGGTGCTGTTGCACGAGCTGACACGGCTGGCCGCTGAAGTCGAGAGCGGCATCGCGGCCAGCCAGTTTCGGTTTGGCGCCTGCGAGGCCTATCACGGGCTGGTCAAGCAGCGCATTGCCGAGCTGCGCGAGGTGCGCCTGCCGGCCCTGCAGACCATCGATGAATTCATGGGCCGCCGCCTGACGCCGGCGGTGGCCACCTGCGCCACGGTGTCGCAGCGCCTGCGCGGCCTGGCCGAGCGGGTGGCCCAGGCCAGCGCGCTGCTGTCGACGCGGGTGGACATCGCACGCGAGCGGCAGAACCAGGCGCTGCTGGCCTCGATGGACCGCCGCGCCAAACAGCAGCTGCGGCTGCAGCGCACGGTCGAGGGGCTGTCGGTGGCGGCCATCGTCTACTACGTGGTGGGCCTGCTCGGTTATGGTGCCAAGGCGATGTCAGCAGCCGGCTTGCGCGTCAACCCCGACCTGGTGGTTGGTGCGGCCATTCCGGTGGCTGCTGCGCTGGTCTTCTGGGCCGTGCGGCGGGCGCGCCAGCGCCTGAAGGCCGAAGACCCCATGATTGATTGAAGCCACTGCCCATGCCAACTGCCTTTCCTTTCAGCGCCATCGTCGGCCAAGACGAGATGAAACAGGCCATCCTGGTCGCTGCGGTCGACCCCTCGATCGGCGGTGTGCTGGTGTTTGGCGACCGCGGAACCGGCAAGTCGACCGCCGTGCGCGCCTTGGCCTCGCTGCTGCCGCCGATGCAGGTGGTGGTCGGCTGCCACTATGGTTGCGACCCCACCGCCGGTGCGGCCAGCTGCCCCGACTGCCAGGCACGGCGCGCGCGCGGCGACAAGCTCAAGCGCGCCTGGGTGCCGGTGCCCGTGGTGGACCTGCCGCTGGGCGCCACCGAAGACCGCATCGTTGGCGCGCTCGACCTCGAGCGGGCGCTGGCCCACGGCGAAAAAGCCTTTGAGCCCGGCCTGCTGGCGCGCGCCAACCGCGGCTTTTTGTATGTCGACGAGGTCAACCTGCTGGAGGACCATCTGGTCGACCTGCTGATCGACGTGGCGGCCTCGGGCGAAAACGTGGTCGAGCGCGAGGGCCTGTCGGTGCGGCACCCAGCGCGCTTTGTGTTGGTGGGCAGCGGCAACCCAGAAGAGGGTGAACTGCGACCGCAGCTGCTCGACCGCTTTGGCCTGGCGGTGGACGTCAAGACGCCAACCGATCTGCCGACCCGCGTCGACGTGGTGCGCCGCCGTGACGCCTATGAGCGCGACCCGGCCGCCTTCATCAGCAGCTGGGCGGGTGCCGACGAGCGCATCCGCAAGCGCCTGCTGGCCGCGCGCAAACGGCTGGCCGACACCCAGGTGCCCGATGCGGTGCTGGAACGTGCTGCCCAGTTGTGCATGGCCCTGGGCACCGATGGTTTGCGTGGCGAACTGACCTTGATGCGCGCGGCGCGCGCGCTGGCGGCCTATGAAGGCCAGGCCGTGGTCGGCCAAGAGCAACTGCGCCAGGTGGCCGCGCCGGCGCTGCGCCATCGCCTGCGGCGCAACCCGCTGGACGAAGCCGACGCCTCGGCGCGGGTCGAGCGCGCATTGGTCGATCTCTTCGGGCCTGCATGAAGCGGGGTCAGGTCAGGCCCAAGGCGCTGACCGCAGCGGCCCTGCTGGCGGTGGACCCGCGTGGGCTGGGGGGCGTGTGGCTGCGCAGTGGCGCCGGCCCCCAACGCGACGCCTGGCTGGCCGCCTTGCGGGCCCTGTTGCCCGAGTCGACGCCGTGGTTGCGCCTGCCGCTGCACATCGCCGACGAGCGGCTGCTGGGCGGCCTGGATTTGGCCGCCACACTGGCTGCAGGGCGGCCGGTTTCGCAGCGTGGCGTGCTGGCCCAAGCCGACGGTGGCTTTGTGATGGCCGCCATGGCCGAGCGCTTGAGCGCTGGCACGGCGGCACGCCTGGCCCAGGTGCTGGACAACGCTGAGGTGCGGGCCCAGCGCGACGGCCTGGCGCTGAGCAGCCCAGCCCGGCTGGCGCTGGTCGCGCTGGACGAAGGACTGGACGACGAGGCGCTGCCAGCGTCCTTGGCCGACCGGCTGGCCTTGCATGTGGATCTGGACCTTGCGCAGGGCGACGAGCAGGCGCCGCCGTCGGCGGCCGAGGTGGCATCGGCACGCGAGCGCCTGGCCGGGGTGCAATGCGACGACGAGGTGCTGCAGGCCTTGGTCGCTGCCGCGGCGGCGTTTGGCATCAGCTCGGCGCGCGCCAGTGGCTTTGCGCTGCATGCCGCCCGCGCGGCGGCTGCGTTGGCGGGACGCGATCAGGTCAGTGCCGAAGATGCCCGCGTGGCGGTTCAGTGTGTGCTGGCGCCGCGCGCCACCCAGTGCCCGCAACTGCAACCGCCATCGCCATCGGAGGCGCAGGCCCAAGACACCGATCCATCGCCGGTTGAGCCCGAGCCACCCGCAGCGCCTGAAACAGCCGCTCAGCCAGACCCCGCTGACCCCAGCGCCGAGACGACCGATGAAGCGCCGGCCCAACCCGAGGCCGCGCTGGACGAGCAACTGATCGATGCCGTTCGGGCCGCCATGCCGGCCGGCCTGCTGGCGCTGTTGCAAGGCGGCCAGGCCCGCGATCGTCGTGCCGCCAGCGCGGGTCGGGCGGGCGCGATGTCGGCGTCGAAACAGCGCGGTCGTCCGGTGGGCGCACGGCGCGGTGAGCCGCGCGGTGGGGCGCGCCTCAACCTGATCGAAACCCTGCGCGCGGCGGCGCCCTGGCAAGGCCTGCGCCGCGGCTTGCCCGGCGCATCCGCCCCTGCGCAGGCGCCACAGCGGGTGCGGGTCGAAAAAGGTGATTTGCACGTCACCCGCTTTCAGCAACGCCGCGCCACCACCACCGTGTTTGTCATTGATGCCTCGGGCTCGGCCGCGCTGCACCGGCTGGCCGAGGCCAAAGGCGCGGTGGAATTGCTGTTGGCCGACTGTTACGCCCGCCGCGACCACGTCGCCGTGATTGGTTTCCGGGGCAGCACAGCGCAGCTGCTGCTGCCGCCCACGCGGTCGCTGGTGCGGGCGCGGCGCAGCTTGGCCGGTTTGCCGGGTGGCGGCGGCACACCGCTGGCAGCCGGGCTGGACGCGGCGCGCCAGCTGGCCGAGCTGGTGCGCCGAGGCGGCGCCACGCCACTGCTCTTGGTCTTGACCGACGGCAGGGCCAACATTGCGCGCGACGCGCAGCCGGGCCGCGAGCGGGCGCAGGCTGACGCGCTGCAGGCCGCACGTGCGCTGGCGGGGCTGGGCTGCGCTGCGCTGCTGGTCGACACCTCGCCGCAACCCAGCGCCGCGGCGCAAACCCTGGCCCTGGCCATGAACGCACGCTATCTGGCATTGCCCTACGCAGCGGCCCAGGTGGTATCCAACGCGGTGCGGGCCGAGCGCCGCTGAACGTGGGCAAGCCCTTGGCCCACCGGCCCGACCGGCCCGACCGGTCTGTCCGTCCCGACCGGCCCGACCGCCTCCTCTTCAGGCAGGTGCAGGCCCGTGCGTGAGCCGCTGAACTGGAGCCGGGACGGCCTGGGCTGGCCGCACCAGGAAAGCAGCCACTTTGTGGGCGTGGGTGGGTTGCACTGGCATGTGCAGCGGTTGGGCCCGCGCGCTGCGCCGCAGCTGGTCTTGATCCACGGCACCGGGGCTTCGAGCCACTCCTGGCGCACGTTGGCGCCGCTGTTGGCGCAGGGCTTTGGCGTCGTGTGGTTCGACTTGCCTGGCCATGCCTTCACCCACACGCCGCCAGAGCAGGACCTGTCGCTGCCGGGCATGGCCCGTGCGGTGGGCGAACTGCTGGCAGTCTTGATGCTGCGCCCGGCCCTGCTGGTCGGCCACTCGGCCGGGGCCGCGGTGGCCGCCCAGATGGTGCTGGACCGCACGGTGGCGCCGCAAGCCGTCGCCGCCATCAACGGCGCGCTGCTGCCGCTGCACGGTGTGGCTGGGCAGGTCTTCTCGCCACTGGCCCGCCTGCTGGCGGCCCAACCGCTGGTGCCACGGCTGTTCGCCTGGAACGCGGGGCGTCGGTCGGTGGTGCAGCGCTTGATCGACGCCACCGGTTCCAGGCTGGATGCCGAGGGCATGCGTCTGTACGGTCGGCTGGTGGGCGACGCCGGCCATGCAGCCGGGGCGCTGCGCATGATGGCCTCTTGGGACCTGCAGGGCCTGGCCCAGCGCCTGCCGAGCCTGCCCGTGCCTTTGCACCTGGTGGCGGGCGCCCTGGACCGCACCGTGCCCGACGGGCATTCGGCACGGGTGCACCGGATGGTCCCGGGCTCGACCCTCACGCTGCTGCAGGGCTTGGGGCATCTGGCCCATGAGGAGAACGCGGCCGCGGTGGCTGCCGCGCTGGCGTCGGCCCTGCACCAGGCCGCTGCCAAGCACCCGCCCGCAGCACCGGATTGACGCTTGCCTGACACGGTGTCTATACTGCGTGACACTAAGGTGTGACAGGCAGACATTACGTCTGGTTCTTGACACACCGCGCAACTGCGGAGGTCATGCATGAAGGCAATGCAACGGATCGATCGGGCAATAGGCCAGGCGCTGCAAGCGGCTCAGGCCGGTGCAGCGCCAAGGCGGCTGGCGGCGGCGATCCGCCATGCGGTGCTGCCTGGCGGCGCGCGCATCCGACCCCAGCTGACCCTGGCCGTGGCCTGGGCCTGTGGTGACGACGCGCCCGAACTGGCCGATGGCGCTGCCGCCGCGCTCGAGCTGATGCACTGTGCGTCCTTGGTCCACGACGACCTGCCTTGTTTTGACGATGCGGCGCTGCGCCGTGGGCGCCCTTCGGTGGTGGCGGCCTATGGAGAGCGCTGTGCGGTGCTGGCCGGCGACGCCTTGATCGTGATGGCCTTCGAAGCCCTGAACGTCGGCGCGCAGCATCAACCCCAGCGTTTGCCGGCCCTGATGTCGGTGCTGATCGGCCGCGTGGGCATGCCCAGCGGCATCGTGGCCGGCCAGGGCTGGGAGTGTGAAGACTGGGTCGCACTGCCGGACTACCAACGTGCCAAGACCGGCTCCTTGTTCGCTGCCGCTACCGCCATGGGTGCGCTGGCGGCGGGTGCCGACCCCACCCCCTGGCGCGGCTTTGGCGAGCACCTGGGTGAGGCCTACCAGATTGCCGACGACATCCGCGATGTGCTGGGTGATGTGCAGACCCTGGGCAAGCCGGTCGGCCGCGACCGCACCCTCGGCCGGCCCAGTGCGGTGGCCGAGCACGGCATGGCCGGTGCCTTGGCCAGCTTTGAAGACCTGATCGACCGGGCTGGCGCCGCCATACCCGAAGGCTCGGCCGCGCGCGCCCTGCGCGCGCTTTTGCACGCCGAAGCTGAGCGGCTGCTGCCGGTGGCCTTGCGGGCCCAGGCCCTGCCCCTGGCCACGGCCGCGGCCTGACGCCCTGTCTTGACAACCCGGTGCTGCCATGTCTGCCCAAGCCACCATGAATCCCAACTGGCTTGAGCGCTGGTTCACGCAGCGCGACCGCCTGCTCACCAGTCCGCGCTTTCAGCAGGCGGCCAGCCGCTTTGTGGGCACCCGGCCGATCGCCCGCAAACGGGCGCGCGGGCTGTTTGACCTGGTGGCGGGCTTTGTCTATTCGCAACTGCTGCTGGCCTGTGTGCAGCTGCGCCTGTTCGACCGCCTGGCCCAGGCGCCGATGACGGCGGCCGAGTTGGCGCAAGAGGGCCAAATGCCCTTGCTGTCGGCCGAGCGCTTGCTCGAGGCCGCCAGCGCACTGGACCTGGTGCAAGCCCGCGGTGCCCAAGAAGATGGGCAAGCGCGTTATGGCCTGGGCCCGCTGGGCGCGGCCATGGTCGGTAACTCGGCGGTAGCCGCCATGATCGAGCACCACCACGCGCTGTATGCCGACCTGGCCGATCCGCTGGCCTTGCTGCGCAGCGAGCGTGGGGGTGGTGCGCTGTCTCGCTACTGGGCCTATGCCGAAGCCAGCGAGCCCGGCGCTTTGCCGGGCCAGGCGGTGGGCCCGTATTCGGCGTTGATGTCGGCCTCACAGCCCTTGATTGCAGGGCAGGTGCTGGACGCCTATGCCATCGGCCGCCACCGTTGCCTGCTCGATCTGGGTGGCGGCGAGGGCGTTTTTGTGGCCAACGCGCTGGCCCGCGCGCCGCGTCTGAAGGCCATGGTCTTTGACCTGCCCGCGGTGGCCGACAACGCACGCCGCCGCCTGGCCCAGCAGGGCTTGGCCGATCGCGCACAGGCCTTCGGTGGCGACTTCCTGCGCGATGCCTTGCCCGCGGGCGCCGACGTGGTGTCGCTGGTGCGCGTCATCTACGACCACGACGACGAGCCCGCCTTGGCCATCCTGCGCGCCGCGCGCAGCGCCTTGCCGGTGGGCGGCACCTTGCTGCTGGCCGAGCCGATGGCTGGCGCAGCCGGCGCCGAGCCCATGGGCGCGGCCTACTTCGGCATGTACCTGATGGCCATGGGCAGCGGCCGCTCGCGCACCGCGGCTGAGTTGACGCTGCTCTTGCAGCAGGCCGGCTTTGACCGGGTCCGGCAACGCGCCACCGCCTTGCCGCTGCAGGCGGGCCTGCTGGTGGCCCGCGCGGCTTGAGCGGATTGAGCGGCGTGTCGGTGCAAACCCGAGGTGGGGTTCGACAAGCGTAAATCTCGCTTGACACTATCTTTGGTCAAGCTACGATGACACTCATTCCCCGCCAGCCCATGATCACTTTGCATCCGCCCACATCCAGCTGCCGCTCCCGCGGCGTTCGAGAGGTCCAGTCATGAAGTCCCATGCGGTCGTGATGGAACAGCCCGAGCACCTGGCCCTGAGCCGGCTCGACCTGGAAGAGCCCAAGGACGACGATGTGGTGGTGGATGTCGAGTGGAGCGGCATCTCCACCGGCACCGAACGCCTGCTGTGGACCGGCACCATGCCGATGTTTCCAGGCATGGGCTACCCGCTGGTGCCTGGCTACGAGTCGGTGGGGCGCATCCGCCAGGC
>JANMHH010000034.1:0-3161 GCA_031375065.1 Rubrivivax sp. | reverse complement strand
GCAGGTCATAGGCGCCCACCACCGTGCTGGGGCTGACGCCGTGGCGCTGGGCGCAGTCGCGCACCGACGGCAGGCGGGCGCCAGGCGCCAGCAGGCGCTGGCCGATGCGCTCGGCAAAGCGGCCGGCCAGCTGTTCGGCCAAGCTGGCACTGGCGGCGCGGGTCAGCAAGGGCTGGGACTGTGTGGTCGACATGGCTGGTACAGATGGGTTGACTGTCGGGGAAAGTGTATGGCTACTGTATCGATGGTGTCGCATAGACTGCGCTGATGCAACTTCCCATCCCCTGGCCCGAGTTGACCGCGCTGCTGGTCTTTGCGTCGGCCATGGCCTTCACACCCGGGCCCAACACCACCCTGTCTGCAGCCTTGGCCGCCAACCACGGTTTGCGCCACGCGATGCGCTTTGTACTGGGTGTGCCGTTTGGCTGGGGCCTGCTGCTGCTGGCTTGCGCGCTGGGCCTGGGCGCTTTGATCCAGGCCGAGCCGGCGCTGCGCGGGCTGCTGAAGTGGGGCGGCTTGGCCTACATGTTGTGGTTGGCCTGGAAACTGGCCAACGCCAAGAGCTTGGGCCAGGCCGGCGCCGGTGGTTTTGACGTCGGCTTCGGCAAAGGCGTGCTGCTGCAGTTTGTCAACATCAAGGCCTGGATGAACGCACTGCTGATCAGCGCCGGCTGGGTGACCGTGGCCGACCCGATGTGGCCGCGGTTGGCGTTGGTGTTGCCCTTGATGATGGTCTACGGCCTGGCCAGCAACTTCACCTATGCGCTGGTGGGTTCATCGCTGCGGACCTGGCTGGCAGCGGGCCGTCGTTTGACGTGGTTCAACCGCAGCCTGGCGGCCGTGTTGGTGGCCACCGCAAGCTGGATGGCGATGCTTTGAATGCCACCAACAAAGGTTTCGCCTGGGGCGTTCTGGGCGTCGTCATTTTTGCGATGACGCTTCCGATGACCCGGTTGGCTGTGGGCGCGGCCAGCGACCCGCAGCTGTCGCCCGCCTTCGTCACCGCAGGCCGTGCGGCCTTGGCCGGCTTGCTGAGCATCCTGTACCTGCTGGCGGTGCGGGCCCCGTGGCCTGCACGCCGGCACGGGCCCACGCTGGCCGTCAGCGCCCTGGGCACCGTGGTGGGCTTCCCGATGAGCCTGGCGCTGGCCTTGCGCCAGGTTGACGCCAGCCACGCCGCGGTGGTGACGGGCTTGATGCCGATGGCCACCGCCGTCATCGGCGCGCTGGTGCTGCGCCAGCGCCCTTCGCTGGGCTTCTGGGCTTGCGCCTTGACCGGCTTCGTGCTGGTGCTGTGTTTTGCCGCGTGGCAAGGCGGTGGCGCCTTGTCGGCGGGTGACGGCTGGCTGCTGCTGGCGGTGCTGTTCACCGGCATCGGCTATGTGGCCGGGGCCAAGGTGGCCGCCGAGATGCCCGCGCCGCAGGTCATCTGCTGGGTGCTGGTGATGTCGCTGCCGCTGACCTTGCCCGCAGCCCTGTGGTTCTGGCCCACGGCACCGGCGCGGCTGTCTTCTTGGGGCGGTTTTCTCTACGTTTCCTTGTTCTCGATGTGGCTGGGCTTTTTTGCCTGGTACCGCGGCCTGGCCCTGGGCGGGCTGGTGCGCGTGAGTCAGGTGCAGCTGGTGCAGCCCTTCCTGGCCTTGCTGTTTGCCGTGCCCATCCTGGGCGAGAGGCTGGACCTGTTGACGGTGGTCTTTGCCTTGGCGGTGATTGGCGTGGTCTTCCTGGGCAAGCGCATGCCGGTGGTGCGTGTGGCCGGGGCCGACTGATGCGCACCCTGGGCATCCTGGGTGGCATGAGCTGGGAGAGCACCGCCGTCTACTACCGGCTGCTGAACCAGGACGTGGCGCAACGCCTGGGCGGCCTGCACAGCGCCGCGCTGGTGCTGCACAGCGTGGACTTTGCTGCCGTGGCCGTCTTGCAGACCGCCAGCGATTGGCCCGATGCCGCGCGGCTGCTGGCGCAGGCTGGCCTGGGGTTGCGGCAAGCCGGCGCCCAGGCGCTGGTGCTGGCCACCAACACCATGCACAAGGTGGCCGATCAGATCGAGCAAGGCGCGGGCCTGCCACTGCTGCACATCGCCGACGCCACCGGCCGTGCGCTGCAGGCCGCCGGCCTGGCCCACGTGTCCTTGCTCGGCACCCGCTTCACGATGGAAGACGACAGCATCGTGCGTGCTCGCCTGCAACAGCACTTTGGCCTGACGGTCACCGTTCCGCAGGCCGATGACCGCGCGCTGATGCACCGCGTGATCTACGAAGAGCTGGTGCGCGGGCTGGTGCAAGCCAAATCGCGCGACGCGGTGGTGGCGTTGATCGAACGGCAGCGGGTGCGCGGCGCGCAGGCGGTGATCCTGGGTTGCACAGAAATTGGTTTGCTGATCGATGCTGGCTGCAGCCCCTTGCCGGTTTTCGACACCACCGTGCTGCACGCCGCCGCTGCGGTGGACTGGATGTTGGAGGCTGCATGACCGACCGCATCAACGATTTTTCAAAGTGGGTCGTCTTCTACGGCCCCGAAGGTGGAGAGGCAACAACATGAACTGGCAGATGGCGCAGCGCGCCGAACGACTCAACCCGTCGACGATTCGCGAGATCCTGAAGATCACCGAACGCCCCGGCATCATCAGCCTGGCGGGCGGTTTGCCGTCGGCCGACACCTTCCCCGTGGCCGCCATGCAGGTCGCCACCACGGCGGTCTTGCGCGACAACCCGCGTGAAGCGCTGCAGTACGCCGCCAGCGAAGGTTTTGCGCCGCTGCGCGAATGGGTGGCCGCTGAACTGGGCAGTCAGGGCCTGCGGTGCAGCGCCGGTCAGGTGCTGATCACCACCGGCTCACAACAGGGCCTGGACCTGGTGGGCAAGGTGCTGATCGACCCCGGCAGCAGGGTGGCCGTGGAGTCGCCCACCTACCTGGGTGCGCTGCAGGCCTTTGCGCCGTATGAAGCACAGTTTGTGGCGGTTGAAGGCGATGCCGACGGCCCCTTGCCCGGGGCCCTTGAAGCCGCGCGCGGTGCACGTTTTGTCTACCTGCTGCCCCACTACCAGAACCCGACCGGCCGCTGCGTGCCCGCCGAGCGTCGCCTGGCCCTGGTGGAAAAGGCGCAGGAGCTCGGCCTGCCCATCGTCGAAGACAACCCCTACGGCGACCTGTGGTTCGAC
>JANMHH010000514.1:0-1985 GCA_031375065.1 Rubrivivax sp. | reverse complement strand
CCCAGGCCGTCGATGACCACGTCGGCACCGCCGCAAAAGCCGTGTACCGCTTCGGCGAAATGGTAGTCCGCGGTCACCACCACGTGCTGGCAGCCGTGTTCACGCGCCAGCCGCGCCTTGTCTTCACTGCTGGTGGTGCCGATGACGGTGGCGCCCAGGCGCCGGGCCCAGGCCGCCACGATCAGGCCCACCCCGCCAGCCGCCGCGTGCAAGAGCAGCCGGGTGCCGGGCCCCACCCGGCCCAGATCGCGCAGCAAGACATCGGCTGTCAGGCCCTTGAGCAACAGCGCCGCTGCGGTGTCGTCATCCACGGCAGCGGGCAGCCGCACCACCCAGGCGGCGGGCACACAGCGAACACTGCAATAGGCGCCGGGCACGGGTCCGAGGTAGGCCACCCGGTCGCCAGGCATCAAGCCACTGACACCACGGCCCACATCGATCACAGTGCCCGCGGCCTCCATGCCCAGCGTGCCGGGCAAGGGCAACAGGTCGGGCATCCAGCCCTTGCGCAAATAGACGTCGAAAAAGTTCACGCCGATGGCCCGCTGGCGAATGCGAACCTCGCCCGGGCCGGGCGCGGCCGTGTGCGCGTGCTCGGGCTTGATCTCGTCAGGCGCGCCGTAGCGGTGCAGCACCGCAGACCGGCAGGCCACAGGCAGTGCCGTGGGCATGGCTGACGCACCCCGGGCTTGCCGGTCGGCGCCCAGGGCCAGGTGCTGGCGCAGGTTGGCAAAACCGGCTTCGTAAACACCGTGGGCCACCAGATCATGCAGTTCGCGTTCCATGCCCGGTGGCGTGGCAAAGCTGCTTTCCCAATGCCAGAAGGTGCGGTTGCCGTCGGTCACCGGCTTCAGCGTCACGCTGGCCACATAACGCTGCAAGGGCACGCTGGCTTCGACGATGCAATAGGTGCTCTTGTGCTCGCGGTCGTCCAGCGTCAGCAACTGTTCGCGGATGCGGTTGCCGTCCTTCAGCGTGAAGCTGCGCACGCAGCCAACCTGGTCGCTGCGTTCCTGGCCTTCGATGAGGCTGGTGTCCACCACAGCGTGCCACTGGTCGTGGCTGTTGAAGTCGCGCAGCACCGCCCAGACGCGCTCGATGGGCGCGTCGATGACGGTGGAGCGGACGACTTTTTGCAACATCGATTCAGGCGTTTGTTCCTCGGGCGCTTGTTCGTCAGAGGTCTGTTCGCATGGGTCGTGCTGGCGCCACCGGCGAAACTTCAGCGCCGGCCAAAGTGGCGTTTCAGCGCATCGAAACCAGCCTGGAAAACGCCGGTGCCGATGCTGTCGGTGAGCTCGCGTTCGCGGCCTTCGACGCAGTCGAATTCCGCGCTCCATTCGGCAAAACAACGGTTGCCATCGGTGATGGGCGTGAGCTTGAGCGTGGCCACGTAGTCGGCCACGCCCATCGGGCTTTCCAGGATTTCGTAGCTGCAGCTGTAGTCGTAGTCGCTCAAGCCCAGCAGCCGCTCGCGGATCATGCCGTCGTCGCGGGTGTGGAAATGGCGGATGCAGCCGACGCGGTCGGGCGGCTCGTTGTTTTCGATGCGGCTGTCGGCAATGCTGGGGTGCCACAGTGGCAGGCCGTTGAAGTCACGGATGCGCGACCACACGTTGTCGGCGCTGGCGTCGATGACGCTGGAGACGTAGACCTTGATCACGCGCGCCTCCCGCAGGGTTGCATCGAGCGAAAACGCGCGCCCTGGGTGCACCGCCCGTAGGCATCGGCTTGGGGCTTCACATTCATTCCTTGCTCGGCGCCGGTGGCAGCGCCTGTGTGCTGGTGGTGCCCGCCGTCAGCCGGCCCAGGTCGCTGGCGTCCAGGCCGATTTCCTTCAGCAACTGGTCGACCAGCGGCGCCTGGGCGCGAAAACGCAAAGCCGAGTTCACCACGCCGTCGGCAAAGCCGCCGCCGTTGCCATCGCCCACGCCGTTGCTGTGTCCGCCGCCGCCACCCAAACCGTCGACGTGCAGAATCTTGAT
>JANMHH010000493.1:0-1554 GCA_031375065.1 Rubrivivax sp. | reverse complement strand
CTACGGCTACGGCGCTGCCGCGCAGGTCTACTTCGGCAAGCCCCTGGCGCAGCTGAACCTGGCCCAGACCGCCATGCTGGCCGGGCTGCAGCAAAACCCGATCTACGCCAACCCGATCGTCAACGAAGCCGCCGCCACGCGGCGCCAGCGCCAGGTCTTGCAGCGCATGGTGGCTACCGGCGCCATCAGCGCGGCCCAGCGCGACCAAGCCGCCGCCACCCCGTTGAGCTACCGCCACCCGAACTTTGTTGAAGTGCATGCCGAACACGTGGCCGAGATGGCCCGCCGCGCGGTGGTGGAGCGGCTGGGCGAAAAGGCCTACACCGACGGCGTGCGCGTGGTGACCTCGCTGCGCGCCGAAGACCAGCGTGCGGCCCACACCGCTGTGCGCCGGGCCTTGATGGCGCACGAAGCCAAACAAGCCTGGCGCGGCCCTGAAGATCAGGTCACCTTGCCGAACGACGCCGCACAAGCGGACAAGGCCGCCGCCCTGGCCTTGCGTGACGGCCGCGACGACCCCGACCTGCGGCTGGCCATCGTCATGACGGCAACCGCCAAGGAAGTGACGCTGAAACTGGCCAGCGGCGACAGTGCCGTGCTGCGTGGCGACAGCCTGCGCTGGGTGCAAGCGGCGCTCAAGCCCGGCGCCGCGGGCGACCTGGCCATCAAACGGGGATCGCTGGTGCGCTTGGCGCCGGCGGCCGCCTCGGCGCGCGGCCGCTCCAGCGAAGCCGCCGCCCCGACGGCGGGCACCAAGGCGGGCGGCACCAGCGCCAACCCTGCCCAGTGGACACTGGCCCAGTGGCCGCAGGCCGAAGCCGCCTACGTGGCGCTCGACCCCGACACCGGCCGCGTGCGCGCGCTGGTGGGCGGCTTTTCCTTCAGCCGCCAGCAGTTCAACCGCGCCACCCACGCCGCGCGGCAACCGGGTTCATCGTTCAAGCCCTTTTTGTATTCGGCGGCCATCGAACAAGGCGTGATGCCGGAAACGCTGATCGAAGACGCGCCCCTGCGCGACGCCGACGGCGGTGTGCCGCGCTGGAACCCGCAGAACTCCGACAACCAGTTCGACGGTGAGATCACGCTGCGTGAAGGCTTGGTCAAGTCGAAGAACCTGGTCAGCGTCCGGCTGCTGCAGCACCTGGGCCTGGACAGTGCGCGCGACTGGATTGCCCGCTTTGGCTTTGACATGTCACGCCAGCCCAAGGACCTGACGATGGCCCTGGGCAGCGGCAGCGCCACGCCCATGCAAATGGCGCTGGCTTATGCGGTGCTGGCCAACGGAGGGCACCGCGTGGCGCCGGTGCTGATCGAACGCATCCTGGGCCCGCAAGGCCAGGTCTTGTACGAGGCACCGCCGCCAGAGCCGTTGAGCGAGGCCAACCGCGTGGTGCCAGCCCGCAACGTGTTCATGGTCAACACGCTGCTGCGCGACGTCACGCTGCGCGGCACGGCCGCCAAGGCCCAGGCCCAGTTGCAGCGCCGCGACCTGTACGGCAAGACCGGCACCACCAACGACGCGGTGGACGCCTGGTTTGGCGGCTGGGCACCTGG
>JANMHH010000473.1:0-2596 GCA_031375065.1 Rubrivivax sp. | reverse complement strand
CCGATGCTGGCCACCATCCACAACCTGCACTACTACGTGAACCTGATGCGTGAGGTGCGGCAGGCTTTGGACGAAGGGCGGTTCGAAGCTTTCCGGACGCAGTTCAAGGTGGATCGGGGGCGTGGGGTTTGATGGCTTTGCTGGATCGTTCGCTGTGTTGTCCTGGACAGGCTCTCGGTAGCCGCAGGCCGGGGTCACTCAGTTGGTTGCCGGAAGTGGTGGCGGCAAAGGCGGGTGGGGGCAGGCTGGGGCGCTTCACTGGAGCGGTCGCCGCTGCGCAGCGACTGCCTTGCGGTGCTCGGTCTTGTGGCCCCGTCGCGAAACTCGCTGCGCGGCCTGCGGCCGCTTCGCTCAAACAGTCGCGACGAGTCAGATGTGGATGCGCGCTGCGCGCGCGGCCACAAGCCCTGTGCTCCTCCGCCCCCCAGCGGCGCGCCCCAGCCGGCCCCCACCCGCCTTTGCAGCAACGTTGGGGGCGTTCCGAGCACCACAGGTGGTGGCTGAGCGGCTGCGCGGCTGGGGGTGGCGGGGCGGGCTCACTGTGGGGCGGCGAGGAGCGCAGGGTCGAGGTCGGCGCGCGCAGCGCGCTTCGTAATCTGACTTGCCGCATCTGTTTGAACGCAGCGACCGCAGGTCGCGAAGTGAGTTATGCGGCACGACCTCGACCCGAGCACCGCAGCGAAGTCGCAGCAAAGCTGCGACCACCACAGCGTGAGCCCGCCCCGCCACCCCCAGCCGCGACGAGATCAGGCAGCATGAGCCCCTTCCTCCAGCCGCAACCAGATCAAGCAGCACGGCCCACTGCCCCCAGCTGCGACGAATTCAGGCAGCGCGGCCCACGGCCCGCCACTCAAGACCCCTGAGATTTCTCCAACAGGCTCTTCGCGCCATCAAATTGCGCCAAGACTTCTGCCAAGAACGGCATCACCGGCTGCAATTCAGCAAACAAAGTGTGCGGAGGGTTGGCCACAAAGATGCTGCTGCCCATCATCCCGAAGCCACGTTCATCGGCCTGTGCCACCGTCAAGCGCGCATGCAACCAGCCCTTCTTGGCACTGGCGTCGGCGGTGGCTTTCAGCCGTTGCGGCAGCTGGGCGGCCTCGACCAGGCCCACCTGGGGCAGCCAGACGATGACCACGCCTTCGGCAAAGCGCTCCAGCGACTCGCGCAGCGCAGCCAGGGTTCGGGTGTAGTCGGTCTTGATCTCGTAGCTGGGGTCGATCAGCACCACACCGCGTTTGGTGGTGGGCGGCAGGTGGGTCTTCAGGGCCGCAAAACCGTCGGTCAGCTTGGCTTCGGCACCGGGTACGTCGCCCAAGTAGGACGACAGGATCTTGTAGTCGGTGGGGTGCAGCTCGCTCAGGCGCAACTGGTCCTGGGCGCGCATCAGGGCCTGGGCGATGGCGGGTGAGCCGGGGTACTGTTTCAGCGTGGGCTTGCCGCTGTTGAACTGGCGCACCAGGGCCACCAGGTCGGCCAGCGGGGCGGGCAGGTCGGGGCGGTCCATCAACAAAGCAATGCCTTGCAGGTATTCGGCGCGTTTGTTGGCGTATTCGCCTTCGAGCGAATAGCCGCCTGCTCCGGCATGGGTGTCGACATAGCGCCAACCCTTGTCCTTGAGGTTCATGTAACGCAACACCAGGCTGAGCACGGTGTGCTTGAGGACGTCGGCGTGGTTGCCGGCGTGGAAGGCGTGGCGGTATGCAAGCATCCCCCAACTGTGCCACGCGGGGGCTTGCTTTCCTGCTGCGCGGTCCAATCCTGGGCCTGTGTTGCTCGCCGTACGGGTGTACGGCTGCGCTACTCGACCCATGCTTGGGCCGCTCGCGACGGAAATCAAGCCCCCGCTGCGCGGGTTTTGGTTGTGCACGTTCGTTGTAGCCTCACGGCATGACCACACTCTTTGACCCCATCCGCGTCGGCAGCATCGAGCTGGCCAACCGCATCTGCATGGCGCCGCTCACCCGCAACCGGGCCAGCCCGGGCCAGGTGCCCAATGCCCTGATGAGCACCTACTACGCGCAGCGGGCCAACCCGGCCACTGGGGCGGGGCTGTTGATCAGCGAAGCGACGCAGATCAGCCCGATGGGCCAGGGTTACCTGGACACGCCCGGCATCCACAGCGCTGAACAGCTGGCCGGGTGGCGTCAGGTGACCGACGCCGTGCACGCGCAGGGTGGGCGCATCGTGGTGCAACTGTGGCATGTGGGGCGCATTTCGCATTCGGCTTTGTTGCCCGGTGGCGCGGCGCCGGTGTCCAGCACCGCGCGGGCGGCCAAGGTCAACACCTTGACGCGTGACGGCCGCGCCCCTTGCTCGACACCGCGTGCGCTGCGCACCGACGAGATCGCCGGCGTGGTGGCCGACTACCGCCAGGCCGCACTCAACGCCATCGAAGCCGGTTTCGACGGTGTCGAGGTGCACGGCGCCAACGGCTACTTGATCGACCAGTTCCTGCGCGACAGCATCAACGACCGCAGCGACGCCTACGGCGGCAGCATGGCCAACCGGGCGCGGTTTTTGGTGGAGGTGATGCAGGCGGTGGCGGCGGCCATTGGTGGTGGTCGCACGGGCTTGCGCCTGTCGCCGGTCACGC
>JANMHH010000011.1:0-33925 GCA_031375065.1 Rubrivivax sp. | reverse complement strand
TTGTCGACCACGATCTTGCGGATTTCGCGTTCGTATCGGCGCACGTCATCGACCTGGCTGCGCAGGATGTGGCACAGCTTTTCAATCGTCTTGACGGTGAAGCGGATCGTCATCAGGCCTTCGCTGATGGCGTGCTGCGACTTGTTGTAGGACGGCGACTTGTAGCCTTCCTTCTCGTAAGCCTTGCGCATCTTGTCGAAGTGGACGCGCAGCGCTTCGAATTTTTCCAGCGCTTGCTTCTTCAGCTCTTCGAGCTTCTTGGTCAGCGCCTTGCTGCCGCCTTGGCCGTCGTCGTCGTCTTCTTCGTCGAACTCGTCGAAGTCTTCTTCGGCCACGTAGTCGTCGGCTTCGTCGACGCTGATGAAGCCGTCCACGGCTTCGGAGATCTGCATCGTGCCGGCCGCAATCTTGTCGGCCATCGACAGGATTTCAGCGATGGTGGTGGGCGAAGCGCTGATGGCCAACATCATCGACTGAAGGCCACCTTCGATGCGCTTGGCGATTTCGATCTCGCCCTCACGCGTGAGCAGTTCCACCGTGCCCATTTCGCGCATGTACATGCGCACCGGGTCGGTGGTGCGGCCGAACTCGCTGTCCACGGTGCTCAGTGCCGCTTCGGCGGCTTCTTCGGCTTCTTCTTCGGTGGCCGTGGTGGCGCCACCGCCAGCCACCAGCAACGTGGCAGCGTCAGGGGCTTGTTCGTAGACCGCGATGCCCATGTCGTTGAGCATCGAGATGATGGCCTCGAGGATTTCCTCGTTGATCAGCTTCTCGGGCAGGTGGTCGTTGATTTCCTGGTGGGTCAGGAAGCCGCGCGTCTTGCCCATCTTGATGAGCGTCTTGAGCTCCTGACGGCGTTTGGCGGCTTCTTCTTCGGTGAGGGTGGTTTCTTCAAGGCCGAACTCACGCATCAGGGCGCGCTCTTTGGCGCGGCTGACCTTCATGCGCAGCGGCTTGGCCTTGGTTTCCTTTTCGTCGACGGCCCCGACTTCGGCTTCCGCTTCAGGTTCGCCTTCGATTTCACCTTCGATGTCGCTCAGGTCCAGGTCTTCCACCAGCTCTGCGCCCTTTTTGGCCGGCTCGGCGCCCTTCTTGCCAGGCTTGCCGGGTTTGGTGGCTTCGGGCTTGGCTGCAGCCTTGTCGGCTTTGGCAGGCTTGGCAGCCGTTTTGGCGGCGGCTTTGGTTTCGACCTTCGGCTCGGCTTTGGCCACTTTGGCGGGCGCGCTCTTGGCCGGCTTGGCTTCGACCACGGCCGCAGCCTTGGCGGCTGGCTTGGTTGCCGCGGGCGCCTTGGCCTTGGCGTCCTGGGCAGGTTTGGCGGCTTTGGTGTCAGGCTTGGCGACGGGCGCGGGCTTCTTGGCGGTCATGGGGATCCTTGAAAGGAGGGAAGCGACGGGCGACACGACGACTCATGCGGCTGCTGGCCTTGATCAGAAAACCTTTTCAGATCAAACCGGACGCCAACGGGAGCGCGTGTCGGGCAGGCAAGTTCGCGTGAACTTCCTCGGTGTGCAGGCCTTGCGGATGATGTTGACCTGACGAGCTTTGCTCGAGGTGGTCGGGGTCCGGCGGGCGCTGCTGTCACTCTTGCCGCTGCGACAAACAACGGATTATACCGTGAACGGTCCCGTTCTCAGAGGGTGGAAGCGGTTCCGGAGGGGTCTCGCTCAGCCGCCTGGTGGGCCTGGATTCGTTTGCGCAAGGCCTGAACCTGGTCCAGCGTGCTGCGATCGGTCTGCCCGGTCGAGATGAGTTCAGAGACCTCTTGCTCCAGCCGCGCGCGCCAGAGCCGGTGGGTCACCCGCAACAAGTCGTCGAACACCTGCTCTTCGTCGGCGGCCACGCTGGCCACCCATGACCGGGCCTGTTCTTGCCAGGGTTGGTCTTGCAGGGCCTCGACCAGAACGGCCCAGGGTTGATCGCCATGCTCGGTGATTTGTTGTTCCAGCCAGGCCACGACCTCGCCATGGACGCCGCCCAGTTCGTGCAGCAAGAGGTGATCTTCGCCATTCAGGCGCGCCCACCAGTCGCTGTGGCGCAGCAGCAGTCGCACCGCCAGGTCCGCCAGCGCCGCTGGCGCGCGGCGGCCAGGCGCACGCAGCGCGACCCTCGCTGGCCCCGGGCGCGCGCGCACGGGGGGCGGCACCAGCGCCGGTGACGCCGTGACGGCAGCGCTCCACAAGGACGTCAAGTCGGCCAGTTCGAGTTGGGCGCGCCGTGCCAGTTCGCCCAGCATCTGCCTTTTCAGCCCGCCATCGGGCAGTGCCATCCACATCGGTTTGGCCTGAGCCAACATGCGTGAGCGGCCTTCGACGGTGTCCATGTCGGCACCGTCTGCGGCCTGTTCGATCAGCTGCTTGGAAAGCGGTACCGCTTCGGACACGCGCTCCTCGAAAGCCTTGGCGCCCAGCTCGCGCACGTAGCTGTCGGGGTCGTGCTCGGGTGGCAGAAAGAGGAAGCGGACCGTGCGCAAGTCGGTGGCGTGTGGCAACGAAGCCTCCAGTGCTCGCCCTGCCGCGCGGCGTCCAGCGGCGTCACCGTCGAAGCTGAACACCACCGAGTCGGTGAAGCGGAAGAGTTTCTGCACGTGGTCTGCGGTGCACGCGGTGCCCAAGGTGGCCACGGCATTGGGAAAACCGCTTTGCGCCAGCGCGACAACGTCCATGTAGCCCTCGACGACCAAGGCGTAGCCTTTGTCGCGCAGTGCCTGGCGGGCTTCGAACAGGCCGTACAGCTCGCGCCCCTTGCTGAACAGCGGCGTTTCGGGGGAGTTGATGTACTTCGGTTTTTCGTCGGTGAGCACGCGGCCGCCAAAACCGATGACTTCGCCGCTGACAGCGCGGATGGGGAACATCACCCGGTCGCGAAACCAGTCGTAGCGGCCGCGGTCGGCTTCGGCGGGGGTCTGCTGCTCCGCCGCGTCGCCGCTGTCTTTCTGACGGACCAGGCCGGCTTCTTCCAACAAGGGGTCGTCGTAGGCGGCAAAAACACCGGCCAAGGTGCGCCAGCCTGGCGGCGCAAAGCCCAGGCCGAAGCGGGCGGCCACGGTGCCGGTCAGGCCGCGGCGTTTGAGGTAGTCCACCGCTCTGGGTGTGGCTTTGAGCTGAGCGCGGTAGAAGTCCGCGGCTTTGGTGAGCACCTCGCCCAGCGACAGCCGACGCTGGCGCAAGGTGTCGCGCCGCTCACGCTCTTGGGGGCTGACCTGCTCCTCGGGCACGGTCAGGCCGGCCCCTTGGGCCAGATCGCGCACGGCCTCGACAAAGCTCAGGCCCAGGTGCTCGGTCAGGAAGCGGATGGCGTCGCCGCTGGCGCCGCAGCCAAAGCAGTAATAGAACTGCTTGCTGGGGCTGACCGAAAAACTGGGTGATTTTTCGCCGTGAAAGGGGCACAGCCCCATCAGGTTGGCGCCACCCCGTTTGAGTTCCACATGCCGACCCACCACGTCGGCAATGTCAACGCGAGACAGCAGCTCTTGCAAAAACCCAGGTGGAATCACGCGCCGAGCCTGGCCACGCCGTTGTCGCTGCCGCTGGCCTTGTCCGTGTCGCTGGCCGGCGTCAACGCAAACATGCCTTTGTAGTCGCGCACCCAATGGGCCACCTGGGCCGAGGGCATGGGCGCTGCGATGCCGGTGCCCTGGCCGATGGTGCAGCCCAGCTCGAGCAGGGTTCGGGCCTGGGCCGGGCTCTCCACCCCTTCGGCGACCACCACACAACCAAAGGTGCCCGCCAAACCGATCACGCCTTCAACGATGGCCCGGTCCTGGGTGTCGTCGAGCATGTGGTGAACGAACGAGCGGTCGATCTTCAGCACGTCCACGGGCAGGCGTTTGAGGTAAGTCAGGGTCGAATAGCCAGTGCCGAAGTCATCCAGTGCAAAGCGCACGCCAGTGGCGCGGCAGCGGGCCAGCAGCAAAGAGGTGGCTTCGATGTCGGCGTGGGCCGCCGTTTCCAGCATCTCGATCTCCAGGCGCGTGGCCAGCGGCTCGGCGTGACGGGCCAGCAATTCGGTCAGGCGCTGGGCGAAGTCAGGCTCTTGCAGGTGGCGCGCGGAGACGTTGACGCTGATCGAAAAGTCGAAGCCGTCCCGTCGCCACGAGGCCAGGTGGTCGAGCGCCTGCGCGATCACCCAGTCGCCGATGCGCGACGACAGGCCGGTGTTCTCGATGAGCGGCAAAAATTGCAGCGGTGCCACCAGGCCGTGCTGTGGATGCTCCCAGCGCAGCAGGGCCTCAAAGCCGTGCACGTGACCGGTCCGCATGTCGACCTTGGGCTGGTAGTACAGCAAAAACTCCTGCTGGTCCAAGGCCTCTTGAATGCGGCCGATGGCCAGCGCGCGTTCTTCGGTGCGACGGCGGTGCTCGGGGTCGAAAAACAGATAGCCGTTGCGGCCGGCCTGCTTGGCGCCGTACATGGCGTGGTCGGCGTGGCGCAGCAAGGTGTCGGCGTCGCTGCGGTCAATCGGGTAGACCGTGGCGCCCATGCTGGACGTGACATGAACGGGGTCCTGCAAGGGGTCCACGACATAGGGCTGCGAAACCACGCGCAACACCCGCTCAACGGCCAGCCGGGCTTCTTCCAGCGTGCCGGCGCGCAACAGCAGAACGAATTCATCGCCACCCAGGCGGGCGGCGGAATCGGTCCAGTGTTCGCGGCTGCGCAGGGCGCTGCGCAGCCGGCCGGCCAGTTCGGCCAGCAGTCGGTCGCCCGCCGCATGGCCGAAGCGGTCGTTGACGGGCTTGAAGCGGTCCAGGTCCAGGTAACAGACCACCAACAGGTAGCCATCGCGATCGGCCGCACGCATACCGTCGAGCAGAAGCTCCGACAGGCGCGCCCGGTTCGGCAGCCGGGTGAGTTCGTCGAAATGGGCCTGGCGCTCCAGTTGCTCGCGCTGCTGCCGTTGCTGCGTGATGTCGGAGATGACCAGCACGTGATAGCGCAAATCGCGGGCCGGCCCATAGACCGTGGAGATGGTGGTCTGCAGCGTGCACAGCTCGCCATTGCGGCGACGCTCCAGCAACTCGCCGCGCCAGCTGCCGGTGTCGCGCAGTTCCGCCCACATGCCGGCCCGCTGCTGACGCGCCACCGGGTCGGCGGGGTCTGGGCGCAGCAACGAAGGCACGCTGCCCAGCACGTCTTCGCGGGCCACCCCCAGGATGTGAGAGTAGGCCGGGTTGACGTCCAGGGCCTTCAGGTCGGGGTCGGTGATCAACAGCCCCTCGTGCAGATGCTGAAAGAGGCTGACCGACATCAGCTGGCGTTCTTGCGCTTCGCGCTTGTCGTGCACGTCGGCCAGCGTGGCCAGCAGGCGCACCGGGTGGCCCGCCAGATCGCGCTCGATGACCAACAGCGTGGCCTCCAGCCAGTGCCAGCCGCCGTCGCGCGGCAGGCGGATTTCAAGGCGCCTGCGGCCGTCGTCGCCAGCGGTCAGGGCGGCAATGGCCTCGGCCAAAGCCGGGCGGTCTTCGGTGTGGACTTGGCGGTGCCATGCCAACGGGTCCCAGCGTTTGGCCACGTGCCCGGTGAGGGCGCGCCAGGCCGCCGAAGCAAAACCATCGTCACGTTGCAGGTGCCAATCGGCGACGCCCAGCCGGGAACCGTCGAGCGCCCATTCCCAGCGCTGCGCGCGGCCGCGCCAGTCCACGGTGGCGGCGTGCGTGATCAACAGAAGCGCCAGGGCCGATCCGACCCAGGCGCCCAAGGCCGCCGCAATGCTGCCACCGGCGATCCAGAACGAAAGTCCCTTGGCAGCCGAACCGGCGACCAGCAAGGACGCCATCAACAGCGCGCTGGCGGCCAGGGCCAGGTGGCCGCGCAAGACCAGCACGACCACCACCACATGCGGCAGGAACAGGGCCAGTGCGCCCACCGGCGAGCGCGCCGAGGGCGACATCCAGAGCAGCCACAACATGAACACCACGGCAGCGGTGCCCATGGCGGCCGAGCGCCAGGCCACGCCCGGCTGCAGCGCATGCAGGACCCCGCGGTCAAAGGCCAGCACCGCCGTGGCGGTGCACAACATGCCCAGGCTCAAGACACACCACCCGACCCCAAAGGCTTCCAGCGGTGACAGACCCTGCTCCACCGTCACCCAAGTGGCCACCGCCAAGGCGGCAGGCAGCGCCGCAGCGCAGACCACGGCCAGCGCCAGGGTGGCCACGTCGCTGGGTCGTTCCAGGCGTGCATCGAACTGCAGGCGCTGCATCAGACCGCGCGCCAACCAGGGTGCCAAGACCACCACGGCCGCGCCCAGCAAAGCGGCTGTCCAGCCGGCACCTGAGCCCAGCAGCGCGACCAAGGTACCCACGGCAATGCCCAACAGCACCGCTTGGCCCCACCGCCACTGCGCCGCCAGCGCCAGCCCGGCCGGCAGCGCCAGTGCGCTCCAGGGCGACAGCGCCAGGCTGAGCGTGCCGGCATAGGACAGCACCAAGGCCGCCAAGCCCACCGAAAGCACGCTGAACCCGGTCGCCGCCGCTGCTTGCAGCGGGCTGACCTTCTCGCTCAAAAACGAGGGTGTTGGGTTGACGTCCAATTCAGTGGGGCCCTGACCGCCCATGCATCGTGGGCGTCAGACTGCAAAGTCGGCCAGTGAACGACCGGTGGCCAACGCGGCCTTGAGCCAGTTGGGTTGCAGGCCGCGACCGGACCAGGTTTGACCCGTGCCCGCATCGCGGTACTTGGCCGCCACTTTGCTGGCGGTTTTGGGCGCTTTGACCCGTTGTGGCGCGGCTGCAGCTCTTGTACCGATATCGGCCAAGCCCAAACCATACTGCGCCATCAGTTCACGAATCTGTGCCACGGCCTGCGCGCGTTCGACCCGCTGGGTTTCGACGATCTGCTTTTCAAGCGCGGCGCGCTGCGCCAACAAGTCAGCCAGATTGGATTTGTTCATGCCAAAAACTCCTGCGAATCGATGAAGCTGTGCAATGTATCTGTTGGGGTCCACCTGGCTGCCCGTGAATACCCCGCAGGAACAGATTGGAAGAACGTGGCAGACGGTTACCCGGCCCGCCGTTCAGACTTCAAGGAGCAGGGGGAACATAGCCGGCCGGTTGATCACCGCCCGCGCCAAAAAAGTACTGTTCCATCTGCCGCGCCAGATACTGTCGGGCCTTGGCATCGGCCAGGTTGAGCCGGTTTTCGTTGACCAACATGGTCTGGTGTTTTTTCCACAGCTCAAACGCTTCTTTGCTGACATTTTCAAAGATGCGTTTTCCCAGTTCGCCGGGGTAGGGGCTGAAACCCAATCCTTCGGCTTCTTTTTTGAGATAGACACATTGCACCATTCGAGCCATGACATTGCCTTTTTGAAAATCAGCCGAGTTTCTTGACCAGCACCTGCGAGCGCCGGTCCCAGTTGTATTTGCGTTTGCGCGCTTCGGGCAACCATTCCGGGTCGACCTGGGTGAAGCCACGTTTGATGAACCAATGCATGGTGCGCGTGGTCAGCACAAAAATGCTGTCGAGCTTGGCGGCCCGGGCCCTTTGCTCGATCCGCTTGAGCAGGTGTTCGCCGTCGCCTTGCCCCTGCGACAGCGGTGATACCGTGAGCGCGGCCATCTCGGCGGTGCGGGCCTCGGGGTAAGCGTACAGCGCCGCACAACCGAAGATGATGCCGTCGTGCTCGACCACGCTGTAGTTTTCGATGTCGCGTTCGATCTCGGTGCGCTCGCGACGCACCAGCGTGCCGTCTTTTTCGAAAGGCTCGATGAGTTGCAAGATGCCACCGACGTCGTCCGCGGTGGCTTCGCGCAGGCTTTCCAGCTTTTCGTCGACCACCATGGTGCCCACGCCGTCGTGGGTGAAAACTTCCAGCAACAGTGCGCCGTCGGTGGCAAAGGGCAGGATGTGTGAGCGCTCGACGCCGCCTTCGCAGGCCTTCACGCAGTGCTGCAAATAAAACGCCGGATCGGTGGGCAGCCCGGGCCTGGGCAGGGCGGCCAGCAGGCGCTTGGCTTCGGCCAGCGCCAATTCGGTGTCGATGTCGCTCTCGGGGTCGTCAAGCAGTTCACGGATGCCGGCGACTTCGCCCACGAAGACCAGCTTGTCGGCCTGCAAGGCAATGGCGGTCGAGGTGGCCACGTCTTCCATGGTCAGGTTGAAGGCCTCGCCAGTGGGCGAAAAACCAAACGGGCTGAGCAACACCACCGCGCCGGTTTCCAGGGCCCGGCTGATGGCCGCCTGGTCGACTCGGCGCACCAGACCGCTGTGCTGGAAGTCCACCCCGTCGACGATGCCCACCGGGCGCGCGGTGAGGAAGTTGCCGGAAATCACCCGCACGGTGGCGTTGGCCATCGGCGTGTTGGGCAGGCCTTGGGAAAAAGCAGCCTCGATTTCGAAGCGCAACTGCCCGGCGGCTTCTTGCGCTGCATCCAGTGCAATGGCGTCGGTGATGCGCACCCCGTGTGAATAGCGCGACACCTGGCCTTTGGCCGCCAGTTGCTCGGTGACCTGCGGCCGAAAGCCGTGCACCAGGACCAGTTTCAAGCCCATGGCGTGCAGGATCGACAGGTCCTGCACAAAGTGGTTGAGCTTGCCCGCCGCAATGGCTTCGCCGGCCAGGCCGACCACAAACGTCTTGCCGCGGTAGGCGTGGATGTACGGCGCCACGGCTCGAAACCAGGGGACAAAGGTGTGCGGAAAAACGAGGCTCATGGGGACGGTAGGCGGTTGCTGCGATTGTGCCGCAGCAGCGCCGTCCAGCAGGGCCTGTGCGGCTTGTGTCCGCTCGAGGCGGCGTGTGGACTTGGGGCCGCAGGGACAGCGCAGCTCGGCCACGCGGCCATAATCCGCGCCCCGTGAGACCTCCGCGCAGGCCGAACCCCGTTCAGGCCAACCCCGTCCCGCCCATCGTCTATCCCGAATCGCTGCCGGTGTCTGCCCGGCGCGACGAGATCGCGCTCGCCATCGCCCAGCACCCGGTGGTCATCGTCTGCGGCGAAACCGGGTCGGGCAAGACCACCCAGTTGCCCAAGATCGCCTTGGAATTGGGGCGCGGCTGGGGCGCCGGAGGCAACGGCTTGATTGGCCATACGCAGCCGCGGCGCATCGCCGCCAGCAGCGTGGCCAAGCGGATTGCCGAAGAGCTGAAGTCGCCGCTGGGCGACGTGGTGGGCTACAAGGTGCGCTTCCAGGACCGCCTGCAGCCCGGCGCCAGCGTCAAGCTGATGACCGACGGCATCTTGCTGGCCGAAACCCAGAACGACCCGCTGCTGCGCGCCTATGACACGCTGATCATCGACGAGGCCCACGAACGCAGCCTGAACATCGATTTTTTGCTGGGCTATCTGCGTCAGATCCTGCCGCAGCGGCCCGATCTGAAGATCATCGTCACGTCGGCCACCATCGACGCCGACCGCTTTGCGCAGCACTTTGTCTCGCGCCTGGGGCCGGCGCCGGTCATCACGGTGTCGGGCCGTCTGTTTCCGGTGGAACAGCGTTGGCGACCCTTCGAAGAACGCAAGGACTTCGACCTGGACGACGCCATCGCCGACGCGGTGGACGAGCTGTGGCGCGATGGCGGCGCGGGCGACATCCTGGTCTTCTTGCCCGGCGAGCGCGAGATTCGCGAAACCGCCGACCACCTGCGCAAGCACCTGGCGCAGCAGCACCGCGGCGGCCCGCAGGCGCAGATCCTGCCGCTCTACGCGCGCCTGTCGCAAGCGGAGCAAGACCAGGTCTTCCAAAGCGGCAACGGCCGGCGCATCGTGCTGGCCACCAACGTGGCCGAGACCTCGCTCACCGTGCCCGGCATCCGCTACGTCATCGACAGCGGGCACGCGCGGGTCAAGCGCTACAGCTACCGCAACAAGGTCGAGCAGTTGCAGGTCGAGTCGATCAGCCAGGCGGCCGCCAACCAGCGTGCCGGGCGCTGCGGCCGGGTGGCCAACGGCATCTGCATCCGGCTCTACAGCGAGCAGGAATTCAACGGCCGCGCACGCTTCACCGACCCCGAGATCCTGCGCAGCAGCCTGGCCGCGGTGATCTTGCGCATGAAGGGTCTGCGGCTGGGTCACATCGAAGACTTTCCGTTCCTGGAAGCGCCGCCCAAGAAGGCCATCGCCGACGGTTATGCACTGTTGGGCGAGCTGGGCGCGGTGGACGACGTCAACGAGCTCACCCGCATGGGCCACGAGCTGGCCAAGCTGCCGCTGGACCCGCGGATTGGCCGCATGATCCTGGAAGCGCGCGAACGCCATGCACTGAGTGAAGTGCTGGTCATCGCGGCGGCGCTGTCGGGCCAGGACGTGCGCGATCGACCGCAGGAGGTGGCCCAGGTGGCCGACGAACGGCACAAGAAGTTCGACGACGAGCGCTCCGAGTTTGTCGGCATCCTGAAGTTGTGGGACTGGATCGAAGAAGGGCGCGGCCATGCGCCTGCCCAGGCTGTGCCCCACACCGCCCACAAGCTGACCAACCGGCAGCAAGAGCAACGCTTGCGCGACAGCTTTGTCAGCCCGCGCCGGGTGCGCGAGTGGCGCGACATCCATTCCCAACTGCACACCGTGGTGGCCGAACAGGGCTGGCGCCTGAACACGCAGCCGGCCAGCTACGAGCAATTGCACCAATCGATGCTGGCCGGCTTGCTGGGCAACCTGGGCTGCAAGAGTGAAGACGAAGACTGGTACCTGGGCGCGCGCGGTGTGAAGTTCTGGCGCCACCCAGGGGCCCACCTCAGCAAGAAGCCGGGGCGCTGGCTGGTGGCGGCGGAGTTGGTCGAAACCACGCGCTTGTATGGCCGTGGCTTGGCCGCCATCGACCCGCTGTGGATACCGCCGCTGGCCGGCCACCTGCTCAAGACCCAGCTGCTGGAGCCGCACTGGGAGAAAAAGGCGGGCGAAGTGGTGGCCATGGAGCGGGCGACGCTCTACGGCATCGTCATCTACAACAACCGGCGCGTGAACTTTGGCAACATCGACCCCGTCGCAGCCAGAAGCATCTTCATCCGCGAGGCCTTGGTGCAGGGTGAATGGGAAACCCGGCTGCCCTTCCTGGCCCACAACCAGAAGCTGGTCGACCAGGTTCAGGAGCTGGAACACAAGGCTCGGCGACAAGACGTGCTGGTGGATGACGAGTTGATCCACGCCTTTTACGACCAGCAACTGCCAGCCGATGTGTGCAGCGGCGCGAGCCTGGAGAAGTGGTACCGCCAGGCCTGCAAACAAGCCCCCCAACTGCTGCACCTGACCCGCGACGAGCTGATGCGCCACGAGGCGGCGGGCATCACCACCGCGTCGTTCCCCAAGACGTTGCGGCTGGGCGGCATCGACTGCAGCGCCAGCTACCTGCACGAGCCCGGTGACAACAAAGACGGGCTCACCGTCAGCGTGCCTATCTATGCGCTCAACCAGGTCGGGGAAGAGCGCTGCGAATGGCTGGTCAGCGGCATGCTGCAGGCCAAGGTTTTGGCGTTGGTCAAGACGCTGCACCAAAGGCCGCGGTCACGCCTGGTACCGCTGCCCGACTATGTGGCCGAGTTCTGCGCCGCTGTGCCGTTCGCCCAAGGCGGTCTGCTCGACGCCCTGCACAAGCACGTGCGTGAGCGCACCCAGCTGGCCGTTCAGCGCAACGACTTCAAGCTGGAGCAGCTGCCGCCACACCTGTTCATGAACTTCCGCGTGGTCGACGAGCACGGACGGCAACTGGGCCACGGGCGCGATTTGGCCGGGCTGAAGGCCGATTTGGGCGGCCAGGCGCGCACCGCCTTCCAGGCGCTGGCGGCGCTGAAACTGCCGACCTCCGCGCCGGGCAGGACAGCTCATGATGCGGGCCCTGCAACCGCCGGCAGCAGCGGCATCCGCGCAAACAGCGCGTCCAGCGCCGCCGGCGGCACCGGCGCGCCGCGGCGTGTGCAGGCCACAGGTGCGGACAGGCCAGCCGCTGCCGCGCAGGCCTACAAAGCGTGGACCTTTGGCGAGCTGCCTGAGTTGATGGAGGTGCGTCGCGGTGCGCAGTCCATGGTCGGGTTCCCGGCGCTGATCGACCGCACCACCCACGTCGAGATCGAGGTGTTTGACGAGCCCGATGTGGCCGCTGCCTGGCACCGTGCGGGATTGCGCCGCCTGGTTGCACTGCAACTGAAGGAGCCCTTGAAGTTCCTGGAGAAAAACATCCCGGACTTGCAGAAGATGGCCGGGGCCTACATGAGCCTGGGCACGATGGAGGAGTTGCGTGCGCAGGTCATCGACGTGGCCATGGACCGCGCCTTCCTGGTCGACCCCTTGCCCACCGATGAAGTCAGCTTCAAGGTGCGTTTGACCGAAGGGCGCGCCCGCTTGAATTTGATTGCGCAGGAGGTGGCCCGCCAAGGCCTGCTGGTGCTGACCGACTACGCGGCGGCCACGCGCAAGCTCAAGGACAGCAAGCTCAAGGACAGCAAGTCCGGCCAAGAGGTCGCCGATGATGTCCAGGCCCAGCTGCAGCGCTTGGTGGGCAAACATTTTCTGAGCCAAACCCCGTGGCCGGCCCTGCTGCACCTGCCGCGATACCTGAAGGCCGTGCTGCTGCGACTGGAAAAGTGGCGCGCCGACCCGGCGCGTGACGCAGCCAAGCTGGCCGAACTGCGTCCACTGGAACAGCGCTGGCTTCGGCGGCTGGCTGATCTGAAGGGTGCCCAACATGCCCGCATGGATGACTACCGTTGGCTGCTGGAAGAGCTTCGGGTGAGTTTGTTCGCGCAGGAACTGCGCACGCCACAACCGGTGAGTGCCAAGCGGTTGGACAAGGCCTGGGGGCAGATTGTCATTTGAGCGCAACGGTTTTGCAAATAGTAATGATTCGCGTTAAGATGCGCTGGAGACAACCAACCCTTGGCACTTTCATGACGACCATGCCTTCCTCGACCCTTTTTGCTGCCTTGCCGTACTCGGCGGCTGGCGCTCCTGCGGCACCTTGGGTCGGTGCGCCGCGGCCAACGGCCACGCAAGCATCCTCCTGGCGCGGACTGCGTAGCAAGGCCGCTGGCCTTGCGGTAGCCGTGTTCGGGTTGTCGGTTCAGGCCCAGGCTCAGGCCCAGACCACCGAGCCGGTGCTCAACCTCTACTCCGCACGTCACTACCAAACCGACGAAGCGCTGTATCAAAACTTCACCCAAGCCACCGGCATACGCATCCAGCGGGTCGAAGCCGACGACGCGGGCATCCTGGCCCGCCTGAAAGCTGAAGGCAGTGCCAGTCCGGCCGACGTGATCCTGCTGGTTGATGCCGCGCGGTTGTGGCGTGGTGAACAGGACGGGCTTTTCCAACCGGTGAAATCTGCGCTGCTGGAGCAACGCATCCCGGCACAGTTCCGCGGCGGCGAGACGGCCCAGGGCGCACAGTGGTTTGGCATGTCGACCCGCGCACGCTTGGTCATCTACGACAAGACCCGGCTCAAGGCGGGTGACGTCGATTCTTATCAAAAGCTGGCCGACCCCATGCTCAAGGGCATGCTGTGCGTGCGCAGTGGCTCGCACCCTTACAACTTGAGTCTTTTCGGTTCGATGCTGGAACACCTGGGTGCGCCGGCCACCGAGGTCTGGCTGAAAGGCCTGGTGGCCAACATGGCGCGCTCGCCCCGCGGCGGCGACACCGATCAGATCAAGGGTGTGGCCACCGGAGAGTGCGGCGTGGCGCTGGCCAACTCCTACTACTTTGCCCGCCTGATGCGCTCGGCCAACGCCGACGACAAGGCCTTGGTTGAAAAAGTGGGGGTGATGTTTCCCAACCAGTCGAGTTGGGGCACCCATGTGAATGTGGCGGGTGCAGCGGTGGCCCGCAATGCCAAGAACCGCGAAGCAGCGGTGCGGTTCCTGGAGTACCTGGCCAGCGACGCGGCGCAACGTTACTTCGCCGATGGCAACAACGAGTATCCCGTGGTGCCGGGTGCCAAACCCAATGCAGCGCTGAGCAGCCTGGGTGCTTTCAAGGCGGAGTCGGTGCCCATCGCCAGGGTGGGTGCCAACACGGTGCAGGTGCAGCAGATGCTGGACCGGGTTGGCTTCAAGTGATCCCGAGGTGCCGCCAAGCCGAGGCCTTGCGCAAGCCGTTCTCCGGGAAGGGGCCTGAGCCAGACCAGCAGGCGATGGCGGCTGCCAAGGGTGCACACGGGCACACGGCGTAGCCATGGTTTCTTCGAGGCCAGCGGTCGAACCCGCGCCGCGATCCGAGGGATTTACCCTGTGCGCTCCATAAATGCTCACCACGGCAAGACGCAGTCTCCATAGAATTGAGGACCACTTGTCGCTGCCAGTGCCCCCACAGGGGCCGCAGTGTTTCGGGCGCGAACCACGAGCCCAGGGGTGCTTCGGAGATCTCGACTTGAGTAAGTCCCAATGGCCGATTGCGGCGCTTGCGCTGTGTCTTGCAGCCCCGCTGGCGGCTCAAACACCCGTCAAACCCGATCCAGCGGCCGAGGCCGCCGCCGCCATGGAACGCGCCAAGCGCCAGGCAGCCGGACCGATGCGTTTCATCCTGGAAGCCAGCAAGGCGCGACGCAAACCCGGTGAAGCAGACGCGGCGTCTGTAGTTGCCCCGGCGGTTGCCCCGGCTGCTGCCCCCTCGGATGCCGCCAGCTTGCGAACCGCTGCCAGCCGCTCCGCTCCCGCCGTTGCTGCGGTCAACGTGTCCAGCAATCCACCCACCAATCCAGCCGCCAATCCACCCACGCTGACCGCGGCGGCGGCAGCTCCATCGCTGGCGGCGCTGATCCCCGCAGCACCCACCGGCAGCGCGGCAACGGGTGCGGCCAGCCCCGCTGCCGTGTCCACGCAGGTCACATTGGAAGCCGGTGCGCTGGCCGCAACGCCGAAGGCCAGCGCCGTTTCGGGCCTGGAATCTTCTCCGGTCGTCAGGCCCATCACGGCGCCCTTGGCCGTGGCGCCCCAGGTGGTGATTCCGCAGATGCAGCCCGGCGACCGGGTGCGGCTCTTGTCCATGGTGGAACCGGAAGTGCCGCAGCGCGTGTTGGACGACTTGGGACGCAATGCCGCCATCCTGGTCGATCTGACGCTGCGCGCCGACGGCAGCGTGGCTTCAGTCGACTTGGCCTCTCCCGCCCCCAGAGGCCTGCTCCGGCTGTTGACGCCCAGCCTGGAGCAATGGAAGTTTGCGCCGCTGCTCGCACAACGCACGCACCGCATCGAACTGCTGTTCAACGTCGAGCGCTGAGCTGCGCAACGAGCTGCTGCCCGGCAGACCGCCCACCTGCTGGCGCCCTGTTTGGGCGCCGTCAGCGCTGCAGCAGTGTCAGCGCCCGGTCCATCCCACCGCTGGTGATGGAAATCATGGCCCGCGCCAGCACGGCGGGTTTGGGGTGAAAGGCAATCGACAACCCCGCCACCGACATCATCGGCAAGTCGTTGGCACCGTCGCCCACAGCGATGGTTTGCTCGGGTGCAATGCCCATCAACTCCGCCACTTCCAGCAGCACACGGCGCTTTTCGTCGCCGTCGACGATGTCTCCCCAAGGCCGTGGGACCAGTTCACCGGTGAGGCAGGGCCCCTGTGGCCCGTCTTCGAACTGCAACATGTTGGCGCGGGCAAAGTCCAATTGCAGCCGGTCGCGTATGCGCTCACTGAAAAAGGTGAATCCACCACTCACCAACAAAGTCTTGAGCCCTGCAGCCTGACAGGCCTGCACAAAGGACTCAACGCCGGGGTTGAGACGCAAGTGCTGCGCGTAGACCGCCTCCAATGCCGAAACCGGCACGCCGCGCAGCAGGGCCAGGCGGCGGCGCAGGCTTTCCTTGTAGTCGCTGATGTCACCGCGCATGGCCGCTTCGGTGATGGCGGCGACTTCGGCCTTGCGGCCCGCGGCAGCCGCTATCTCGTCCACGCACTCGATGTTGATCAGCGTGGAGTCCATGTCAAAGGCCACCAGCTTGAAGTCGCCCAAGCGCAAGGGCGGTGAAAAGCCCCGCACAAACAGCCCATGCTCGACTTCCTTCAAGCTCATGCGCCTTCCTTGATCGGCTGACCCAGGGCGCGCAACAGGTCACGCACGTAGTGCGCTCGGTCGGCCGGGTTGCTGATTTCGCGCTCGATGCGCAGCTTGTCGTTGCCGGCCAATTTGATCGCGCGGTTCTTCTGCACCAGCTCGATGATGCGGCGGGCGTCGATGGGCGCCTTGGCGCGGAAGGTGATGCTCATCAGCTTGGGGCCCGCATCGATCTTCTGCACGCCATAAGGCTTGGCCAGAACGCGCAGGCGGTGGGTGTCGAAGAGGGTCTGGCCCTGGGTGGGCAGTTTGCCAAAGCGGTCGGTGATCTCTTCCAGCAGCAGGTCGATCTGTTCGGTGCGATCGGCGGTGGCCAGGCGCTTGTACAGGTTGAGGCGCACGTGCACGTCGCCGCAGTAGGCGTCGGGCAGCAGCGCGGGCGCGTGCAGGTTGATTTCCGTCGTGGCGCTGAGCGGCGACAGCAGGTCGGGTTCGTGCCCGGCCTTCAGTGAACGCACGGCCTCGTTGAGCATGTCGTTGTAGAGCTGAAAGCCCACCTCGAGCATGTTGCCGCTTTGGTTTTCGCCCAGCACCTCACCGGCGCCGCGAATCTCCAGGTCGTGCATGGCCAGGTAGAAGCCCGAGCCCAACTCCTCCATTTGCTGGATGGCTTCCAGCCGCATGGCCGCCTGCTTGGTCAGGCCCTCGATGTCGGGCACCATCAGGTAGGCATAGGCCTGGTGGTGGCTGCGGCCGACGCGGCCACGCAACTGGTGCAACTGGGCCAGGCCAAACTTGTCGGCGCGACTGATCACGATGGTGTTGGCGCTGGGCACGTCGATGCCCGTTTCGATGATGGTGCTGCACAGCAAGACGTTGTGACGCTGGGCCACGAAGTCGCGCATCACGTGTTCCAGTTGACGCTCGGGCATCTGGCCGTGCGCGATGGCGATGCGCGCCTCGGGCAGCAGTTCCACCAGCTTTTGGCGCCGGTTCTCGATGGTCTCGACTTCGTTGTGCAGGAAGTAGACCTGGCCGCCCCGCTTGAGTTCACGCAGCACGGCTTCACGGATGACGCTGTTGCCCTCGCTGCGCACAAAGGTCTTGATCGCCAGGCGGCGTTGCGGCGCGGTGGCAATCACGCTCAGGTCGCGCAGGCCTTCCAGCGCCATGCCCAAGGTGCGCGGGATCGGCGTGGCGGTCAGCGTCAGCACGTCCACCTCAGCCCGAAAGGCTTTCATGGCTTCTTTGTGGCGAACGCCAAAGCGGTGTTCCTCGTCAATCACCAGCAGGCCCAGGCGCGGAAACTTCACGTCGCCGGAGAGCAGCTTGTGGGTGCCCACCACGATGTCGACACTGCCGTCGGCGATGCCCTCGATGGCCAGCTTGACCTCTTTGGCGCTGCGAAAACGCGACAGCTCAACGATCTTCACCGGCCACTTGCCAAAGCGGTCGTTCAGCGTGTTGAAGTGCTGTTCGGCCAGCAAGGTGGTGGGTGCCAGGATGGCCACCTGCTTGCCACCGTGTACCGCCACAAAGGCGGCGCGCAAGGCCACTTCAGTCTTGCCAAAGCCCACATCACCGCAGACCAGGCGGTCCATCGGGCGCGGCGACACCATGTCCTGGATGACCGCGTGGATGGCGGCGCGCTGGTCGGCGGTTTCTTCAAAACCGAAGCTGGTGGCAAAGGCTTCATAGTCGTGCGGGCTGAAGCGGTGCGCAAAGCCTTCGCGGGCGGCGCGGCGGGCGTACAGGTTGAGCAGTTCGGCGGCGGTGTCGCGGACCTGCTCGGCGGCCTTGCGCTTGGCCTTTTCCCACTGCGGCGAACCCAGCTTGTGCAACGGCGCTTCGTCGGCGCTGACGCCGGTGTAGCGGCTGATCAGGTGCAGTTGCGCCACCGGCACGTACAGCGTGGCCTTGTCGGCGTACTCCAGGTGCAAAAACTCAGAGGCACCGCCTTCATCGGCACCCAGGTCGATGTGGATCAGACCCTTGTAGCGCCCGATGCCATGGTTCATGTGCACGACCGGGTCGCCCACCTTCAGCTCGGACAGGTCCTTGATCAGCGCGTCGACGCTGCTGACCTGTTCCTGTTTGCGGCGGCGGCGGGCCTGCGGCGTGGTGGCAAAAAGTTCGGTCTCGGTGACCAACTGAACCGACGTTTGCCCGTCCGGCTCCAACCAGTGGAAGCCCTCCGCCAGCGGCGCCGTGGCGATGGCGACCTTTTCGCTGCCGGTCAGGAATTCTTCCAGCGAATCCACGCTGGGCACGCTGAGCTGGTTGTCGCGCAGCAACTCGATCAGGCTCTCACGCCGACCGTCGCTTTCGGCCACCAGCAGCAGGCGGTGCGGTGTTTGCGCCAGATGCCGCTCC
Organism: Rubrivivax sp.; assembly: GCA_031375065.1. Classification (GTDB taxonomy): domain Bacteria; phylum Pseudomonadota; class Gammaproteobacteria; order Burkholderiales; family Burkholderiaceae_C; genus Rubrivivax. The sequence continues at coordinate 15,635 of JANMHH010000011.1, read as the reverse complement.
AGCAAAGCCAGTGGGTGCGTGGCGCCGCGGTCGACGCTCAGGTCGGGCAGCGGACGCGCCCACGCCACCGGATCGGCGCCGCGCAGCGCCAGCGTGGCGTGTGGCTGCGTGCGGGCGAAGAACTCTTCGCTCGGCATGAAGATCGCCGCCGGCGGCAACAGCGGCCTTTCGGGGTCGTGTTGCAGGAAGCGGTGGCGTTCGCGGGTGTCGACCCAGAAGCGGTCCAGCGATTCATCGACCTTGCCGTGCAGCACCAAGGCGGCGCGCTCGCCCAGGTAGTCGAAGACCGTCGCCACCTCGTCAAAGAAGAGCGGCAGGTAGTACTCGATGCCGCCGCTGGCCAAGCCGGCGCCGATGTCCTTGTAGACCCGCGCCCGGGTCGGGTCACCGTCGATCTTTTCGCGCCAGCGGGCGCGAAAGGCGGTGCGCGCAGCGTCGGTCATCGGGAATTCGCGCCCTGGCAACAGGCGCACCTCCGGCACTGGGTAAAGGCTGCGCTGGCTGTCCGGGTCGAAGGTGCGGATGCTGTCGACTTCATCGCCGAACAGGTCGACCCGGAAGGGCACCAGGCTGCCCATCGGAAAGAGGTCGATCAGGCCGCCGCGCACGGCGTACTCACCCGGGCTGACCACCTGGCTCACGTGCTGGTAGCCGGCCAGGGTCAGCTGCGACTTCAGCTTGGCCTCGTCGAGCCGGCTCTTTTGCTTGAAGTGAAAGGTGGTACCGGCCATGAAGGACGGAGGCGCCAGGCGGGTCAGCGCCGTGGTGGCAGGCATCAGCACCACGTCGACGTCGCCGCTGTGGATGCGCCACAGCGTGGCCAGGCGCTCGCTGATCAGGTCTTGATGCGGGCTGAAGGTGTCATATGGCAGGGTTTCCCAATCGGGGAACACGGCCACCCGCAGCAGGGGGTCGAAAAACGGCAGCTCGTCGGCCAGGCGCTGGGTGTCGGACGGTTCGGCCGTGAACACCCCTAGAACCTGGTGGTTCTGGGCGTGGCTGCGGCCCAGACGGGCCAGCAGCAGGGCGTCGGCTGAGCCAGTGGGGCGAGGCAAGGTGAATCGTTTGCCGGGCGCGATGGAAGGCAGTTGCATCGGGGGGAACCGGCCCGCTCGTTGGCAGGCCCATGTGTGAACCGGCCGCCCTGGCCAGAGTGCCCGAACGGGCGATGGATGCTGCAAGGCGGCGCAGGCCTGGATTCTAGAATCCCTGCCCATGCACAACGGACTTCGCTGTTTTGCCCTGGTGCCTTGTGCCGGTATCGGTCTGCGCGCTGGCGCGGGCGGCCCCAAGCAATACGCCGAGCTGCAGGGACGGGCGGTGGTGGCCCACACCTTGGAAGCTTTGGCCCAGGTGCCCGAACTGACTGCGACCTTGGTGGTGCTAGCCCCGCTGGACACCCAGTTTGAAAGCCAGGCGCCTGGCCATCTGGGGCCACGCGGCTGGGTGGCCCGTTGTGGCGGGTCCAGCCGAGGCGCCAGCGTGGCTGCCGGTTTGGCCGAGTTGCGGCTGCGCGGTGCCGCAGACAGCGACTGGGTGCTGGTGCACGACGCCGCGCGTTGTTTGTTGCGCCCCAGCTGGGTGCAACGCCTGATCCACGCCTGCTGGGACGACCCTGTCGGCGGGCTGTTGGCCCTGCCCTTGGCCGACACCTTGAAGTCGGCGGTCGGCCAGCGGGTCACGGGTACGCTGCCGCGCCAGGACAAATGGCTGGCGCAAACCCCGCAGATGTTTCGTCTGGGCCTGCTGCAAGACGCGCTGGCGCGGGCCGGTGATGCGGTGACCGACGAGGCCAGTGCCATCGAAGCGCTGGGATTGCAGCCCTTGTTGGTGCCGGGCGAACTGGAAAACCTCAAACTCACCTGGCCAGCCGACTTCGCGCTGGCGGCGCGCCTTCTGGAGACACGATGAACCTGCTTTCCTTGCGCGTGGGTGAAGGTTGGGACACCCACCAACTGGTGGCCGGGCGCCCCTTGGTGCTGGGCGGCGTGACCATCCCGCACAGCCACGGGCTGCTCGGGCATTCAGACGCCGATGCCTTGCTGCACGCCATTACCGACGCCCTGTTGGGCGCGGCGGGGCTGGGTGACATCGGGCGCCACTTTCCGGACACCGATCCGGCGTTCAAAGGCGCCGATTCGGTGCGCCTGCTGCAGACCGCCGCCGAGCGCGTGCGCGAAGCCGGCTATGTGGTGCTCAACGTCGACAGCACCATCGTGGCCCAGGCGCCCAAGATGGCGCCCCACATTGCGGCGATGCGTGAATGCATTGCCCAGGCTCTGGGCCTGCCCGTGGCCGCCGTCAACGTCAAGGCCAAAACCGCCGAGCACCTGGGCCCGGTGGGCGAACTGCGGGCGATTGAGGCGCGCGCGATCTGCCTGATCTTTCGTCCCGATCCCGATCGCCCCTGAAGGCGTTCAAGCCATGATGCGATCGGCGCGGTGCAGGCGCAGGTGGGCCACCAGGCCGCCGTCGGGCGCATTGGCCAGTTCCAGGGTGCCGCCCATGCGCAGCATGGCCTTGTCAACGATGGCCAAGCCCAGGCCGGCGCCCGTGGCGGCGGTGCGTGCCGCGTCGCCGCGGAAGAAGGGCGTGGTCAATTGCGGCAGTTTTTCAGGTGGTACGCCGGGGCCGTGGTCGCGCACGCTGATGATCACCCAGGAGCCGGTTTTCACCGCGCTGACCGACACCTCGGCGATGCCGGTGTAGGTGCCGCGGCCATAGCGGCGCGCGTTTTCAAACAGGTTCTGGAAGACGCGGCCCAGCTCCGTTTCGTCGGCCATCACCTTCAGGTCGATGGGCAGCCGTGACTGGACCTTGATCTGCGACGGTTCGCGAAACACCGAAGCTTCGCGGTCGATCAGTTGGGACACGTGCACCGCGTGCAAGTCGGTTTCGCCCGGGCGGGCGTAGTCCATGAACTTGTCGATGATGGCGTCGAGCTGATCGATGTCGAGCGCCATGTTGTGTTTGGCTTCTTCGTCGGCCACGCTCATCTCGGTTTCCAGCCGCAAGCGCGCCAACGGCGTGCGCAGGTCGTGGCTGATGCCAGCCAGCATCACCGCACGGTCCTCCTCCACCCGCGCCAGTTCTCGGGCCATGCGGTTGAAGCCGCGGTTGACCTCGCGGATTTCGCTGGTGAAGGTGTTTTCGTCCAGGCGCGAATCCAGATCGCCTTCACGGATGCGGCTGGCCGCAAAAGACAGTTGTTTCAACGGCCGATTGATCAAGCTGGCGATGGCCACCGAACCCAGCAGCGTGGCCAGGAGCGCGATGCCCACCCAGATGAACCAGGTGCTGTAGTTCAGCGTGTTGCCGCGTTCCCTTTCGGCCTGCAGCCAGTACTGGTCTTTGTCGATCGAAAAGCCCACCCACAGACCGTGCTGGCCATTGACGCTGCTGGCCACCACCGCGTCGGGCCCCAGGGTGTTGCGCAACTCCTGGCTGACCCGGCGGGTGAAACGGTCGACTTCAAAGGGTTCGGATTTGTCACCCGGTTCGCGTGGTGCCACCCGGATGGTGTCCTGGGTGCCCAGGCTCTTGAGCAGGGCCACACGGTTGATGCCGTCGGCCTGTTTGAGTGCAGCGCGCGACAGGTTGACCAAGCCGGCCGTTTGCTGAGCAGCCTGCACCGCACGCGGCTCCAGTTCCAGCGCGCGCAAGGTCTGCACCCAGGCCACCACGCCGCCGGCCAGCAGCACGGCCAGATAAAAGCAGGTCCGCCAAAAGAGGCTCAGTCCCACGTGGCGCTCCACGGCGCAGGGCGCAACCGTCGGCTTGTGGTGCCGACAAAACCCAAAGCTTCAGTCACGGGGCTCAGTTGCGGGGCTCGGTTGCGAGGCTCAGTTGCGAGGCTCAGCTGTGGGGCTCAATTGGCGCCGTCCGGCACAAACACGTAGCCCACGCCCCACACGGTCTGGATGTAGCGTGGCTGCGCCGGGTCGGGCTCAAGCATCTTGCGCAGGCGCGAGATCTGTACGTCCAGGCTGCGGTCAAAAGGCTCGAACTCGCGTCCGCGGGCCAGCTGCGCCAGCTTGTCGCGTGACAAGGGCTGGCGCGGGTGACGCACCAGGGCTTTGAGCATGCTGAACTCGCCGGTGGTCAACGCAATCTGCTCGCCGTTCTTGGACAGCCGCCGCAGCGACAGGTCAAACTCGAACGGGCCGAAGTTGACGACGGTGGCTTCCTTGCTGGGTGCGCCCGGTGCTTCGGGGGCCGGGCGACGGCGCAGCACCGCATGAATGCGGGCCAGCAGTTCACGCGGATTGAAGGGTTTGGGCAGGTAGTCGTCCGCCCCCACTTCGAGACCGACGATGCGGTCCACGTCCTCCACCTTCGCGGTCAGCATGATGATCGGGGTGGAATCGTTGGCGGCACGCAGCCGACGGCAGATGCTCAGGCCATCTTCGCCCGGCAGCATCAGGTCCAGCACGATGAGGTCCACGGTTTCGCGGGTCAGCACCCGGTTCAGGGCCTTGGAGTCTTCGGCCAGCAAGACGTCGAAACCCTCTTGCGACAGGTAGCGGCGCAGCAGGTCGCGAATGCGCGCGTCGTCGTCGACGACCACGATGCGGTCGGGGCGGGGGTTGGTGGACGTGGACATGGGTAACTCCCAATTTGTAACAGCCGCATTGTGGGGGTCGAAAACAGAACGTTCCGATTGGAACTGACCGGCTGTTACATATTTTTCCGCAGCGAGCAAGGTGTCGGTGCCTGCCCACCGGTGGTGCAGACTCAGGCTTTTGAGCCCTGCGGCATGTCGCCGTGGCGGAACGAGTGACGAAAGCCCCACCATGACCTTGCCCGCCTCCCGCGCCCTGATTCGCGCCTTGATTCACGCCCTGATGGCGACCGTGGCGACGGGCGGCGCTTTCGCCACGGCGCAGGCCCAGGCCCTGGCCCCACCGCAAAATGTCGTCAGCCTGAGCGCCACGGCCAGTGTCGAGGTCAACAAGGACTGGCTGACGGTGGTGTTTGCCACCCAGCGTGACGGGCCCGACGCCGCCGCGGTGCAGAGCCAATTGCGCCAGGCGCTCGACGCGGCGTTGTCGGAGGCCCGCAAAGCGGCCCTGCCAGGTCAGTTGGAAGTGCAGACCGGGCAGTTTTCCCTTTACCCCCGCACCAGCGCCAAGGGCGGCATCACCGGCTGGCAAGGCAGTGCCGAGCTGATCGTCCAGGGCCGCGACACGCCCAGGATTTCGCAGCTCACCGCCCGCATCGTTTCGTTGACGATCTCTCGCGTGAGCTTTTCGCTGTCCCGCGAGGCGCGTGAAAAAGTCGAAGGAGAAGTTGCCGCCGAGGCCATCGCGCGCTTTCGTTCGCGCGCCGATGCGGTGGCCAAACAGTTTGGCTTTGGCGGCTATGTCGTGCGTGAGGTGCAGGTGGCGTCTGAGCACGGCCAGGGCCAGCCCCTGCCGATGATGCGCGCCCAGGCCATGAGCGCTTCGGCCGATGCCTCACTGCCGGTTGAAGCCGGCAAAGCCACGGTGACGGCCACGGTCAGCGGCAGCGTGCAGATGAAGTAGGGCCTGCGACGGCGTTGGCTGCCCTGGCAGCAGCCACCGGGTGGCCTGAGCCTTGCAACGCCTGCTTTGCAGCGCCTTCATTGCAACGTCTCCTTTGCACCCTCTCCATTGCAACGTCAGACGCATTGATACGATGCTGCCCAAGAACCTTTCGCTTTTTGAGCCCACCGCACTGACCCGACTCCTCCTTCATGAACCAGCCCCAGCTTCGACATCTCCAGTGCCTGACCGCAGGCGGCCTGCACCGCATGGCCTATTGGGAATGGGGCGACGCTGCCAACCCGAAGGTGGTGGTTTGTGTGCATGGCCTGACCCGCCAGGGTCGGGACTTCGACACCCTGGCGCGCGACCTGTCCAGCCACTACCGCGTCATTTGCCCGGACGTGGTGGGTCGCGGCCGGTCCGGCCGGTTGGCCGACCCCCATGCGTACGGCATTCCAACCTACCTGTCTGACATGGTCACCTTGGTGGCGCGGCTGGGTGTCGAACGGCTGGATTGGGTGGGCACCTCGATGGGTGGCCTGATCGGCATGGCCTTGGCTTCACTGCCGGGCTCCCCGGTGGCCCGATTGGTGTTGAACGACGTGGGGCCGGTGCTGGAGCTCGCCTTCATCCAACGCCTGGCCACCTACCTGGGCGTGCCCATGCACTGGAAGACGGAAGAAGAGGCGGCTGCCAGCCTGCGCTTCATCTCTTCGGGCTTCGGCCCGCACACCGACGAACAATGGTTGCAGCTCACCCGGCCCCAGTTGGTGCCTGATGTGCAAGACGGCGTGGCCGGCTTCAAATCGCACTACGACCCTGCCATCGCCGTGCCGGTGCGCGCCATGACGCCTGAAACAACTGCCGCTGGACAAGCCATGCTGTGGCACATGTACGACCGCATGTCATGCCCGACCCTGCTGCTGCGTGGCGCGGAGTCCGACATGCTGTCCGCTGACACGGCGCAGGCCATGACCACGCGGGGGCCGCGCGCCCGGCTGCATGAGTTTGCTGGCGTGGGGCACGCGCCGACCCTGGTGCAGGCCGATCAACGCGCGGTGGTGCGGCAGTTCTTGTTGGGGCCATGAAGGCGCCAGAGGCGGCGGCGCCGCAGGGCGCTGCGGCCATCGTTCACCTGGCCAGCGGCGCCGCTGACGAAACAGCGGTCGGCACGCTTGACAGCATCGCCAGGGCGCGCGCCTTTGCCGAGCCGCTGCTGACCGGGCAGCGGCTCGACACCGGTGAGCCTGCGATGGGCCACGCCGATGGCGTCGCGCAAGTGCTGCAGGGCATGGGGGCTGCCCCGGCCCTGTGCGCAGCGGCCTACCTCGTTTATGCGGGGGACTACCTGCAGCGCCCTGAAGACGTGGTGCGCAAGGCTTTTGGCGAGTCCTATGCCAGCCTGGTGACCTTGACCCGCAAGTTGGTGCAGATTCAGCGCGCTGCACGAGCGGCGCAAGTCGGCCCGGGCGAACGCGCCGAGCAGACCGAACGTGTGCGCAAGATGCTGTTGGCGTTTTCGCGCGACCTGCGGGTGGTGTTGCTGCGCCTGGCCTCGCGCCTGCAAACGCTGCGCTGGTTTGCCGCCAGCAAACAGCTCTGTCCGCCGGACCTGGCAGCCGAGAGTCTTCAGGTCTTTGCGCCGCTGGCCAACCGCCTGGGCATCTGGCAGGTGAAGTGGGAACTGGAAGACCTGTCGTTTCGGTTCCTGCAGCCGCAGGACTACCAACAGGTGGCCAAGCTGGTGGACCAAACCCGCGCGGCGCGAGAGATCAGCGTGGCGCAGGCGCGCGACGGGTTGATGGCGCTGTTGCAGGCCCAAGGGCTGCAAGCCGATGTGCAGGGCCGCCCGAAACACCTCTACAGCATCTGGAAAAAGATGCAGGGCAAGGGCCTGCAGTTCGCTCAGGTCCTGGACGCCCGTGCGCTGCGGGTGGTGGTGGCCGATGTGCCCGCCTGCTATGCGGCGCTGGCACGGGTTCACGAAGCCTGGCGGCCGGTTGACGGTGAATTCGACGACTACATCGCACGCCCCAAGCCCAACGGCTACCAGAGCCTGCACACCGTGGTGGTGGGCAGCGACGGGCGGCCTTTGGAGGTGCAGATCCGCACCCGCACCATGCACGAGCACGCCGAGCACGGTGTCGCCGCGCACTGGATGTACAAGGAAGCGGGTACACGCGGTTATGCCGGGGTCAGCGCCAGCGGCGAGTTTGAAGACCGCGTGGCTGAAGCGCGCAAGGCGGTGTTGCGCGAACTGCTGGCCTGGGAGCGCGACTTTGCCGGCCATGGCGGCAGCGCAGACAGCGCTGCCTTTGACGACCGCATCTACGTCTTCACGCCCCAAGCCACCATCATCGACTTGCCCACCGGCGGCACTGCGGTGGACTTCGCTTATGCCGTGCACACCAACCTGGGCCACCGCTGTCGTGGGGCCAAGGTTGACGGCGCACTGGTCACGCTGAACACGCCGCTCAAGTCGGGCCAAACCGTCGAGGTGGTGGCCGCCAAAGAGGGCGGGCCTTCACTGGACTGGCTCAACGCCGAGCTGGGCTACCTGGCCAGCCCGCGCTCCAAAGCCAAGGTGCGCGCCTGGTTCAACGCCCAGGCCCAGGCCCAGACCGTGGCCCGCGGCCGCGAGCTGGTTGAAAAGCTGCTGCAGCGCGAGGGCCGCACCGCGCTGGAACGCGACACCTTGGCTGAACAGCTGGGTTTCAAGAGCGCTGAGAGCCTGTACGAAGTGGTGGGCAAGGACGAGTTGTCGCTGCGCACCATCGAAAACCTGCTGCGCCCGGCACAAGCCGAAGCCGACCCCGAGGCGATCCTGCTGCACCGGCCGCGCAGCGAAGCCGGTGGTGGGCGCGGCGGTGTGCTGGTGGTGGGCATGGACTCGCTGCTGACCAACCTGGCCCGCTGCTGCCGGCCCGCTCCCCCGGACGCCATCTCGGGCTTCGTCACCCGCGGCCGCGGCGTCGCGGTGCACCGGCGCGACTGCAGCAACCTGCGCCACATGGCTTTGGGCTCGCCCGGTCGGGTGATCGATGTGGAGTGGGGGCAGCCTGGGGGCAGTCGGCCTGCGGTGTATCCGCTGGACGTGGCGGTTGAAGCCGCCGACCGGCCGGGGCTGCTGCGCGACATCTCCGAAGTCTTGGCCAAAGAGAAGATGAACGTCACCGCTGTTCACACCCAAAGTGCCAAAGACCGCAGCACCGCTTGGATGACCTTGACCGTGGAGGTCACCGATGTGGCCAGGCTGTCAGCGGTGCTGGCCCAGATTGGCCGCGTGCCGGGCGTTCGTCACGCCCGACGCAAATAGCGGCCACAACTCTCCTATATACTTGCGGGCTTGCCCCAGGCGCGTAGCTCAGCTGGTTAGAGCACCACCTTGACATGGTGGGGGTCGTTGGTTCGAGTCCAATCGCGCCTACCAAATTCGGTAGAGGAAACAAGCACCTGGCGGAAACGCCCGGTGCTTTTTTCTTGCTCAGCGCCTTCCGCACCGCGCAGCCACCATTGGCACTGCACCGGTGTGCTTTCGTCGCATCCCCAAACAACAAGGTCAGCCTTGGCGTTAGCCTACGGCCACTTTTCAACTTGGGTGGCCACGCGTTCGGCGGCGCACCACTGAACCATGCGACACCTGATGTTTGTGCTGGCGATGGCCAGCGTTCTGTCTGCCTGCAACCGCGCCGGCCCCTCAGAGCCCACCCCCGCGAAGGCGGCTTCAGCTGCGGCTACCCAGGTGGACGCAGCCGCCAAAACGGCTGCGGTTCTGCTGCTCGCGCCTGAAGACCTGCGGACCGTTTCTTCCACCTTGCGCGCCACCGGGCCGGTCATCTCGGGCTCGCTGCAGCCCGAGCGGCGTGCCGACCTGCGCGCCGAGGTGGGTGCCACCGTGCAGCAGGTGCTGAAAGAAAACGGCGAGACGGTGCGCGCGGGTGATCTGTTGGTGCGGCTGGACGACGCGGCCATCCTCGACAGCCTGACCTCGGCGGATGAAGCGGTGCGGGCTTCGACCCAGGCCTCGGAGCAGTCAGAACGTCAGTTGCAGCGCTTGAAGACGCTGCAGGCGCAGGGCATGACGTCGATGCAGGCGTTGGAAGACGCCGAGGTGCGGCGCAACAACGCCCAAAGCGACTTGGTGGCGGCCAGGGCTCGGGTGGCCACCGCGCGGCAACAGTTGCGCCGCACCGAGGTGCGGGCGCCATTTGAAGGCGTGGTCAGTGAGCGCAAGGTTTCGGCGGGTGACACCGCGCAGGTGGGCAAGGAGTTGGTCAAGGTCATCGATCCGAAGAGCATGCGCTTCGAAGGCCTGGTGTCGGCCGACCGCATGCACGAGCTCAAGCTGGGGCAAGGCGTGGCGTTTCGGGTCAACGGCTACCCTCAGTCCGAGTTTGTGGGCCAGGTCCGCCGCATCGACGCGGCTGCCAATGCGGCCACGCGACAGGTTGAAGTCATCGTGGCTTTTGTCGACCCGGTTGCGGCGCCCAAGGTCGCGGGGTTGTACGCCGAAGGCAGTGTGCAAACCGGGGGGGTGCCGGCGCTGATGCTGGCCGCTTCGAGCATCGTGCGGGTGGGTGACGGCGCCCATGTTTGGCGCATCGACTCGGCCAACTCGCGTGTCGTCAAGGTCGCGGTAAAGCTGGGCGAGCGTGATCCGCGCAGCGGCGAAGTCCCCGTGCTCTCGGGCCTGTCAGCAGGCGACCAGGTGCTGCGCAGCCCTGGCAGTGCGTTGGTGGATGGCCAATCGTTCGAGCTGGGCAAGTCGGCTGTGGCGTCGGCCCTGCCGGCGGCCCCGGCTGCGTCATCTGCCTTGGCCGTCGGCAAGTAGGGCAGCACCATGTTTCTCTCTGAATTCAGCATCAAGCGACCGGTGGCGATGGTCGTGATCATCCTGGCGCTGATGGCGCTGGGCCTGTTGGCCTTGAGCAAGTTGCGCGTCAATCAGTTCCCCGACATCGACCAACCGGTGCTCACCGTCAACATCCCTTACCCCGGGGCTTCGCCCGACACGGTGGAGCGGGAGGTCGTCAACCGCATCGAAAAAGCCATGCAGGGCATTTCGGGCGTTGACCGGGTGCAGTCCACCGCCAGTGAAGGCTTGGCGCGCCTGGTGCTGATCTTCAACTTCAACAAGAACATGATCGAAGCGGCCGACGAGGTGCGCAACGCCATCGGTTCGGTCCGGCACAAGCTGCCCAGCGAAATTCGCGAACCCGTGTTGCAGCGGCTCGACCCCGGTGCGCAGCCCATCATGCAACTGGCCCTGTCGTCCAGCAGCCAGAGCCACGCGCTGATTTCCAGGTTGGCAGAAGACCAGTTGGCCGACCGCTTTCGGGGCATCCCTGGGGTGGCGGTGGTCAATGTCAACGGCGCCCTGCGGCGCGAGTTGAGCGTGCTGTTGCGGGCCGACAAGCTGCGCGAAAATGCCGTTTCGGTGACCGAAGTTGTGGCCGCGTTGCGGGCCCAGAACGCCACCGCACCGGTGGGCAAGGTCAGGGGGAAACTGGAAGACCAGAGCATTCGACTGGTCGGGCGCATGGAGTCGCCGGCCGAGTTTGAGCAGGTGGTCATCAAGCGGCGCGGCACCGAGCTGGTTCGCCTGGGGCAGGTGGCCACCGTGCAGGACGGCTTTGCCGAACTGACCGGGTTTTCGATGCGCAGCGGCAGCCCCAACGTGGGCCTTTCGGTGATTCGGGCCCGCGAGGCCAGCACCGTGAGCGTGGCCGACGAGGTGCGCAAGCTCAGCGCAGAGATCAACAAGACCTTGCCCGCGGGTACCCAGCTCGAGGTCACGCAGGACGGGGGTGAGGACGCCGCCAGCAGCCTCAACAACGTGATCCATGCCCTGGTCTTTGGCGCGGGCTTGACGGTGCTGGTGGTCTATGTGTTCCTGAACTCCTGGCGCTCAACGCTGATCACGGCCTTGAGCCTTCCCACCAGCGTGATCGCGGCTTTCATCGCGGTGTGGCTGGCGGGTTTCACGCTCAACTTCATGAGCCTGCTGGGCCTGAGCCTGGCCATCGGCGTGTTGATCGACGACGCCATCGTGGTGCGCGAAAACATCGTGCGCCACATGGAGCGCGGTGCCGACCGCATGACGGCGGCGCGTGAAGGCACGGCCGAGATCGGCCTGGCCGTTGCCGCCACCACGTTTTCCATCGTGGCGGTTTTCGTGCCGGTGGCCTTCATGCCCGGGATCAGCGGCGAATGGTTCCGGCCCTTTGGCGTGACCGTGGTGGCCTCGGTCCTGGTCAGCCTGTTCATCAGCTTCACGCTGGACCCGATGCTGTCAGCCTATTGGGGCGACCCGCCCGGGCACCACCAAGCGCCCAAGAAGGGCTTGTCCAAGCTGCTGGCGCGCTTCAACGACTGGTTCGATCACCAGGCCGACCGCTATGGCCGCGTGATTGCCTGGGCTTTGCACCACCGGCGCTGGATGGCCGTCTTTGCGCTGCTCAGCTTGATCGCGGCCATCGCCCTGCAGGCCAAGTTTGGTGGTTCGAGCTTTTTGCCCGCGTCGGATGCCGGCGTGGTGGCCATTGACGTGCGCACGCCTTCGAGCAGCAGCTTGGAATACGGCCGGTTGAAGGTCGAAGCGGTGGCTGCCCTGGCCCGCAAGCTGCCCGAGGTGAAGGCCACCAACAGCTACGTCAACCCCAGTGGCGGTCGCGTTTATGTCGACGTGGGCAAGAGCCAGCTGCGCCAGCGTTCTTCAGCCCAGATTGCGCAAGAGCTGCGCCGGCAAACGGCGCGCCTGGTGGGCGCAGAGTACGTGGTGTTGGACGACCTCAGCAACGGGGCGCAAAAGCCGGTTCAGGTCCGCTTCACGGGCGCCGAATCGCGCAAGTTGCTGGACATCACCAACGAGTTCATGGACAAGTTGCGCCAGGTGCCCGGCGCGGTGGACGTGGGCTTGTCCGAACAAGACCCGCAGAACGAACTGAAGATTGAGCTGGACCGCGGGCTGGCCAACACCCTGGGCATCAGCGTCAACGACGCGGCGCAGGCGCTGCGGGTGGCTTTTGCGGGCGTGGAAGTGGGTGACTGGGTCGACCCTTCGGGCGAGTCACGCGATGTGGCGGTGCGCCTGCACCCGCTGGACCGGGTCGATGTCAGCAACATCGAACGCCTGCCCATCACGGTCAGTGGCAGCAACCGCATGGTGCCGCTGGAGCAGATTGCCACCGTCACCATGGGCAAGGGCCCCAGCCAGATCCAGCACGCCAATGGCAAAAGAACCATCAGCGTGGCGGCCAACGTGCAGGGGCGTTCGCCCGGTGAGGTGACAGCCGATGCGCTGAAGATCGCCCGCGCGATGACCTACCCGCCGGGTTATGGCCTGGAACTGGCCGGCGCCTCGCGTGACCAGCAAGAGGTGTTCAAACAGATGGGCATTGCCTTGGTGTCGGGCATCGCGTTGATGTACCTGATTCTGGTCATGCAGTTCAGCAGTTTTTCGGCACCGCTGGCGGTGATGGTGTCTCTGCCGCTCAGCCTGATCGGTGTGGTGTTGGCACTGCTGGCCACCCGGGGCACGCTGAACCTGATGAGCTTTATCGGCGTGATCATGCTGATGGGCCTGGTGGCCAAAAACGCCATCCTGTTGCTCGACGCGGCCCGGGTGCTGGAGAAACAGGGCGTCGACCGTGAAGAAGCCCTGATGGCCGCGGGCCGGATGCGCTTGCGCCCGATTCTGATGACCACCTTTGCACTGGTGGCGGGCATGTTGCCGGTGGCCATTGGGGTGGGTGAGGGCGGCGAGTTCTACCGGCCGATGGCGGTGGCCATCATCGGCGGCACCATCACCAGCACGGTGCTGACGCTGTTGGTCATACCGAGTTTCTACGACAGCATCGAGACCTCGCGCGACCGCGCGGTGGCCAAGTTTGCCGGGCGCTCGCAACGCTGGAATCCGTTCCTGGCGTTTGTGGTCACGCTGGGCGAAGCGGTGCTGACGCTGCTCTTGCTGCGTTTTGTCTGGCGGGCGCTGAAGGGCTTGTTGGGCAAGGGGCGTCGGGTTGGTGGTGGCCCTGGCGCGTTGCCGCTTGATGCGTGACGCTTGATCCTTGACCCTTGACGCTGGCCGCAGTGGAGCGTGCACCTTGCTGAACCTGACCTTGCTGTCGCAGATCGAAGCCATCGCAGGCCAGGCCGGCGACCTGATCTTGCAGGTGTACGGTTCCGACTTTGCGGTGCGCGGCAAGGTCGATGCGTCGCCGGTCACCGAAGCCGATGAACGTGCCGAGGCCTTGATCGTGGCGGCCCTGCAAGCCCTGACGCCTGGGATACCGATCGTGGCTGAAGAAGCGGCTGCGCAGGGCCATGCGCCCACACCCGGGCATTGCTTCTGGCTGGTCGACCCCTTGGACGGCACGCGCGAATTCGTGTCGCGCAACGGCGAGTTCACGGTCAACATCGCGCTCATCGAAGCCGGGCAACCGGTGCTGGGTGTGGTGCTGGAGCCGGTGGCCAGCCGGGTCTATGCCGGCGTGGTGGGGCAGGGCGCATGGATGCAAGACCCGTCTGGGCGCCGAGCCATCGCTTGTCGCCCCGTGCCGCTGGCGGCCGAAGCGGGGTGGGTGCTGGCCAGCAGCCGCTCGCACGGCGACGAAGCCGCCTTGACGGCCTGGTTGGCCGGCCGCACGGTGGCGCAGCGGCTCGCTGTGGGCTCATCGCTGAAGTTCGGTCTGATCGCCAGCGGCCAGGCCGATGTCTACCCGCGTTTGGGTCGCACCATGGAATGGGACACCGCCGCCGGGCACGCCGTGCTGCGTGCAGCAGGCGGCACCGTCACCGATCTGCAAGGGCAGCCCTTGCGCTACGGCAAGCCCGGCTTCGAGAACCCCCACTTCGTGGCTTGGGGTCAGCGCTGAGTCAACCATCGGTGGCGGGAAAACCCCGCGCCAGATGCGCTGAACGTGGCTCCTAGAATGCGTCAGCCCAGCTTGGGCCTTGCAAAGGAAGCCACCCATGCCCACGTCTCGCAAAGCCTCGGCTCCCGCGCCTGAAGGTGAGGCCTCCAGCGCGGTGCGGGTGCTGAAGAAATACCCCAACCGCCGGCTTTACGACACCCAGAGCAGCAGCTACATCACCTTGGCTGACGTCAAGCAGATGGTCTTGGCCGGCGAGGCCTTTGAGGTGCGCGATGCCAAGACCTCGGAGGACCTGACGCGCAGCATCCTGCTGCAGATCATCCTGGAAGAGGAGTCGGGTGGGGTGCCCATGTTCACCGCAGCCACGCTGAGCCAGATCATCCGGTTCTACGGCCACGCCATGCAAGGCGTGATGGGCTCGATGTTGGAGCAGAACATGGCGGCTTTTGCCGAACTGCAAAAAGGCTTCCTGTCCCAGACCGCTGGTCTGGTCGATCCCAAACGCCTGAATCCCGAAGCCTGGACACAGTTCCTGAGCGCCCAGCCCAACCCTTTCCAGGGCCTGATGGGCAGCTATGTGGACCAGGGCCGGGCGATGCTGGAAAAGATGCAGGAGGCTGGCAACCTGTTCCCGGGCATGGGCGGCTTTCCACCGGCCAAAAAGTAGGCGCCAGGCCCGACGTGGCGCGGTGCATCAAAATCACGCCATGACCACACCCGACACCCACCCGTCCACCCCCAACAAAGCCCCGACCGTGGGCTTTGTTTCACTGGGCTGCCCCAAGGCACTGACCGACTCCGAGCTCATCCTCACCCAGCTGCGGGCCGAGGGCTACGAAACCAGCAAAACCTACGCGGGCGCCGACCTGGTGATCGTCAACACCTGCGGTTTCATCGACGACGCGGTCAAGGAAAGCCTGGACACCATTGGCGAAGCCCTGGCCAGCAACGGCAAGGTCATCGTCACCGGCTGCCTGGGCGCCAAGTCGGGCACCGACGGTGGAAACCTGGTGCGCCAGATCCACCCCAAGGTGCTGGCGGTCACGGGGCCGCACGCCACCCAGGAAGTGATGGACGCCGTGCACCTGCACGTGCCCAAGCCGCACGACCCGTTTGTCGACCTGGTGCCGGCGGCGCGCGCAGAGTTTCGCGGTGTGGCTGGCATCAAGCTCACGCCGCGCCACTACGCCTACCTGAAGATCAGCGAAGGCTGCAACCACCGCTGCACCTTCTGCATCATCCCCAGCATGCG
>JANMHH010000424.1:0-1616 GCA_031375065.1 Rubrivivax sp. | reverse complement strand
AAGTCGGGCCAGGCCATGCCGCAGCCCGGTGACCTGCAAGGCCTTTCGGAGCCCGTGAAAGTGGGCACCACGGGCCTGGTGCTGGAGATTTCGGCCCAGCTGCCTTGATGGGCCGGCGGCCCAGCACCGTTGACGGCGTTGGCACCGCACAGGCCGGTCATACCACTTTGCGTTCAATCGCCTGGAAAGTTGGGGTCGAATAGCGCAGGTGACGGCGCATTGCGGTCGTTCGGCGGCACGGACAGTAGCGCGTCGCGGCAGGCGGTGCCCTGTGGGGGCTCATGCCGTGTCGGTCGGCTGCGCCGACTACCCTGTGGTGCTCGCGCGATGGGCGTGCCGCAGAACTCGCTGCACTCACTTCGTTCGTTACGCTCAAACAGGCTGCGGCAAATTGGTTTACGAAGCGCGCCTGCGGCGCGCCGCCCATCACGCTGTGCTCCTCGGCGACCCAGAATGAGCCCCCACAGGACACCGCCTGTCGCGAGGCACCCGCAGTGGTACTCGAAACCCCCCGCCACCACGGGTGGAGCAAAGGGCTGTCCGGGTGTGCCGGGGCGCGCCTGTGCGGCGCCGAGAAGCGCAGGGCGCCCGGGCTGCGCGCGCAGCGCGCTTTGTCATCTAGCTTGGGAGGGAGTGTTTGAGTGGCACGAACGAAGTGAGTGCAACGAGTTGCCCGACCAGCCCGGGTGAACGAGCATCGCAGGGCAGTCGACGCGCAGCGGCGGCCGCCGCAGTGGCGCGCCCCGGCCCACCCGGACAGCCCTTTGCCGCGCAAACCTGTGCAAGCCATCGAACGACTGCAAAGCGCCAGAAGCCGGCAAGGCGTGGCAACCCGGATTGATGCGAATGAACGCAAATCGGTATCAGGCGGTGAACACCTTGCCCGGGTTCATGATGTTCTTCGGGTCGAGCGCGCGCTTGATGCTGCGCATCATGTCCACCGCACCCAGCCCGGCTTCTTCCACCAGGTAGCCCATCTTGTGCAGCCCGATGCCGTGCTCGCCGGTGCAGGTGCCGCCCAGGCGGATGGCGCGCTGCACCATCAGCACGTTCAGGCGCTCGACCTCGGCCACCTCGGCGCTGTCGTTCGGGTCCATCAGGTAGCTGAGGTGGAAGTTGCCGTCGCCTACATGGCCGACGATCCAGTACGGGATGCCCGAGGCCTCGGCCTCGGCCACGCTGTCGTTGATGCTTTCGGCCAGCTTGGAGATCGGCACGCAGGTGTCGCTGCTTTGGCAGCGGCAGCCCGGGCGCATTTGCAGCGCCGCAAAGTAGCTCTGGTGGCGCGCCGCCCACAGCTTGCTGCGTTCCTCGGGTGTGCGGGCCCACTGAAAGGCCTGGCCACCGTGCTCGGCCGCCAGTGCCTGGACCGTTTCAGCCTGCTCCTGCACGCTGGCCTCACTGCCGTGAAATTCCATCAGCAGCAGCGGTGACTCGTGCAGCGACAACTTGCTGTGCTGGTTGACGGCGCGAATGGCGTTGGCGTCCAGCAACTCGCAGCGCGCAATCGGCACGCCCATCTGGATGATCTGGATGGTGGTCTGCACGGCGGCGTCGACGCTGGCAAAGTTGCACACCGCAGCGGTCACCGCTTCGGGCAGCGGAAACAAGCGCAG
>JANMHH010000414.1:0-2722 GCA_031375065.1 Rubrivivax sp. | reverse complement strand
ATGGCCAGCCGCCCGGCGATCAGAATCAGGGTCCAGAACGGCAATGACTTCCAGATGTGCATCAGCATCGACAGGGTCAATGCCAGGGTCGGGTCGTTTAGCCAGTTCGGGCCGTCCAGGCCGGTCAGGCGAAAGATGGTGCTGTTGATGACGCCCCACTCGGGGTTCAGCATGAAACGCACCGACAGGATGGTCGGGATCGAGGGCAGGGCCCAGGGCAGGATGAAGACCAGCGAGAGCAGCCGGATCCACCAGCGCGATTGCACGAAGAAGCTCGACAGCCCCAACGCAATGACCATCTTCAGGTTCACCGCGACCACCAGGAACACCAGGGTGTTGATCGCGGTGCGGAAAAAGATCGGGTCGTCGAACAGCTTGACGTAGTTCTGCGGATCGCGCGCCAGCCACAGGCCGTAACACACCGGGTACAGCACAAAGACCACGAAGATGATCAGGTAGGGCACCACCAGCACGCGGCCCCACCACTCGAACTGGGTCAGCGGCTTGGCAGGGCGACGCAGGGGCGTGGCCGCGAGGGTCTCGGTGCTCATGTCATGCGTTGCAGGAGATCCCTGGGCAGCCCCAGCAGACGCCGCGGAACCGGCTTTGCCGGGCCGCTGGCGGCGCCCCCCTCGAGGGGGGAGCGCCGCAGGCGCTTCGGGGGGTGGGCCTTAATTCGCCACCACCTTGATGCGCGCGATCATCTCGTCCACGGCTTGCGGCACCGGCACCTTCTCGTTGAGCACGCGGTTCATGGCCTTGGCCCAGACGTTCTCGTTGTTCAACACCGTGAACTTGTAGTTCTTGGTGAATTCGAACGGCGTGGTGCCGGCCATGAACTGGTTGTAGACCGCGATGCGGTGCGGGTCGGCCTTCCAGAAAGCGCTTTGCTGCGCGGCCTTGGTGACCGGGAACCAGCGACCGAGCGAGCCCTCGACATACGGCGTGAGGTTGGCTTCGTCCAGCATGAAGGCCACGAACTGCTTGGCCCCGACCTTGTTCTTGGACTGATCGAAGATGACACCCGTCTTCACGGCCGCGCGGTAGGTCATCTTGCTGCCGTCGGGCTTGTTGGGAAAGCCCGAGGTGGCAATCTTCTCCGTGTAGTTGACCCGGGCCGTGTCCCGCTGGGCTTGCGTGAGCGTGGCGTTGTTGGAGTCGTCGAGCCACTTAGCGGCGATCGAGATCGTCGCGTTGTGCGTCATCGCAATGGTCTTGTTGTGGAAGGCCACGTTGTTGTCCGGGTCCTTCCAGCTGGTGGCCGACGGCGGCGTGCAGCCCTAGCTGTAGACCGCCGTGTAGTCCGTCACCGCAATGATGAGGCCCTGGCGCACCGCCGGGTCGTCGACCAGCAGCTTGCCCGAGTCGTTGACCAGCTTGATGTTGTACGCGTCCATGAAGGTCAGGAACGAGAAGAAGGAGTCGCTCGAATCCACGCCCATCGGGAAACCGGTGCCGAAGGCCCGCGTGCCCGTCTTCTGGCGGTAGCCCGTGTGCACCTTGTCGCACCAGAAATCCCAGTAGCCCTTCCAGTCCTTCGGGATGTCACTGGGCTGGAAGCCCGCATCGGCCAGCATGTCCTTCCAGTACTGGATGTGCATGGTCTGCTGCTTGACCGGGAACGCGTAGTAGGCGCGCGTTTGCTTGGCGTTGTTGTACAGGAAGGTGGTTGAGAGCGCGGACGGCTCGAACTTGCCGCGGATGGGGTCGATGATGCTGGTGATGTTCTCCAGCTTGCCTTCATAGGCCCACTTGGCCGTGACCTGGAAGTCGTAGACGTCGCCATAGGCCACGTCAGGCGGGTTGCCCGCATCCAGAGAGGCGACGGTCTTGGGTATGGCTTCCTGGGGCGCGTACAGGCTCAGGTCGATCTTGTACTTGGGGTACTTGGTTTCGAACTTCTTGATGGCAGCGAAGAGCGCGTCGTCTTCGGCCTTGTAGAAGCCCTTGCCCCACCACACCGTGATCTTCTCTTGGGCGGCGGCGGGCATGCCCACGAGCAGCAGGGCGGCGCCGGCAATGGCACCCGTGATCCATGTCTTGGCTTGCATCGGTCAGACTCCTTGGTAAGGCCATTGGCGGCAACGTCTGCCAATCGTATGATGTTCGCGGGGGCCTGCCCCGAGGGCTTTCCCGGGGCCTTCGGGTTGTGCCCGGGGCGCTTGCCGGCGCATCGCCCTACCATCGCCCCGACTTCAGTTCGAGCTGCCGCAGGTACAGACACCATGAGCGAGAAACCCCGCAAGAAGCCCGCCCACGAACTGCGCAGCCAGCAATGGTTCGGCAGGCAAGACCGCGACGGTTTCGCCTACCGCAGCTGGGTCAAGGGCAAGGGCGTGCCGCACGATCAGTTCGACGGTCGGCCGGTCATCGGCATCTGCAACACCTTCAGCGAACTCACGCCCTGCAACTCGCACTTCCGCACCTTGGCCGAGCAGGTCAAGATCGGTGTGTACGAGGCGGGCGGCTTCCCGCTCGAATTCCCGGTCATGAGCCTCGGCGAAACCCTGCTGCGGCCCACCGCGATGCTGTATCGCAACCTGGCCAGCATGGATGTGGAAGAGAGCATCCGCGGCAACCCGATTGACGGCGTGGTGCTGCTGATGGGCTGCGACAAGACCACGCCCTCGCTGTTGATGGGCGCGTGCAGCGCCGATCTGCCCACCATCGGTGTCTCCGGCGGCCCGATGCTGAACGGCCGCTGGCGCGACCAGCAGCTAGG
>JANMHH010000408.1:0-33202 GCA_031375065.1 Rubrivivax sp. | reverse complement strand
GTCCGTCGTGACAGAGGGGCCCAGCGCCGTGACCTGAAAGACCAGCGTTCCAAAGGTGAACAGCGCCAGCTGCATCTGCACCGGCCGGCCGTCGCTGCGGCGGCCCGCCAAAAGTACCTGTTGACTGCCTGCGTGAGGCGTTGCACCCGGAACACGCAAGGGCGTTGCCGATGGGATGGCTGCGCCCAGGTTGGCGCCAGCGGCCGCCAACAAGCCCGTCAATGCCGGCCCCACCCGGGCTGGATCACCCATGTCGGCCCAGGCCACGCCAACGCTGTGGTCGCCCGTCGAACACACCAGCAGGCGCCACTGTACAGACTGCCCTGCCAGCTGGATGGTGCGATCCTGGGCATGCGGCCGGCAAGGCATCAGCAGTCGCAGGGGCGTCTGTGCAACCCTCACCTCGCGCCAGTCCAGAGCAGGTGCGCAAGCCATCAGCGGCAGCATGAAAGTAAGAATCAGGGTCCCATTCAGGGCTCGAGCAAAGAGCATCGGTCGATTATCCCGGCCCTTGCCGGACAATCCCTGGCCCATGGACAAGGAAAAAGCCACTGCCCCGTCGCCACCTGCCAGCGCGCTGACCGGTGTGCGGGTGCTCGACCTCTCCAGGGTCCTGGCGGGTCCGTGGTGTACCCAGACCCTGGCCGACCTGGGCGCTGAAGTCATCAAGGTGGAACGGCCGCGTGATGGCGCCCACCCCGGTGGCGACGACACCCGTGGCTGGGGGCCGCCGTTTCTGAAAGACCGGCAAGGAAATGACACCGCGGAAGCCGCCTACTTTCTGGGCGCCAACCGAAACAAGCGCTCGATCACGATCGACATCGCCCGGCCTGCTGGCCAGGCCTTGGTACGTCAACTGGCGGCCAGCTGTGATGTGCTGGTGGAAAACTACAAGGTCGGTGACATGGCGCGATACGGCCTGGACGCCGCCAGCCTTTGCGCGCTGTTTCCACGCCTTGTCTACTGTTCCATCACCGGCTTTGGTCAAAGCGGCCCCTATCAGGACCGGGCGGGCTACGACTATGCGGTGCAAGGCATGGGTGGCTTGATGAGCGTAACGGGGGAACGCGACGACTTGCCCGGCGGCGGGCCGCAAAAGGTGGGCGTGGCGGTGGCCGACCTCTTCACCGGCATGTACGCCACGGTGGCGATCCTGGCCGCCTTGCGTCATCGGGACACCACCGGCCACGGCCAGGTGATCGACATGGCTTTGCTCGACACCCAGGTGGCGATGCTGGCCAACCTGGGCGCCAACTACCTGGTGACACGACAAGCGCCCAGGCGGGCCGGCAACGCCCACCAGAACATCGTGCCCTACCAGGTGTTTGAGGTGGCCGATGGCCACCTGATCCTGGCGGTGGGCAACGACGCCCAGTTTGTGCGCTTCTGTCAGGTTGCCGGATGTCCGGAACTGGCGCTCGACAAACGCTTTGCCAGCAACGCCAACCGCGTTCGACACCGCCAGATCCTGGTACCCCTGCTGGGCGCCTTTTTGTTGCAGCGCCGCCGTGCCGACTGGATTTCCGCGCTGGAAGCAGCCAAGGTGCCCTGCGGTCCAATCAATGACATGGCTGACGTGTTTGCCGATCCCCAGGTGCTGGCCCGCCAGATGACGGTCAAATTGCCGCACCCGCTGAACGACGCACTGGAGCTGGTCGCCAGCCCCATGAAACTGTCAAAGACGCCCGTGCAAGTTCGCCGGCCACCGCCTTTGTTGGGACAGCACACCGATGAAATTCTGACCGAACTGGGGCTCGATCTGGCCGAGCGCCAACGCTTGCAAGAAGACGGCGTCCTGGGGCTGACTGGCAAACTAGGTGACACTTGAATGCGTTTCCACTTGTCACACCCCATGCTTTTGGGGTAGATATTCGCCCTGGAAACCGTGAACCTTGGGGTTTACCAGCGCCAATACCGAAGAACTGAAAGCAAAGCCACATGGACCTGCGTGATCTGCCAGCCTCGCCCCCCACCGGGAAACGGGTGGCAGAACCCTTGGACCCGCAGGCCCTGGTGGCGCAGTTGGGCAGCGAGGTGGCCACCCACCTCTCGTCAGCACTCGAGCGTGTCACCACCCTGACCGCCACCGGCAAGATCGACCGCGCCGGCCTGCGCGCGCTGCGCGAGGAGATTGACCGCGCCCGGCGTGCAGGCATCATGGGCCAGCAGGTGGTTCGCCTGGGCAATGGCCGCGTGCAGTTGGCCAACGAACGCCTGGACCTGACCGGTTTGCTGCGCGAGGCCCTGCGCCAGCGGGGACGGGAAATTGAGGCCCGTGGCATCGAGGTGCGCCAGGAACTCACCGCGGCCGAGGTCATGAGCGACACCACCTTGCTCTTTTCCTTGCTGCAAACCACGTTGGACTGGAGCTTCGAGCACGCTGTGTCGCGCATCGACTTGGCCTTGAACATCCAGAACTGGCCTGCCCACGCCTGCTTGACCGTGGCTTACGCTTTTCAACCGCCCGATGAAGTGGACAGCGCGCCAGGGCGCAAGACCCAGGGCGACGAGGCGCGGCTCAGCACCATGTCGTGGCGCCTGCTGCAGCAAACCGCCGGCGTGCTGGGCCTGCTGCTGCACCGCAAGGAAACCCCCGGCAAGACCGAACTGAGGCTCGAGTTTCCTCAGACGCTGGCGCCGCGCTTGAGTTCGGTTCAGAAGGTTGAGGCCGAAGTCATCGAGTCGCAAGGCAACAACTCGCAGCCTTTGGCCGGTCGCCATGTGATGGTGCTGGCGGCACGGCGCGAGGTGCGCAACGTCGTGCGTGCGGCGCTGCGTTCGATGGGGTTGATGGTGGACTTTGTCACCTCGGTCGAAGAAGCGCAGCAACTGTGCACCGACGGTCTGCCGCATGCCGTGATCTACGAGGCCGCCATCGCCGGCGATCACTTCGAACGCCTGCGCGCCGAAATGTTGGCCGAAGTTCCCACGCTGGTCTTTGTGCGCATTGCCGAACAGGGCAAAGCCTTCGAGGTCCTGAACCTGGGCGGGCGCCAGTTTGCCAGCGTCGGGCGCGACGCCATCATGGCCGCCTTGCCCGAGGCGCTCACCTTCGAGTTGTCACGCGCCGAAGAAGCCGCCGCCCGGGGCAAATCAAGCCGCTGAAAAGCGTGGTTTGTTCGGCCTGTTCGGCCTGTTCGGCCCGTTCGGCCTGTTTGGCCTGTTTGGTTTGTCAGCTGCCAAACACTTTTTTCAGAATGGCGCTGCCCGTCTTGACGGGATCGGCGCGGATCTTTTTCTCTTCTTCACCGATCATCTTGAACAAGCCGTCCAAAGCGCGGGCGGTGACGTACTGCTGGATGTTGACGTCATCGCCTTTGAGCAAGCCCAGGCCCGCTGCTTTGGCCGCCACCGCGTTGTAGCGCGCCGCCAGCGACTGCTTTTCGGTGGCCTGGGTGACGATGGGCAAGAACTTGTCGCCCAGCGGCGCGCGGGTCTTGTTGGCAAAAAAGTCGGTCACCGACGTGCCGCCGCCGCGCACCACCTTGAGCGCGTCTTCGATGCTGATCGACTTGACCGTGCTGACGAAGATGGGCCCGGCCACCGGCACCGCGGCTTCGGCCGCCCGGTTCATGGCCAGCACCAGTTCGTCGAGCTTTTTGCCCTGCCCCGTGGCTTTGAGCAGCTTGACCGCGTCGTTCAAGATGCCCGGCAACGGAATCCTGACCAGCGGGTTGCCCATGAAACCATCGGCCCTGCCAAGCAGCGCTACGGCCGCCAGCGCGCCACGCTCCAGCGCTGCGCGCACGCCCACCGCCGCGTCACCTTCACTCAAGGCGGCCTGGGCGAGCCCCGGAAGCACGGCCAACGGCGGCGCCATCGGCAGACCCGTCGGCAGACGCCATGGCAGGCTCAGTGGCAGCGCTGCCGTAAACTCGCGACGTCTCATGAGGGCACTCCTTCTATGTTCTGGATGACCCATCTTGCACTGCGCCGCGCCTGGCTGGCAATGGCCCTGGGTCTGGTCTTGTCGGCCTGTGGCGGGCGGGACCCGGCACCCAACTTCAACTACACCTTGCTCGACGGCGCCCGCTTGTCGACCCAGGCCTTGCGTGGCAAGGTCGTGTTGGTGAATTTTTGGGCCACCAGCTGCGTGACCTGCGTCAAAGAGATGCCGGCGCTGATGAGCACCCACCGCAAGTACCAGGCCCAAGGCTTCGAGACTTTGGCGGTGGCCATGAGCTATGACCCACCCGCCCATGTGTCCAACTTCGCCCAAAGCCGCGCCTTGCCCTTTGGCGTGGTGATCGACAACACCGGCGCCATCGCCAAGGCGTTTTCCGACGTGCGCCTGACACCCACCACCTACCTGATCGACAAGCGCGGCGCCATTGCCAAGCGTTTTGTGGGCGAGCCCGATTTTGCGGAACTGCACAGCCTGGTCGAAAAGCTGCTGGCCGAGGCATGAGTGACGTGGCGCCTGCAACAGCCGTGAGCGCGCGGCCATGATCGGACGCATCAGCGGCACGCTCGCGCACAAACAGCCGCCCCAGGTGTTGGTGGACGTTGGCGGTGTAGGCTACGTCATCGAAGTGCCCATGAGCACATTCTTCAACCTGCCAGCGCTGAACGAACGCGTGGTGCTGCTGACCCACTTCGTGGTGCGCGAAGACGCGCAGATCCTGTTTGGCTTCTTGACCGACTCCGAACGGTCGGCATTCAAGGAGCTGGTCAAGATCAGCGGCGTGGGCCCGCGCACGGCGCTGTCGATCCTGTCGGGTCTGAGCGTGGCCGAGCTGGCTGCCGCGGTCAGCCGTCAAGACGGCGCGCGGCTGGTCAAGGTGCCTGGCATTGGCAAGAAGACCGCCGAACGCTTGCTGCTTGAGCTGAAGGGCAAGCTGGGTGCCGATCTCTCGCTGCCCAGCTCAGGCCCGCTGCTCAGCGACGCCCAGGGCGACATCGCCCAGGCGCTGCAAGCCTTGGGCTACAGCGAACGCGAGGCCCAGGCCGCGCTGAAGGCGCTGCCCGTCGATGTCGGTGTCAGTGAGGGCATCAAGCTGGCCCTGAAGGCCTTGAATCGTTGATGGCGGGGTCCGCCTGGACCCCACTTGGGGCAATCAGTGCTTGTGGCCGTCGGCCCCCGCAGCGGCCGACGCCTTCACGAGCGCCTTGATCTCCAGGGTCTCGCGCTTTTTGTTGGGGCCTTCCAACACCAAAGTCACTGGCACGGTGTCACCGGCCTTGAGCTGCTGCTTCAGGTCCATCAGCATCACGTGGTACCCGCCTGGCTTGAGTTCCACCACCTTACCTGCGGGCAAGGCCACTCCAGCGGGCAGTACACGCATCTTCATCACGTCGCCAGCCATGCTCATTTCATGGATTTCCACCAAACCGGCCACCGGCGTGCTGGCCGACACCAAACGCGAGCCTTGCGTTGAAGTGATCTTGGCGAACAGGCCGGTGGCCTTTTGCTGCACCACCGTACCGCGAATCCACGGGTCGGCCACGGTGGTCTGAGCCCAGGCGGTTTGGCATGCCAAAGCCAACTGCAGGGTCAAGGTCAAGCTGAGCAAGGTAGGCCGGGTCTTCATGAACAGTTCGCTGGGAAATGGGCAACGACACAGTGTAGGCGCACCGATAATCCCTGTATGGCCATCCAGACTGACAACTTCGGCCCCGAGCGCAAAGACCCCACCAACGAACGGCTGGGCGACCTACCGCGTGTGGTCAGCGCCGCTCCGGCTTCGCCCAACGAAGAGGCCATCGAGCGCGCACTGCGCCCCAAGGGCCTGGCCGAGTACGTGGGCCAGGTCAAGGCGCGCGAACAGCTGGAGATCTTCATCCACGCCGCCCGCGGCCGCGCCGAGGCGCTGGACCACGTGCTGCTGTTTGGCCCGCCGGGCCTGGGCAAGACCACGCTGGCCCACATCGTCGCCCACGAGCTGGGTGTCAACCTGCGCCAGACCAGCGGCCCGGTGCTGGAAAAGCCCAAGGACCTGGCCGCCATCCTGACCAACCTGGAAAAGAACGACGTTCTCTTCATCGACGAGATCCACCGCCTGTCGCCGGTGGTCGAGGAAATCCTCTACCCCGCGCTGGAGGACTACCAGATCGACATCATGATCGGCGAAGGCCCGGCCGCACGCAGCATCAAGCTCGACCTGCAGCCCTTCACGCTGGTCGGCGCCACCACCCGCGCCGGCATGCTGACCAACCCGCTGCGCGACCGCTTTGGCATCGTGGCGCGGTTGGAGTTCTACACCGCCGAAGAGCTGGGCCGCATCGTCAAGCGCTCGGCCGGCCTCTTGAACGTGCCGATCGACCATGAGGGCAGCCTGGAGCTCGCCCGCCGCAGCCGCGGCACGCCGCGCATCGCCAACCGGCTGTTGCGCCGCGTGCGCGACTACGCGCAGGTCAAAGGCGACGGCAGCATCAACCTGGCGTTGGCCGACAAGGCGCTGAAGATGCTGGACGTTGACCCGCTGGGCTTTGACGTGATGGACCGCAAGCTGCTGGAAGCGGTGATCCACCGCTTTGGCGGCGGCCCGGTGGGGCTGGACAACGTGGCAGCCGCCATTGGCGAAGAAAGCGGCACCATCGAAGACGTGATCGAGCCTTACCTGATCCAGCAAGGCTTCTTGCAACGCACGCCGCGTGGGCGCATGGCCACGGCCGCGGCCTGGCGCCACCTGGGTTTGGTGCAACCGGCCCGGCCTTCGGACGATCTGTTCGAGTCTTGAGCCCCAGCGCGGGCCGCCGGCCGTGACAGAGGTCACGGTCAGGCGGCCTGGCACGCTACTTCTTCACAACCGTAACGATTGCACGCAAGCCGCGGCCCTCAAGTCCTGAGCGCATAAGCCGATACACGATCCAAGTGCGGCCTCTCTGCCCTGCAACCGCAGGTCTGGACGGTCGATCTCCTTGAATCGCAGGTGACCGGCATGCAACGTTTTCGCCATCAGGGCTTCACCCTCATCGAAGTGATGATCACGGTGGCCATCATCGGCATCCTGGCCGCGGTGGCTTTGCCGTCCTACAACAGCTACGTGCTGCGATCGCGCGTGCCACCGGCGCTGGATGGCCTGTCGTCCTACTTCACGCGCATGGAGCAGCGCTACCAGGACGTCGGCAACTACGGCACGGCGTCCTGTGCGGTGGCGGTGCCAACGGTCAACAACTTCACCGTCAGCTGCGCCATCAGCAACAGCGGCCAGGGCTTCACCGCCACGGCCACCGGTTCGGGCACGGTCAACGGCTATGCCTACACGATCAATCACCAGGGCGCCCGCAACACCACGGCTCACCCCAAAGGCGTGCCGTCCACCGCCTGCTGGAGCATGAGGGGCACCGTATGCGACAGCTGACCGCAGCGCGCAGCCAGCGCGGCCTGACGCTGGTGGAACTGATGGTGGCGTTTTCCATCGGCGCCTTGCTGCTGGTGGCTGCAGCACCCAGCCTGCGCGACTACACCGTGAACTCCAAGCTGCGTGAAAGTGGCAACACGCTCTACACCGAGACGCTGATGGCGCAGAACGAAGCCATCAAGCGCAACCGCAACGTGCAGGTCAGCGTGGTCGGCTCCAACATCACGGTGGCCGATGTGACGGTGCCGGCCACCCCGGTCACGCTGCGCACCCGGTCGATGGCCGACGGCATCACCGCAGCGGCCAATGGCGCTGTGACCTTTGGCAGCCAGGGCTGGACCACCAACCTGACCGCCGTTTCCATCAACCTGGCCCACTCCACGGTCACC
This sequence comes from Rubrivivax sp., assembly GCA_031375065.1. Classification (GTDB taxonomy): domain Bacteria; phylum Pseudomonadota; class Gammaproteobacteria; order Burkholderiales; family Burkholderiaceae_C; genus Rubrivivax. The sequence continues at coordinate 25,509 of JANMHH010000408.1, read as the reverse complement.
TGCGACGCCGACAACCGCTGCCCTGGGCTGCGGGTCGAGGCGGGCGGATCCATCAAACTATGCGGCAATCACCTCGACACCTGCCCCTGATCCGGGGCGCCGGCATGCTGGACGGCCTGATCGCGCTGGCGATCCTGGCCTTTGGCCTGCTGGCGATGACGCGCTTTCAAGGCCGGATGGTGGCGCAAACCACCGAGAGCCAGTCGCGCCAAGTCGCCACCCAACTGGCCGGCGAACTGCTCAGCACGGTGCTGGTCGACGGCGCCAATGCCGCTTGCTACACCTTGCCCCAGACAGGCGCCTGCGGCAACGCCAGCGCCATCACCCGCACCACCGCCTGGTCCACCAGCGTCACCGCTGCGCTGCCCGGCCCTGTGACCGCCACCTCCACGCTCGACAGCACCGGTGAACGCCTGACGGTGAACATCAGCTGGCTGGGCAAGGACTCTGGCGACACCCGTACCCTGGAGATCGTCACCGATGTGCGCTGAGCCGCTTGCCCGCGTCAACTTTCGGTTGACGCCTCCTGTGAACCGCGGCCCTCAGCGTGGCCTGTCGATCATCGAACTGATGGTCGGCATGGTCATCGCCCTGCTGGTGGGCATGGCCGCCACCGGCAGCGCCAACACCTTCATGGCTTCCCAACGCCAAGGCATGGGTATGGGCGGCGTGACCCTCAGTGCCAACACCGCCTTGACGGCCATGCGCGACGAGGCCGCCTCTGCCGGACTGGGCTTTTTCGGCGACCGCCTGTACCGCTGCCACAAGATCAACCTGAGCATCGGGGCCGCGCCGCTGATCGACGGCGCCGATTTCACGCCCATCAACGTCACCGCCGAAACAGCGGGCGACCGCATCGACGTGGTCTACGCCACCCAGGTGGCGTCGGGCGCCAACGCCTTGCTCAAGGCCGACACCACAGGGGCCGACGCCACGGTGCGCTCGCTGGTGCCCGCCGCGGTAGGCGACGCGGTGATGCTGGCACCGGTGACGCCCGGCACGCCGTGCCTGGTGCGCACGGTCACGGCCATCACCGCGTCCACCGACGACCTGCCCCAGGTGCTGAGTTTTGCCGACACCACCACCGACGTTCACAACAGCGCCGTGTACACCACCAACCCGACGTTCCCTGACATGGGGCGCATCACCTTGCTGGGCAACCTGCAGTGGTCGCGCTACCGGCTCAACGGTACCAACCTTGAACTGGAACGGCCCTTGACCAGCGGCAGCACAGCGGTGGTGCTGGCGCGCAACGTGATCGGCTTTCGCACCGAATACGGCCTGGCCGCTGCCGCTGCCGGCAGCACCGCGCTGCAAAGCTGGCAGGCGCCGACCGGCGGCTTTGCGGCATTGACGCCGGCTCTGTTGCCGCGCGTGCGCGCGCTGCGCATCGGCATGGTCACACGCAGCCCGCAACGCGAAAAGCCCGACGCCGCAGGCAACTGCAACGCTTCGGCCACGATGCCGCAACTCTTTGGCAACACCATCACACCCGATGTGACGGACTGGCAGTGCTACCGCTACCGCACCGCGTTTGTGGTGGTGCCCTTGCGCAACCTGGTGGTGGGGCTGTGAACATGCACCGTAACCACACCCAGCGCCTGGCCCAGCGGCGGGGCTCGCGCGGCGTCACCATGTTGGTGGTTCTGCTGCTGATGTCGGTGATGCTGCTGGGCGGCCTGGCGCTGGCCCGCATGACCGAGATCGGCGTCATGGCCACGGGCAACAGCAGCTACCGCGAAGCTTCGCTGCAGGCCTCGGAAGTGGGTGTCAACACGGCCTATGCCCGCGTTCGCACCATCGCCAACGAAGAGACCAACAGCGGCAACTGGTACTGGGCCACGATGCAGGCCCAGACCGCCGGCCTGCCCACCGTCACCTGGGCCACGGCGCCCGAAATCACGGTCGGCAGCTACAGCGTGCGCTACGTGGTGGAACGCATGTGCAACACCGCACCCGTCACCGCCACCTTGCGCCAGTGCCTGGTCAAGCAGGTGCCGCAGACGTCCAGTTCACGCGTCGGCGTCGAAGAGCTGGACCCACCCAACTCTCGCCAATTCCGCATCACGGTGCGGGTCACCGGACCCAAGGACACCGAGACCTGGGTCCAGTCCCTGGTCACCAAGGGTTGATCGTCTACTTTCCATTGGGGTCCGCTGTGAAATCCATCCATCAACTCATCGTCAGTACCGGCGCCATGGCGGGCCTCCTGTTTGGCGTGGCCTCCCACGCCGCGCCGACGCCCTTGGCAGAGCTGCCTTTGAAAGCATCGGTGCTGGCCAAGCCCAATGTGATCTTCGGCATGGACGACTCGGGCTCGATGGACTGGGACGTGCTGCTCGACACCAGTTCGGGCGTGGTGTACTGGAACGGCACGACTTCGTTCGACACCGCGACTGGCAAGCCTCTGCGAACGTCGGGCATGGTGCCCTACACCTACCTGTTCCCCGTGGGTACGGCAACGGGTGGCGCCATTTACGCCTACAACAGCTGGTACGGGCAGTCCGTTCCGCCCACCACCCAGTTCGCCTGGACCCGGTCCAAGAAGTTCAACCCGCTGTACTACGACTCGACGGTGACCTACCCGGCCTGGTCGCCGGCGTACCTGGGCGGCGCGTCGGTGAACTACGCCAACGCAGCCACCAACGCCGCGCCATCGCATCCGGCGGTGGCTGCAGCCCCCACCTTGAACGTCGGCGCCGACTGGTCGTCTGCCAGCGGCAACTTCGCCAGCAACGGCTTTCGCTTTTATGTGCAGGCCGGCATGACCTTGCCGCCCGGCACGGTGGTCAACAGTACCGCCGCCAACGGCACCGGCGTACCCTGTAGCGGCGGCACCCAAACCCTGACCGCCACCCAGACCGTGGCCGTTGGCTGGGCCTGCTGGGCGTCGATCCCCTACTACCCCGCCAGCTTCTGGAACGCCGAGACCTGTGCCGCCAACGGCACCACCTGCGTCACGGCGCCAGATGGCGTGACCACGCTCAAGCTCTACGAGATCAAGGCCAGTACGGCCAGCTACCCCAGCGGCCGCAGCCATGCCAACGAGTTGCAGAACTTCGCCAACTGGTTCACCTACTACCGCAAGCGCAAGCTGATGATGGCCGGCGCGATGGGCCGGGTGCTGGAAAACCTGACCGGCCTGCGCCTGGGTGTGATGCCCTTCAACCAAAGCCCGACCATCACCATGTACGACGCCGACTCCACGGTGGCGTCCAACAACCGGCGCGTCGTGGCCGGCCAGTTTTACCTGAACTCGATGTCGGCTGCGGGCACCCCCACCCACGCCACGATGAAGCGGATCGGTACCCAGTTCAACACCAACACGTCGATCGTTCAGTACGCCTGCCAACGCAACAGCATGTTCATCCTGACCGATGGATTTGCCAACAGCCACAGCGAAACCGCGCCCAGCTACAACTCAGCCACGTATGGCGCCGGTGCGCCCTACACCACCACCTACGCCAATTCATTGGCCGACTTTGCGCTGGGCTACTACACCAACCAGTTGCGCACCGACTTGCCGGCCGGCCGGGTGTCACTGGGCAGCGCCACCCGCGTGCCGCAGTTGACCAACACCAACCTGCACATCACCACCTACGGCCTGACACTGGGCGCGCGCGGCACCCTGTTTCCATCGGCCGCCGACCCGTTCGCCACCGACGTCTGGGCCACCCCTGTGACCTGGCCCGCACCGATCGCAGACGACCCGACGATGATCGACGACCTGTGGCACGCCACCGTCAATGGCCGCGGCCGCATGTACATGGGCAACGACGTCGAAGCGTTGCGCATCAACGTGCAATCGGCGTTCAACGACATCCTGGACCAGGAGGCCGCGCAGGGCGGCGTGGCGGTCAGTGCCGTCAACCTGGACCGCAGCGACTCGCAGGCCTACCTGGGTGTCTACAACCCACGCGGTTGGTCGGGCGACCTCAAGGCCAACCCGATCGACGTCACGACTGCAGCGGTGTCGGCCACCAGCAACTGGTCGGCGGCCACCGTGCTGGCGGCCCAGGCCTGGGGCAGCCGAGTCATCTTCACGTCCAGTGGCAGCGCCGGTGTGGACTTCAATGCAGCCAACGTGGGCGCCACGGTCAACCCGGCACCGGCCAGCTACAGCAACGGCGCCGTGGTCGACTACCTGCGCGGCGACCGCAGCGGCGAAGGCACCACCTTTCGCACCCGCACCAGCCTGATCGGCCCGGTGGTCAACGCAGAACCCTTGCTGGCCCGCGAAGAGCAGATGGTCTACCTGGCCAGCGGCGACGGCATGCTGCACGCCTTTGACACCGTCACCGGGGCCGAACAATGGGCCTACGCCCCGGCCGATTCGTTGGTGGGCATCGGCAAGTCGGCCGAGCGGGCCTGGGTTTACCAAACCCTGCTCGACGCCACCCCCACCTACGCCAAGCTGAGCAGCGGCGCCAAGCTGCTGGTGGGCGGCTTGGGCGCCGCCGGGCGCAGCTACTACGCGCTCGACGTCAGCGCGCCCCGAGGCCTGAACACCACCGCAGCGGCAGCGCAGTTTCGCTGGACCTTCCCGGCTGCGTCCGACACCACCAACCGGGGGCTGATGGGCTACACCGTGGGCCGCCCCGTGGTGGCCAAGATGGCGGGCAACGTCGACGTCGTGCTGGTCACCTCCGGCTACGACAACGGGCAATCGCTGGGCGACGGTCGGGGTCGGCTGTGGGTGCTCAATGCCGCCACGGGCGCGGTCATCAAGTCCTTCAGAACCACCGGCAGCGTGGGCAGCGAGTCGGGTCTGGCGCATGTGGCGGCTTTCAAGGAAGCCGACGGCACGACGCGCTATGTCTATGGCGGCGATCTGTTGGGCAACCTGTGGAAGTTCGACCTCAACACCGCTTCGGCGATCGACATCAACGCCACGCTGGTGGCCACCTTCATGGACAGCAGCGGCAACCGGCAACCGGTCACCGCGACACCGGAACTGACCACCGTGGCCGGTCAACGCTTGGTGCTGGTGGGCACGGGCAGGTTGCTCGACATCACCGACTTCGGCAGCAGCGCCACCCAGTCGTTTTATGCCATCACCGACGGCGCGACCCTGGCCAATGCGCGCACGAGCATGGTGCAGCAGGTCTACACCCGGGCCACCGACACCATCACCTCCAACCCCGTCAACTGGTCGACGGCCCGGGGCTGGTTTGTCGATCTGCCGGCCGGCGAACAGGCCAGCACCGACCCCATCGTGGCTTACGGCGCCGTGGCCTTTGTGACCAACGTCAACGGCAGCACCGACTGCACCCAATCGTCGCGCCTGTACCTGCTCAACATCGGCACCGGCTCCCAGGTCAGCACATCGACCTTCGTGTCCGACCAGATCGCAGCCGACGCCACGTCGTCTCGGGTGATCGCGTTGCGCGTGGTGGACGGGCGCATCATCGGCACCACCCACCGCTCGGACAACCGCATCTACCAGCGTCAGCTGCCGCTGGGCCAGACCATCACGCCGTCGAAAAATGCGTGGCGCGAGATTCGCCGCTAGGCCAGCCAGCGCGTTCAGAAATCTGGCAGCGCGCTCAGCACTGCGCCTGAGCCGCGCTGGGGTCGAGGTGGGCCAGGTCGTTCCAGCCCACCAGCGCAAAACCTTCACCGTGGTAGAGCAGACGGTTGATGCTGGCGTTGCCCAAGGCCCAGGTGCGTGCGTCCTGCAAGCCCATGCCCGTGGCGGCGCGGTACAGGCAGTCCAGCACGCCACCGTGAGCGACCACCACGATCGCCTGGCCCGCGTGTGCGCTGGCCAGGCGGGCCACCGCGGCCACGCAGCGGCTTGAAAAGACCGTCAGGCTTTCGCCGCCGCCAACGCTGAATTCGGGCTCGCGCTGGCGCCACCGCAGCACGTCCTGTGGCCAGCCCCGCTCGACGTCGTCATAAGTCAAACCCTCGAATCGACCAAAACAGCGTTCGCGCAGGTCGGCATCGGTCTGCACCGGCAGACCGGTGGCCTGCGCCAGCGGGGTGGCCGTGTCCATGGCGCGCGCCAGGTCACTGCTGTACAGCGCGCCCAGGTCCTCTGACTGCAGGGCGCGGCCCAGCTGTTCGGCCTGCCAGCGCCCGCGGTCGTTCAGGGCCACATCCCGGTGCCCCTGTATGCGGCGCTCCACGTTCCAGGCCGTTTCGCCATGGCGCAACAAAAGCACGCGGGTGGGCTCGATCATGGAGGACACCCCGGGCGGGGCCGCTGCTTCAGAAGTCGCTGTCCAACAACCGTTGGTTGAGTGAGTAGGTGCCCGAAAAGGTGGCTTCACCCAACACCCGGCCGGCCAGTTGTTCGCGCACCTGATGGCCGTTGAACACGCCCTCGATCGACAAGCGCGCCACGTTCACGGCGTAGAGCGTGAACACATAGTGGTGAACCAAGGAGTCGTTGAAGGGCGGGAACGGCCCGTCGTAGCCAAAGTACGACCCGGCCATCTCCGGGTGCCCGGCAAACCAGCCGGTGTAGTCGTTCAAGCCGTGGCGTGAGCCACCCGGCGCTGCGGGGCCCGGCTTGCCACGCGCGACAAAACCCTGGCTGAATTCGCCTTCGGCCAACGCCGCTGGCGTGGGTGGCAGATCAATCAGCACCCAGTGGAAGAAGTCCACGCGCGGCAGATCGGCCGGCACTTCGCGGCCAACCTGGTTGACATCGTCGCCCCGGCTGGGCACGTCGAAGTCGTGGCAGATGAGCACCAGCGACTGCGTGCCCGCAGGCAAGTCGCTCCAGGCCAGATGGGGACTGACGTTGTCGCTGAACCCGGCCCCGCCTGCGCCGTCGGGTTTGCCGGCTGCGAAGCGCGGGGGAATGCGGTCACCGCTGGTCCAGCTGTCGCTCCAGAGCTTCATGGATGCATCTCTCGGGTCACCATCAAACGCCCCAAACCACGGGCTCTTTTGCGGCTTGGCAACGGCGCAGCATCTCGATCACCGGCCACAGGCGTTGGCGCAGGCCGACCGCCAAAGCCGGAGTGTCCTCGCCTTCGGCAGCAGACCCCTGTTCAGCCTCGTCGATGGCGGCCTGCAAGGTCATCATGGCCTGGGGCATGGCGGCGACTTCAATGATGCCTTGGGCCGCCGGCTCACGCCCCAGCAGGCGCAGCAGCTGGTCGCCGTGCGGCCCGAGCATGATCAGGTCGGCGCTGGCCGGACTCTTGAATTTGTAAATCATCGTGACCCGATTGTGCCGCCTGCCAGCCCACCGCCCCTCGAAATGACGGGCCAGCCGCGTGACAGGGACAAACCCTCAGCCGGGCTCAGCGCTTGACCAGCCGGATGCGGGGCGCCGGCTGCGCGGGCGCCGCCGGCTCGACCGCCAGCGGCAGGCGCAGCTCAAAGCTCAGCGTGTCCAGCGCCGGCGCAAACAGATAGCCCTGAAACCCGTCACAGCCCGCGTCTTGCAGGAACTGGCGCTGGGCCTCGGTTTCCACGCCTTCGGCGATCACCTTCATGTCCAGCGCGCGGGCCATTTGCAGAATGGCGCGGACGATGCCGGCGTCGCTGTCGTCCTGCGGCAGGCCGGTGATGAAGCTGCGGTCGATCTTGAGTTTGTCGATCGGGAAGCGCTTCAGGTAGGCCAGGCTGGAATAACCGGTGCCAAAGTCGTCGATTGACAAGCGCACGCCCAGGCGGGACAAGGCGTGCAGCCTTTGCAGGGCGTCGTCGGCGTCGTGAACCAGGATCGACTCGGTCAACTCCAGCTCCAGCAGCGACGCTGGAATGCCACTCACGGCCACCACGCTGGCCACCCGGTCCACAAAATGCGCTTGCTGAAACTGCAGCGCCGAGACGTTGACCGCCACCGGAATCGAAAAACCCTTGCTGTGCCACAGCGCGATCTGGCGCACGGCTTGGCTGAGCACCCAGTCCCCGATCGGCACGATGAAGCCGCTGTCTTCGGCCACCGGGATGAAGCGCCCCGGCGGGATCTCGCCCAGCTCCGGGTCGCGCCAGCGCAGCAAGGCTTCGGCGCCCACGATGCGGCCGTCGGCCAAGCTCACCTGGGGTTGGTAGTGGAGCCTGAAGCGCCCGCTGACCAGCGCCTGGCGCATGGCGTGGTCGAGCAACATGTGGCTGCGCCGATCCACCACCGCCCGGGCCTGGTGCATGCGGTAGTTGGCGCGCCCGGCCGCCTTGACGGCGCGCATGGCGGCCTCGGCGTGGCGCACCAACTCGTCAGCACTGGCGCCATGGGAAGGCGCCAGCGCCAGACCCACGCTGCAGGTCAAGGTGAACTGGGCGCCTTCCAGGCTGCAGGGCTGGGCCACCACTTTCAAGATGCGGCGGGCGGTGGCCTCGGCAGCCGCTTCGTCAGCGGGCAACACCACCACGGCAAACTGGTCGCCCCCCAGGCGGGCCAACAGGTCGTCCTGGCGCAGGCAACCCTGGATGCGTTGCGCCACGTCCAACAAGATCCGATCACCCATCTCGTGACCGAGGCTGTCGTTGACGTGCCGAAAGCGGTCCAGGTCCACCACCAGCAGCGCCAGCGAGCCGCCGGTGCGCTGGGCGTCCAGCACCGCGCCGGCCACTACGTCGGTGAGCTGACGGCGGTTGGCCACACCCGTCAGCGGGTCACGCCGGCTGAGCGAATCGATGCGCTGCTGGTCGGCCAGCCGTTCGGTGAGGTCTCGAAACGACCAAACCCGCCCTGTCGGGCGCCCGGTGTTGAAGAGCGGGCGGGTGACCCGCTCGAACACCTGGCCCGATACCAGTTCCAAGCGATCGGTGGCGGCAACCCGCGTGGCCTGGACCAAGGCGCGCACTCGCCCTTCGTAGGCCGCCGGGTCCAGCAGGCTGCGGCTCATCCAGGCCTGAATGGCCGCGTCGTCGTGCTGCTGCAGCAGCGTCACGGGCAGACCCCAAAGGTCGGCAAAGCGGCGGTTGAAGGAACGAACGCCGCCCAGCAAGTCGGTGACGAGGATACCGTCGGCGGTGGCTTCCAGGGTGCCCTGCAGTTCGGCCAGCAACTCCTCGCGCCGTGTCTCCAACGCGTGCGCTTCGCTGCGGTCGCTGAGCGCCACCAGCGCGTGCGTGGCCGGCGCCGGGGCGCCAGGCTCGGCGCCTGGCTCCGCGCCCGACAGCGACACCGTCCGGATGCTCCGGCTGACCCGCAAGGTGCGGCCGTCGGCGCCCGTGACCACCGTGTCCGAGTGCAGCGGCCCCAGGTGTCCGGCCTGGGCGTCGTCCCACCAGGCCAGGTCCTCTGGCGACGCCGCCAGCTCGAGCGCTGACTGACCACACAGCGCCTCGGCGCTCAGCCCAAAGAGCGCCTGGGCAGCGGCATTGCAGGCCACCACGGTGCCGCTGCTCAGTTCGGCCAGCCAGGCCGCGTCGACCAGGCCGTCGAGCAGTTCTGCGCAGTGGCGGATAACCGGCGGTGGCAGGCTCACTGGGCGCTTCATCGGCCGCTCTCTTCGCCCGGCTCTGGTGACAGCAGGGGTTCGAAGTAGTAGGTCACCCGAGGCCTGGGGTCCAGGAAGTCGATCGCGGCGGTGGGCAATTTGTTGGCCGGCAGGCTGCGCCGTATGCCCAGGTTGGACCTGCGCTCCAGGTCCATCACCAGCGCTTCGCTGCGCGGCAACTTGGGCTCGTAGACCAGCACACGGGGCTTGAGGGGGCGGCTGGAGTTGACGCCCACCACCAGGCCGAATCGATCGTCGGTGAGTTGAACCAGCGACCCTGCCGGATAGACCCCCATCATGCGAATGAAGGCATTCAGCACCACGGCGTCAAAGCGCTGGCGGCCCTGCGAAAAGAGTACCGAAATCGCTTCATGCGGCGTCAGGCTCAGCGTGCGCGCCTGTGGGTTGCACAGGTTGTCGTACCGGTTGACCAGGGCCACGATGCGCGCGCCACGGGACAGGCTTTCGCCACCGCGATGGAGCGGAAAGCCACTGCCGTCGGCATGTTCATGGTGCTGCGCCAGCACACTCAGCGCAGCCGCCGACAAACCCATCCGGCGGCCCAGCACCACGCCCTTGTCGACGTGATCGCGGTAGGCGTTCATCTCATTGCTGGAGAAGCCCTCTTCGGCGTGGCGAAACCGGTCAGCCACTTCGGTCTTGCCGACATCGTGCAGCAGCGCACCCACGCCCAGATCGAGCAGCTCGTTGGGCGGCAGCCCCAAGGTCCGCGCAATCAGCAGGGAGATGATGCCCACGTTCAAGGCGTGGGCCGCCGCGCGGTCGCCGCCCCCGGCCACCAAACGGACCCCAATCTCCTGGGCCTCCAACATGTTGTCCAGCATCGCCTGGGTCAGGCTTTGAGCGCCCCGCGCGGCTTCTTCGGGGCTGGCAGCAACCCCGTCAAAGGCTTCACGCCAGGACTTCGCGGCATCGGCATGCTGGCGTTCACAGTGCTGGATCAGCTCACGCTGGGTCTGCAAGTCCAACCGCCTTTGCTGTGCCGGCAAGGTCGCCGATGCCTTTTTTTCCGGGGTTGCTGCAGCGGCCACGGGGCTGCTGCCGCTGTCGCTGTCGCTGAGCAGGCTTCTTTCCGGAACCCAGCGCAGTTCGCGCAGGCCCAAGCGGCGCAGGGCTGCGATCTGGTCTTCGCCAACGATGCGAAAACTCGACAAGGGAAACGGATGCGACAGCCAGCCGCCTTCCAATTGGATGAACATGCCGACGCGCAGCTTTTCCACGGCGATGGTGCTAGACATTCCACTCCCAGAGCTGCACCCAGGCGGCCTTTCGCGGCCACCCGGTAGGTCTGTTTTCGGGTGCAAACACCTTGGACTTGAGGCCCGGTTCCGCGGCATCGCATGGCGGCGGCGGCACGTGAACTTTGTCGCGCTTTTGAGCGCCGCGCTCAGCTGCGGCGGCCGCGCTTCAGGGGCGGCGCATTTCAACCCACAGCAGGTACAGACCGCTGCCGACCACCACCGCCGCACCGGCCACCACCATGGCATCGGGCACCTGATTGAAAACCAGCCAACCCCACAGGGTGAGGTAGATGATCTGCTGGTACATGAACGGGCCGAGCACCGCCGCACTGGCATAGCGGTGGGCCATGGCGACAAAAAGATGACCCAGGCCGCCGGTCAATCCGCACAAGGCAATCAGGCCCCAATGCACAGCGCTGGGTGGCGCCTGCCAGTGCAACCAGGCAAAAGGGGCCAGCACCAGCGCCGCGCCCGCCGCCGAAAGCAGCTGCGTGGCCTGGGCCGACTCGGTGGCGGCCATGCGGCGGGTCAACAGGTTGAACGCCGCGTAAAGGACGGCATTGGCCAGGCACAGGATGAGGGCCGGGTGAAAGGCCTGGGTGCCGGGGCGGATGACCAGCAAGACGCCCGCAAAACCCGCCACGATGGCCCAGCCGCGGCGCGCGTCCAGACGTTCATGCAGGACCCAGGCTGACAGCAATGCAATCAACATCGGCACCGAGAACTGGATGGCTCCGGTCTCGGCCAGCTGCAGGTACTGCAGGGCCCAGAAGTTCAGCCCGGTCATGCTGGCCAACATGGCCGCACGCAGCAGCTGCAGGCGCCAGCTGTCCATGCGCAACAGGCTGCGGCCATGGGTGGGCGCCAAGAGCAGCCCCATCAACACCACGTGGGTGGCAAAGCGCAACCAGACGACCTCGACCACCGGCAAGCTTTGCACCAGCCATTTGGCACAGGCGTCGAGGATGGCAAAACAAAAGGTCGCCAGCGAGACCAGGGCAATGCCGCGCCGCCGCGCTGCCGCGCTGTCGGCTTTCAGCATGCCAGGGCGGGTTTCAGCACGCAGCGGCGCGTGGCGGCTCGGGGACGGCCAGACCGCGGGCCACAGCGGCAGGCTGCAAGGTCTGAAGAAGTCACCCGATCGAAAGGTTGTTTGGCAGGCTGCACCGGCTGATCGTAGGGGCCGCGCAAGCCGCCTTTGCGCAAACGCAAGCTGCACGATTGCCTGGACTGGCGGCTGCAATCGGTTTGGGACGGCGCGCCCGGGCAGCCTCCACAGCCCGTGCCTGACCCCAGTAGACATGGGTAAAGTCAGCCCATGACATGCAACCACGAGGCCGCACCGTGATCCTAGAAATCGCCGACATCCGCATCGCCCCCGGCCAAAACGCCGCCTTTGAAGAAGCCATTCAGCGCGGACTGGACAGCGTGGCCAGTCAGGCCAAAGGCTTCAAGGGCGCCAAGGTCAACCGCGGCATCGAAAGCCCCGAGCGCTACATCCTGCAGATCTTCTGGGACACCCTGGAGGACCACACCGTGGGCTTTCGCCAGGGGCCGCTGTTTGTGCAGTGGCGCGCCATCGTGGGCCCGTTTTTTGCGGCGCCGCCGGTGGTCGAACACTTCGAGTTGGTCACCAAGTCATGAGCCGCAACCAGGCGCTGCAAGGCGCCCGCCAGCATTTCGACAGCGGCGACTTTGTGCACGACCTGGCGCGCCGGGTGGCCGTGCGCAGCGCCAGCCAGGACGCCGAAAGCGGCCCCGAACTGCAGCGCTACCTGAGCGACGAGATGGCACCCAGCCTGGCCGCCCTGGGCTTCACGTGCACCATCCATGCCAACCCCCAGCCCGGGTTCGGCCCTTTTTTGATCGCCACCCGGATCGAGGCCGAGCACCTGCCCACGGTACTGATGTACGGGCACGGCGACGTGATCCGCGGTCAGGACAAGAGCTGGACCCGGGGCCAAGGGCCGTGGCAGCTGGTCCAGGACGGCGAACGCTTGTATGGCCGTGGCACCGCCGACAACAAGGGCCAGCACAGCATCAACATCGCCGCGCTGGCCCAGGTGCTGGCGGCGCGCGGCGGCCAGCTGGGCTTCAACGTCAAGTGGTTGATCGAAACCGGCGAAGAAACCGGCTCGCCTGGGCTGGCCGATTTTTGCCGCGCCCAGCAAACCGCCCTGGCTGCCGACGTGCTGATCGCCAGCGACGGCCCACGCCTGCGACGCGACCGCGCCACGGTCTTTCTGGGCTCACGCGGTGTCGCCAACTTCGAGCTGAGCCTGAAGCTGCGTGAAGGCGCCCACCACTCGGGCAACTGGGGCGGCCTGCTGCGCAACCCGGGTACGGTGCTGGCCAATGCCATCGCCAGCCTGGTCGACGGCCGCGGCAGCATCCGGGTGGCGGCCCTGCGACCGCCGGAGATTCCGGCCAACGTGCGGGCGGCGCTGCAGGGTTTGCAGTTTGGCGGCGACCCGGGCGACCCGGCGGTGGACACCGACTGGGGCGAGCCCGGCCTGAGCCCGGCCGAACGTGTGATCGCCTGGAACACGCTGGAGGTGCTGGCCTACCGCACCGGCAACCCGGACTTCCCCGTCAACGCCATCCCGGCCAGCGCCCAGGCCTACATGCACATGCGCTTTGTGGTGGGCACCGACGTGGCCGGTTTGCGTCGACACGTGCAGGCCCATCTGGCCGCGGCGGGCTACGCCGACGTGCAGGTCAGCGAACCGGTGGTCATGGCTGCCACCCGCCTGGACCCCGACAACGCCTGGGTCCGTTTTGCGCTGGCGTCGCTGGAACACAGCAGCGGCAGCCGACCAGTCTTGCTGCCCAACCTGGGCGGCAGCCTGCCCAACGACGTGTTTGCCGAGATCCTGGGCCTGCCCACGGTCTGGATACCGCACAGCTACCCGGCCTGCAGCCAACACGCGCCCGATGAACACCTGCTGGTGCCAGTGGTGCGCGAAGCCTTGCAGCTGATGGCCGGTCTGTTCTGGGACCTGGGCGAGCAGGCACCCACGCTGCCACGCCTGCAGCGACTTCAGCGCGCCTGATCAGCCCGCCAGGTTGGTGCCAAACGCCACCAGCCGACCGTCCGCGTCGTGGACCTCGAATTCGTCGCCGCTCAAGACCAGCAGCAGCGACTGCCCCAGCACCGCAGGTGCGGCCAGCGTCAGGCGCAGGCGTTGCACCGGCGCGCCCAGTTCCACCAGGTGTCGTACCACCAGGTTGCGCAGCGCCAGCACCTGCAGCAAGGGGCGCTTCAGGCCAAACAGCCAGGCCCCCAGACGACCCATGTGGACCGGGTTGACGTCACCCGACAAGCGCCCGTAGGCCCGACCCATCGAGCCGTCCACCGGCATTTCGCTGATCAACGCGTCACCTTCCTGGGTGCACAAACGCGGCAGGCGGCGGCGCAGCCCCAGCAGCTCGCGCAGCAGGTTGCGGTCGGATGGCAAGCCGGCCAGATCGGGTGGCGGCAGGCTGTCGACCACAAAACCATCGTCGGCCTGGCTGAGCAGCTGGCCTCGCAGGTCCCGCACCTGGGTCTGCACCTCGACCAGCACCCGGTCTTCGCCCAGCCGCAAGATGCGCTTGACGTGGCACTGCAGCTCCTGATCCCGTGTCCGTGCGCAGACCGCCACGTCGGCATGGTGGGCGGTGCGGTGCTGCACATGCAACAGGTGGCGCGGGTTGACGCCCAGGTCGGCGAACAACTGCGCCACCATCAGGCTGCCGACACTCTGGTTGGTGAGCAAGGGCACCAGGCCGCAGGCCCGCGCCGGCACGTCAAACAGCGCGCGCCAGCGGCGTTGCAGGCGCGGGCTGATCTGCACCGACGCTCGGTAGTGGCGCGGTGCGCGGCTGTGCAGGCGGTGGCTGCCTTTCCAGCCGGCCGCAGTCGTGCGCGCGAAGGTCCAGGCGTAGTGCCAGGGCTGGTCGACGCTGGGCAACCGCAGCTCGACAAAGTCGTCCGACTCGTGTGCTTGGCCTTGCGGGTGGGCGTCGGCAACGGCCGTCGGCAGGGTCAGGGTGTGCGCCATGGCGGGTTCCGGTTCGGTCATCTCAGGGCTTCAATGTGCCCTGGCCACCCTGCGGGGTCTGCGGCAGGCGTCGCTGCGCCGCCGTGACAGATTCACACCGCCGGCAGCTCCAGCGTCACGGTGGTGCCCTGCCCCAGCACACTGGCCACCGCCACGTGGCCGCGGTGCAGCTCGGCAATGCGCTTGACGATGGCCAGCCCCAAGCCCCGGCCCTCGTCGCTGGTGGCCGGCGCCACGCTGTCGCGGCTTTGGTAGAGCCGGTCAAACAGACGCGGCAAATCCGCCTGCGGGATGCCTGCACCTTGGTCCGCCACCGTCACGCGCACCCCTTGCGGATGACGGCTGGCCACCACCTCGATGGCCTTGCCGGCGGGCGTGAACTTGAGCGCGTTGTCCAGCAGGTTGGCCACGGCGCGCTCAAACAGTTCGATGTCGACTTCGGCCACCGGCGGTGCTGCCCCCTCTTGGCGAAAGCCCAGCCGCACCCCCGCCAGGGTGGCGCGCGGGGCAAAGCGCAAGGCGATGTCGTCCAGCACTTCGCCGACGTCCAGCCGGGTCAGGTGCAACTTGAATTCGGGTTCGTCGAGCAAGGCCAGGTCGCCCAGGGAACGCACCATGCCCGCCGCATTGCGCGTGTTGCGCAACGCCACCTGCAGCAGCCGCTGGTCCTGGTCGCGGTCGACCCCATCGGCCGGCGCCGACCAGCGGGCCTGCAGGGTCTCCAGGCAGGCCACCGTCGCCGTCAACGGCGAGCGCAGGTCGTGCGACAGGTTGCTGACACTTTCGCGGCGGAAGGTGTCCAGCCGGCGCAGCTCGTCCCATTGCATGCGCAGCGTGGCCAGCAGGGAATGGAAGCCGCCGCGCAGGCGGTTGAACTCGTCGTCGGCTGCACCCCGTGGCGGTGCCGGTACCGTGGCCAGGCTGGTGAAACCGGCGCGGGCGGCGGTGGCGACCTCTTCGCTGAGCACCTTCAAAGGCCGGGTCACGGTGATGATGATCCAGGCCGCCAACGCCGAAATCAGCAGGATCACCGCCACCACCGGAACCAGCGCCGGCGACACCAGGCTGGCGCCCAGCAACTGCAGCCGCCCGGCCGGCAGGCCCGGTTTGCGACAGACCAGGTACAGGAAACCGGCCGCCGATTCGTCGGCCGAGCGTGGGCGAATCGTGCTGCGCTGCAAGGCCCGTGCGGCCACCACCGCGTCGGTGTTCATGAATTCGGGGTCGTCGCCCATGACATAGGCCGCCTGCTGCCGGTTGCCTGCGGCTGCAGCGCTTGCAGCCAACTGCACTGGCGCCAAGGCAACCTTGAAGCCCGGCGGCAGGCGCACCTGGCCGGTGCTGACCAGCACCGTGCCATCGGGGGCCAGCAGGTAGAGCTGGCTGTCGGGCTCGTAGAGCAGCAGGTTGCGCAGGAAGGCGGCAAACTCTTCGGGGTTGCGCTGGTGCTGGTCGAGCAGGTCGTCGTGCTGTTGCGTCACCCGGGCCAGGAAGTTGTCACCGCGCTGCCAGATGCTTTCGTGCTCAAAGCGCTGAAAGGCCAAGGCCACGGTGACGATGACGGCCAGCGCGGTGGCCAGCCCGGTGAGAAACACCGTCAACGCCAGGCGCAGGCGCACTGTCATCGCGGCTCAGGCCTCACAGCGGCGCGTCGCGCATCTTGTAGCCCGCGCCGCGCACCGTGAGGATGAAGCGCGGATTCATCGGGTCCTGTTCGAGCTTGGCGCGCAGGCGGTTGATGTGGGTGGTGACGGTGTGTTCGTAGCCGTCGTGCGAGTAGCCCCACACCGCGTCGAGCAGTTGCGCACGCGAAAAAACCCGCCCCGGGTGCTGTGCAAAGTACAGCAGCAGGTCGAACTCCAGCGCGGTGAACTCCAGTGCAGCCCCGGCTGGGCGACCGTGGATGCGCACTTCGCGGCGCACCGGCAGGATCTCCAGCTCACCATTGCGCACCGACGGCGCGGGCGCAGGCGCCAGGGTTGCCGCGCGCAACAGCTCGGCGCGCCGCAGCAGGGCCTTGACGCGGGCCAGCAGCTCGGCCATCGAAAACGGCTTGGTCAGGTAGTCGTCGGCTCCCAGCTCCAGCCCCAGGACGCGGTCCAGTTCGGTGCTCTTGGCCGTCAGCATCAGGATGGGGGTGGCCCGGCCGCGCTGGCGCAGCGCCTTGCAGACCTCCAGGCCGTCGAGCAGCGGCATCATCAGGTCCAGCACCAGCAGGTCGCTCGACCGGGCCTCTTCGTGGGCCAGTGCGGCACGCCCATCGGCCACCGCCGTGACGTCGTAGCCGGCCTGTTGCAGGTTCAGCACGATGAGGTCGCGGATGTCGACCTGGTCTTCGGCAACGAGGATGTGGCTGGCCAAGGCGCGATGGTCTGGGTGGTGGGTCAACGGTGACGGGGTCGGCCCCCAGCGCGCCATTCTTACAACGTTGTGATCTGGCTGTGAGGTGGCGCGATCAAGGCGCGAGGTGGATTGGCCACAGTGTAGCCATCGACCTGGTCAACCCCAGCCCCTTGTCCCAACACACCACCTGGCCCAGCACCATGCACACCACAGCCACCCTGAATGCCACCCTGGCCCCCGTGATGCCGCCCATCACCTGGGCGGACTTGACGGCGCAACGGTCCTACCTGGTGGCTTTTGCACGCCGCCGCTTGATGGACCCGGCGCTGGCCGAGGACCTGGTGCACGACGTCTTCGAGGCGGTCGTCACTGGGCGGGCCGAGTTTGGCGGCCGCGCCGCCTTGCGCAGTTGGCTGGTCGGCATCCTCAAACACAAGATCGTGGACCTGGTGCGCCAGCGCAGTGGTCACGACAGCCTGGACCAGGCTCAAGGTGAGGATGAAGACGGCCCGGGTCTGGCGTTGGAGTGTCCCCAACCGCGTCCCGAAGACGTGGCCGAGCAGCGCCAGCTGCTGCGACTGACGCTGGAGCGCATTGCCCACCTGCCCGCTTCGCTGCGCCGGGTGGTGGAACTGCGCGTGCTGCAGGACCAGGACACGGCCCAGGTCTGCCAGGCCCTGGCCATCAGCGAACAAAACCTGTTTGTGCGCTTGCACCGCGCCCGGCGTGTGCTGGCCAGCTGAAGGCCGGCCCCGCGACCCGCAGTTCAGGCCGCCAGCAAGCGGTCCACCAGGGCCAGCAGCTCGAGCAAGGCGATCGGCTTGGTCACGTATTCGGCAAAACCCGCCGCCGCCGCGCGGGCGCGGTCCTCAGGCATCGCATTGGCACTGACGGCCACCACCGGCACGGGTTTCAAACCGCGCTCGGCTTCATGTTGGCGCAAGCGGCGCAAGACCTCAAAACCGTCGATGCCAGGCAACTGGATGTCCAGCATGACCAGATCGGGGCGCTGCCGGGCCGCTTCGGCCAGCCCCTGCAGCGGCATGGAAGCGACGCGCAGTTTCAGGTTCGGCCGCATCGACAACATGCCCTCCATCAGCAGCTGGTTGACCTCGTTGTCTTCGATGTAGAGCACGTCGTGCAAGGCCGTGCCAACGGCCGCCGCCTTCAGCTCTGGGGTCTCCCGGCCTTGCGGCGCGGCCACCGGCAGCGGCGCGGCGGTGGCTTGCAAGCTGAACCAGAACTCGCAGCCCTGCCCAGGCGCGCTGTGCACGCCGATGCGGCCCTGCATCAGGTCGACCAGCCATTTGCTCAGCGCCAGGCCGATGCCGGAGCCTTCGACGCCCGTCTTTTCCGCCTGCAGGCGCTCAAAGGCACGAAACAGTTTTTCTTGCTGCCCTGTGCTCAGGCCCGGCCCGGTGTCGCGCACCGAGATGCGCAACTGCTCGTCCTGGGCTTGCCAGCCCACCGTCACCTGTCCGTCCTGCCGGTTGTATTTGATGGCGTTGGACAGCAGGTTGAGTAAAACCTGGCGCAATCGCATCGGGTCGGCCAAGACCCAGGCGGCCGGCTGAACGGGCATGTGCAACTGGATGCCCCGTTCGGTGCCAAACGAGCGCACCAGGTTCATGCACTCCAGGACCAAGGCGCCCACTTCCACGGGCACCAGATTCAAGTGCAGCGTGCCGGCTTCAATGCGGGCCACGTCCAGCAAGTCGTTGATCAAGCCCAGCAGGTGGTGGCCGCCGCGCTGCAGCTCCTGCACCCGGCTGAGCTGCACGGCGCTCAGCGGGTCTTGCCGATCGGCCTCGAGCAGCTGGGCAAAGCCCAGCACCGCGTTGAGCGGCGTGCGCAGCTCGTGCGACATGCGCGACAGAAACTCGGACTTGGCACGGTTGGCGCGCTCGGCCTCTTCCTTGGCGGCCAAGGCCGCCAGCTGGGCCGCCTTGCGCTCGGTGATGTCCCAGCCGTACACGTTGAAGCCTTCAAACTGACCGTCGGCCGAACGGCGTGGAATGCCATGGTCCACCAACCAGATTTCGCTGCCCCGCGCCGACAGGGCCCGGAACTCGATTTCATAGGCCACGCGCTGCTGCACCGCAGCCTCAAAAACCAAGCGGGCCCGGTCCAGGTCCTGCGGGTGCATGCGGCTGGCCCAGCTGAGCTGCAACTCATCTGCCAGCGTGCGCCCGGTCGTCAACAGCCAGCGCTGGTTGAACCACAACGGCGCGCCTTGTGGGTTGGTTTGCCAGATGAAGGCCGGTGCAGCGTCGGCCATGCTGCGAAAACGGGTTTCGCTTTCTTGCAGGGCCTGCTGCGCCACCACCGCTGAGGTGACGTCGGTGTAGGTGCGCACCAAGCTGCCGTCGGCGGCGGTGTGGGTCTGCACCTCCAGCACCAGGCCGTCGCGGCGTTTGCGCTGGTAGCGCAGCGAACGCAGGCGCTGCGCCACTTCGGGCGAATTCGGGTCGCTGTCCAGCAGATGGTTTTCAAACTGGTAGCGACGCAGCGCCGGCAGGCTGGGCCGGTCGCGCATCACCGGTTCTGGAATCTGCAGCAGTTCCAGAAAGCGCCGGTTGTAGGCGTTGCTGCGGCCGTCGGTGTCGAAGCTGACCACCCCTTGCGACAAGCTGTCGAGCGTGAGCTCCAGCACGCGTGACTTTTGGGCCAGCAGTTCACCGGTCAGGCGAACCTGCTGCTGCGCTTGCTGCAGTGGCGTGATGTCCGAAAACATGCCCACGGCGCCCACCTTCTGGCCCTGCGCGTCGAAGATGGGCGTGGCGTTGTTGTAGCAATGCACCAGATGGCCCTGGGCATGCAAAAGGGCGATCTGGTAGCTTTCGGCCTGACCCTGACTGCGCTGAGCGACCCGCTGACGAAAGATGCTGGCGTTGGCCTCATCGACAAAGTCGTAGATGCTGCGCCCGAGCATGGCGTCCAGGCTCAGCCCCAGCATGCGGCACATGGCCGGGTTGGCGCTGGTGGTGATCAGCTGGTTGTCAATGAACCACATGCCCTGCGCGGTGTTCTGGATCAACAGCTGCAGCATGCGCTGCTCGTCGGCCAAGGCCGCCTGCGCGGCCTTGCGCTGGGTGATGTCGCGCGACAAGGTCATGAAGCCGCCGCCAGGCGTGCGGCTGCGACGCAGCTCGATCGTGCGTCCATCGAAGCCCAGGCGTTCGTGCACCGACATCGGCAGGGCCAAGGTGTCCGCCAGACGATCACGCACCGCGGTCTCGACATCGACCGGACCAAACACACCCGCCTGCGCCTGTGCACGAACCAGGTCTTCCAGGCGCACGCCCACCGTCACAAGCGGCGGCGGCAAGCCGGACAGTTCAATGAACTTTTCATTGAAGGCCTGCAACCTGAAGTTCGAATCGAACACGCAGATGCCCTCGCCAGCGTGGTCAAAAATCAGCTTCAACAGCTGATCGCTGGCCAAGACCTGTGGCTGAGCTGAGGAGGGCGAGTCCGCTGACATGCAGCCGATTCTGCCGTGTTGGGCTGAAGTTGGCCGCGGCGCCCCTGCGCCGTCGTTCAGCGCGCCGGACCCAGGCCGATGGGTGCCGGCGCCTGCATCAGGATCTGGCGGAACAAGGGCTCGTACTCCCCGGACGGTGGGTGGCCGGTCAGCGGGTCCTGGTTGGCTGTGAAAGCGGCATTGAGCTCCGTCCAATCGGCAGGCTGCAGGCAGCGGCGGGCAGCGGGCAGAACCTCGCGCTCTTCCAGTGCCATGTGCTCCAGATAGTTGCGGGTGTAGGTCTGGGCGGCCTGCTCGAACGCGGCACGGCGCGAGTCGCCCATGACTTCAAAGGCCAAGAGCGCGTGTTCCAGTTCGCGCACGGCGGCTTCGCCTTGCGCGTGCTGGGCTTCCAACTCCTGCACCACATCCGCCAAGCCAGGGGCGCGCTGCAGCAGCTTGGGAAACAACAGTTCGCTTTCCTGGCGGTGGTGGCGTTTTTGCGGGAATTCGTCGACGTAGAACAGCATCGCGCGCAGCACCGCAAAGTCGGGCGGGAGCCGATCGCGACGCGCCTGCGCCAGCATCAGGTTCAAGGAACGCAACATGGCCGCCAGGGCCTGGTGCTCGCCCATGATGATGTCCAGTGCTGCGGGGATGGGGCTGGGTTCCATTGGCCTGGAGCATGGCCACTTGCCGCGGGCGGCCCTTGACGCAGATCAAAGCAGCGGGTCAAGCCGGGGCCGGACCACCCCGCTGCACACGCTGATGCTGCACGCTGGCGGCATCAAAGGCGGCTTCCAGCGCCAGCAACAGGGACTGGGCCCGGTGGCTGTTGTCGCCCTGGAAATTGCACACATACACGTCCAGCGTCACCGCACCCAGCTCGGGCCAGGTGTGCACCGCCAAGTGGGACTCTGCGAGCAGCACCACACCCGTGATGCCGCCAGCCTGGGCAAAGCGGTGAAAGAGCTCACCCACGGCGTGCAGCCCGGCCGCCGCGACCGCGCCCAGACACAGCTGTCGCAGCGCCTGAACGTCGGTCATGACCGCTTGGCGGGCGTTGCAGCCGCTCAGGTCGGCGGTGAGGTGGAGGCCTTGCATGCCGCGGATCATACGAAGGCCTTGACCAGACCCGCATTGCGGGCCCAGCCGGGCTGGGGCACGCCTTCTAGAATGCTGGGCCAGCAGCTGCGCTGAGCAGGCACACCCGCTGCTACCTCGTTCTCTCCCACCCCGTACCCCATGGCCAAGCAAACCCCCGACACCTCCTTGATGGCCAACGCCATCCGCGCACTGGCCATGGACGCCGTGCAGCAAGCCAACTCCGGCCACCCCGGCGCACCCATGGGCATGGCCGACATGGCCGTGGCGCTGTGGAGCCGCCACCTCAAGCACAACCCGTCCGACCCGCACTGGGCCGACCGCGACCGCTTTGTGCTGAGCAACGGCCACGGCTCGATGCTGCTGTATGCCCTGCTGCACCTGACCGGCTATGACCTGCCCATGAGCGAGCTGCGCCGGTTTCGCCAGCTGCACAGCAAGACCCCCGGCCACCCCGAAGTGGACGTGACACCCGGCGTTGAAACCACCACCGGCCCGTTGGGCCAGGGCCTGGCCAACGCGGTGGGCATGGCGCTTGCCGAAAAACTGCTGGCCGCCGAGTTCAACCGCCCGGGCCACAGCGTGGTCGACCACCACACCTATGTCTTTCTGGGCGACGGCTGCCTGATGGAAGGCATCAGCCACGAAGCCATCGCTTTGGCCGGGGCCTGGAAACTGGGCAAGCTGATCGCGCTGTACGACGACAACGGCATCAGCATCGACGGCAAGGTCGAGCCCTGGTACCCCGACAACGCGGGCCTGCGTTTTGCCGCGATGGGCTGGCAGGTCATCGGCCCGGTGGACGGCCACAACGTGGACGCGGTGGACGCCGCCTTGGCCCAGGCCCGCGCCAGCCAGGCCATGCCCACGCTGGTGATCTGCAGGACCTACATCGGCCAAGGCTCGCCCAACCGCGCCGGCACCGCCAAGGCGCACGGCGAACCGCTGGGCGCCGAAGAAATCAAGCTGACCCGCCAAGCCCTGGGCTGGACCCACGAGCCCTTCGTGGTGCCCGAGGCCGCCTACAACGGCTGGGACGCCCGCCCCAGCGGCGCCCGCGCGCAGGCCGACTGGGCCAACCAGTTTGCGGCCTACAAAAAGGCCCACCCGGACCTGGCGGCCGAGTTCAAGCGCCGCATGGCCGGTGAGTTGCCGGCCAACTTTGCGCAGACCGCCGTGGACGCTATCACCGCAGCCCACAGCAAGGCCGAAGCCGTTGCCACCCGCAAAGCCAGCCAGATCGCGCTGGAAGCGTTCACCAAAGCCCTGCCTGAAATGCTGGGTGGCAGTGCCGACCTGACTGGCAGCAACCTGACCAACACCTCGTCGACCACGCCGTTGCGCTTTGACGATGCGGGCGCCGTCGTGCAGGTCGAAGGCCAGGGCGGCCGCCACATCAACTACGGTGTGCGCGAATTCGGCATGGCCGCGGTGATGAACGGCATCACGCTGCACGGCGGCTTGATCCCCTACGGCGGCACCTTCCTGACCTTCAGCGACTACAGCCGCAACGCCATCCGCATGGCTGCGCTGATGAAAAAGCGTGTCATCCACGTCTTTACGCACGACAGCATCGGCCTGGGCGAAGACGGCCCCACCCACCAAAGTGTGGAACACGCGGCCAGCCTGCGCCTGATCCCCAACCTGGACGTCTGGCGCCCCGCCGACACGGCTGAGACCGCGGTGGCCTGGACCATGGCGCTGGGCAACAGCTCGCGCCCGACGGCGCTGCTGTTGACGCGCCAGACGCAGCCTTACCTTCCAAAGGCCAGCCTGGATCAAATCAGCAAGGGCGCTTACGTGCTGGCCGAGCCCAGTGAAGTGGGCATCAAGAAGAAGGCCCAGGCCGTCATCATCGCCAGCGGCAGTGAAGTGATGCTGGCCTTGCACGCGCAGGCCGAACTGGCCAAAGCCAAGATCGCCGTGCGCGTGGTCAGCATGCCCAGCACCACCGCTTTCGACCGCCAGAGCGTGGCCTACAAGAAGAGCGTGCTGCCCGCCGGTGTGCCGCGCGTGGCCATCGAAGCCGGCGTCACCGACGGCTGGTGGAAGTACGGCTGCGCCGCCGTGGTGGGCATCGACAGTTATGGCGAGAGCGCACCGGCACCCGAGCTGTTCAAGCACTTCAAGTTGACGGCTGCCAATTTGGTGGGCGTGGTGCGCAAGGTGTTGGGGCGCTGACGCCATGGGCGCAGCCGGGCGCTTAGGCGCGGGCCTGCTGGGCCTGGCGGCATGGACAGGACTTGTCGGCCTGGCTCATGGGCAAGCGGCCGAGTTGCAGCCATCCGATGCCCTGCTCTGCTTGCAGCACACCCAGGGGAAGGGCCAAGAGCCCGACTACCCCGACTTAGAGTTCAACGCCAACCAGGGCGCACGGGTGCAGGTGGAAATGCACTTCACCCGGCCAGACCGCGCGCCCGAAGTTTCCATCCTGCTGCAAGAAGCCAGCCCACCTTTTGTGACAGCCGTGCTGGACCATGTGCGGCAATTGCGCGTTCCGTGTCTGGTGGCGAGCGGTGGCTCGGCACGCATCAAGCAGGACTTCGTTTTTTCCACCGATCGGCGGCGCGTGCACTGGTCCACCCCCGAAGACAGCAACGCCGCCCAAAGGGGCATGCTGTGGCGCTGCGTGGTCCACCCCAGCGGGGCGCGAGCACCCGAGTACCCCCTGTGGGCTCGACGTCAGGAACTTCAAGGACGTGTGTTGGTTCGCTTGCGTTTCACGGGCAGCGACACCGCCCCGGCGGTTGAAGTATTCGCCCGCCCAAGTGCGCAGGGGCTTGCGGAGCTGCTGAGCGAGTGGGCAAAAGACCTTCGGCTGCCGTGCCACAGTGGCGAGCCGTTGACCTTCACGCCGATCTATCAGTTCTTGATGGAGGACAGCCGCTACGGCTTCAAGGACCTCACATTCAGGCAGTTTCTTGCCAACGTCAAAGGCATACAGCAGCAGGTTCTGCTGATGGACACCACAACCATGGGCTGCCCCTTTGACGTTCGGCTCAATTACCGACGGCCCCTGCTGGCCAACCTGGTGGGCGAAGTGGGGCCCAGCAACCCGGCACGACGACCTTTGTTGGAGTGGATGGCCACCGCTGAACTGGATGTCAGACGCAACTCGGCCGACTCTATCTTTGCCGCCGACGCCAAGATCACCATTCCTTGCTTGAAAATCGACCTCAAACCCCAGGAGAAATCATGACCATCAAAGTTGGCATCAACGGCTTCGGCCGCATCGGTCGCATGGTGTTTCGCGCCGCCGTACAAAACTTTCCCAACATCGAAATCGTCGGCATCAACGACCTGCTGGAGCCCGACTACCTGGCCTACATGCTGAAGTACGACAGCGTGCACGGCCGCTTCAAGGGCGACATCGCGGTCGACGGCAACACCCTGGTCGTCAACGGCAAGCGCATCCGCCTGACCGCCGAACGCGACCCGGCCGCGCTGAAGTGGGGCGACGTGGGCGCGCAGGTGGTGATCGAGGCCACGGGCCTGTTCCTGACCAAGGAAACCTGCCAAAAGCACATCGACGCCGGCGCCCAGAAGGTGCTGCAAAGCGCGCCCAGCAAGGACGACACACCGATGTTCGTCTTCGGTGTCAACGACAAGACCTACGCTGGCCAGACCATCATCAGCAACGCCAGTTGCACCACCAACTGCCTGGCCCCGGTGGCCAAGGTGCTGAACGACAACTGGGGCATCAAGCGCGGCCTGATGACCACCGTGCACGCCGCCACCGCCACCCAGAAAACCGTCGACGGCCCGAGCAACAAGGACTGGCGCGGCGGCCGCGGCATCCTGGAAAACATCATCCCCAGCAGCACCGGCGCGGCCAAGGCGGTGGGCGTGGTGATCCCCGAGCTGAACAAGAAGCTCACCGGCATGGC
>JANMHH010000378.1:0-2522 GCA_031375065.1 Rubrivivax sp. | reverse complement strand
CTTGAGGTCGGGGTTGCTGGCATGGTTCCACCAGGCCAGGTCGGAATGGGCGCGCAGGTCAAGCTCGAAGGTCCAGGCCGAGCGGTGCTGGTGTGCGATGTAGAAGTAGGTGTTGGCCACTTCGGCCGGCACCAGCAGGCCGTCGTTGTGCAGGCCCTTCTTCTCGCGCAGCGCCTGGAAGCGCTCGGGGCCGAGCATCTTGCCCAGGGTGTCGGGGGCGTCCACCGCGCCGTCGATGACGATGTGCGCGACGTGGATGCCCTTGCTCGCGAACTGCGCGTTCAGCGACTGGCACAGCATGCGCCGCCCACCCATGGCCGCAGCGTGGGAATGCTGGCCGGCGTTGCCGCGCAGCGCGGCGGTGGCCGACGTCACCAGCAGCGCGCCCTTGCCACGCTGCTCCATGTGGGGAAACAGCACCTGCGCCAGCCGGAACAGGCCGAAGGTGGCCATGCGCCAGCCCATCTCGAACTGTTTCAGCGTGGTGCCAGCCAGACCACGGTCGCCGATCTGCGCGCCCAGGTTGAACACCGCCACCGTGATCGGGCCGACGTTGGTCTCGATGTGGGTGACCAGTTGTTCGATGCTGCCTTCTTCCACCGCATTGATCATGAAGCCGCTGGCCGAGCCGCCCTCGGCTTCGATCTCGGCCACCAGCTGGTCGAGCCCGGCTTTGTCGCTGCGGCGCGCCAGGCAGGCGTGATAGCCCTCGCGCGCAAAGCGCTTGGCCACGTTGCCGCCAATGCCGGCACCGGCGCCAAGGACCAGGCAGACCGCCTTGTTCATGGTGGTGTCCCTTTCTCAGGTGGTGTGTTGCCGAACTGCCGCGCCCGGCCCTTCTGGGTGCCGCCCGGCGACCGGTCGTGGTCCATGGGCTTCAGACGATGCGCACGACCACGCGGCCGCGCACCTTGCCTTCCATCAGGGCCTGGGCCTTGGCGATGGCGCCGTCCAGCGTGATCTCTTCGATCATGCCTTCGAGCTTGCTCACGTCCAGGTCAGCGGCCAACCGGTCCCAGGCGCGTTGCCGCACTGGGCGCGGCGCCATCACCGAGTCGACACCGATCAGGCTGACCCCGCGCAGGATGAAGGGGTGCACGGTGGTGGGCAGGTCCATGCCCTGGGCCAGGCCACAGGCCGCCACCACGCCGCCGTAACGCGTCTGTGCCAAGGCATTGGCCAAGGTGTGCGAACCCACGGCATCCACCACGGCGGCCCAGCGTTCTTTCTGCATCGACTTGCCAGGCTTGGCGAGTTCGGCGCGGTCGATGACGGCGGCCGCACCCAGTTGGCGCAGGTAGGCTTCTTCCTCGGCCTTGCCGGTCGACGCAACCACCTGGTAACCCAGCGACGACAGCAGCGCAACCGCCACGCTGCCGACGCCGCCGGTGGCGCCGGTGACCAACACCTCGCCGGTGCCGGGCTTGACGCCATGGTCCTCGAGCGCCAGCACGCACAGCATGGCGGTGTAGCCGGCCGTGCCGATGGCCATGGCCTGGCGGGCGCTGAAGGCGGCGGGCAAGCGGACCAGCCAGTCGCCTTTGAGCCGGGCCCGTTGCGCCAGGCAACCCCAGTGGGTCTCGCCGACACCCCAGCCGTTGTGCACGAAGCTGTCGCCGGGTTTCCAGTCCGGATGCGACGACTCGAGCACGGTGCCGGCGCCGTCGATGCCGGCCACCATCGGCCACTGACGCACCACCGGCATCTTGTTGGTGATGGCCAGCCCTTCCTTGTAGTTCAGTGTCGAGTAGGCCACCGACACGGTCACGTCGCCAGCAGGCAGGCGGGCTTCGTCGACCGTTTGCACGGACGCCGAGAAGGCGGGGGCGTTCTCCAGCATGAGGGCCTTGAACATCATTGAGTCGACTCCGAGTGAGGGTGGAAAAGAAAAAGGGCGGAAGGTCTGTGCTGCGTCTTTGCTGCGTCTGCGCTGCCCGTGGGTTTGACGGCGAGACCCGTCTTCAAAGCGCAGGCTGGCTTGTCTGAAACAGCCAACCCGTTTGCCAGCGGCTTGCCATTGTGAACCTTTCAGTCCAAAATTAAAACATGGGCCGCCCACTTGAATTCGACCGCCCCCGAGCCGTCAACAAGGCCATCTCGTTGTTCTGGCGCAAGGGCTACCAGGCCACGTCGCTGGCCGATCTGCTGGCGGCCATGGGCATCGGCCGCAGCAGCTTCTACGCCGCGTTCAGCAACAAGCGCAGCTTTTACACCGAGTGCCTCGACCTGTGGGCCGCGCGCACCCTGCAACTGCTGCAAAGCAACCGCACCGACGTGCCGACGGTCGATGACCTGCAGCGCTTTTTCGAACGCAGCTTTGCCGGTGCGCGCGGCGCGAGCTGGGGCTGCATGCTGGTGAACACGGTGCTGGAGATGGCCGATGTGGATGACGAGCTCGCTGCGCGGGCCAGCCATCATCTGAACGAGATGCAGCTCATTTTTGAAGCCAGCTTGCAGCAGGCTGGCGCAGAGCCGGCGCGCGCGTGCGAACTGGCGGCCATGCTGATGTTGTTCAACGAAGG
>JANMHH010000373.1:0-1532 GCA_031375065.1 Rubrivivax sp. | reverse complement strand
CTGGCGCTGCGCGAGTGGCGGCACCACCCCTGGCGCCATGGCGCGGCGTTGATGGCGGTGGCGCTCGGCGTGGCGCTGTCGTACTCGGTGCACCTGATCAACAGTTCGGCGTTGGCGGAGTTTTCCAGCGCGGTGCGCACCACCAACGGCGACCCAGACCTTACGCTGCGTGGGCAGGCCATGCCCGATTCACTCTTCGACCGCGTGACCGCCGATCCGGCTGTGGCGCTGGCCAGCCCGGTGCTGGAGATCAACACGGTCGCGCGCAGCGCCGCCGGCACCCGGGTCAGCGTTCGGGTGCTGGGCCTGGACGCTTTGCTGGCGGCGCCGCTGGCACCTTTGCTGATGCCCCGCCCCGCAGCTGGTGAGGACCGTCTGGTCTTCATGGACCCCGATGCCGTCTTTCTCAACGAAGCCGCACGTCAAGCGCTGCAAGCCAAACCCGGAGAAAGCCTGCAACTGCAGTCGGGCCCCGGCTATGCCAACTTCCGTGTGGCCGGCCAGATCGCCAGCGCCGGTGGCCCGTTGGTGGTGATGGACCTGGCGGGCGCGCAAGAGCGCTTTTCCCAGCTGGGGCAGTTGAGCCGCCTGGACCTGCGCCTGGTGCCCGGCACCGATGTGGCTGCGCTGCTGCAGCGCTTGCAGCTGCCGCCGGGCGTGCGGGCGGCGGCAGCGCAAGAGTCAGAGCAGCGGGTCTCCAACCTGTCGCGTGCCTACCGTGTCAACCTCACGGTGTTGGCGCTGGTGGCCCTTTTTGTCGGCGCGTTCCTGGTCTTTTCGGTGGTCTCGCTGTCGGTGGCGCAGCGCACCCCGGCGCTGGCCTTGTTGGGTGTGCTGGGTCTGTCGGCCAAGGACCGCCGGCGCTGGGTGCTCAGTGAATGCGCCTTGCTGGGCCTGGCTGGCAGCGCGCTGGGGCTGCTGATGGGCGCGGGCCTGGCCTGGGCGGCCTTGCGCTTGCTGGCTGGCGACCTGGGCGGCGGCTACTTTCCGGGCATCGTTCCAGCCCTGCAGGTGGGCCCGGGCAGCGCCTTGGTGTTTGCTGCGCTCGGTGTGGCGTCGGCCTTGGTCGGCGGTTGGTGGCCGGCGCAGCAGGCCCAGCGCCTGTCACCGGCCCAGGCGTTGAAGGGACTGGGCGCGCCCGAAACCCAGGCCCCTCCAGCCTGGCCAGGCCTGGCCCTGCTGGCACTGGGCGGGGGCGCGGCTTTTGCGCCGCCGATCGCAGGGCTGCCGCTGGCCGCATATGGCGCTGTCGCGGCGCTGCTGCTGGGCGGCGTGGCGTTGATACCGGCGGCTGTTCATGCGCTGCTGGGCCTGATGCCCGCCGGGCGCGGTGCGCTGCCTTTGCTGGCGCTGCAGCGCGCCCGTTTTCAGCGCCGCACGGCCACCGCGGCGGTGGCCGGTGTGGTGGCCAGCCTGGCCTTGTCGGTGGCTTTGACCATCATGGTGGCCAGCTTTCGCGACGGCGTCAGCGCCTGGCTGGGCAGCGTCTTGCCGGCCGACCTGTACGCCCGGTCGGCCGGCTCCGGCAGCGC
>JANMHH010000358.1:0-9635 GCA_031375065.1 Rubrivivax sp. | reverse complement strand
GCGATGGGCGCGCGCTCGACATAGACCACGTCGCCATTGAGCACCAGCATGTCGGCGCCGGCATCGGCACTGCCGAAGATGGCGGCCAGTTCGATTTCCTTGCGAATTCGTTGGCCGCTGCGGGAGCCCACCAGGATCACGTTGTCAGCCCCAGCCACCGAGATGCCGCCCGCCATGGCCAGCAGGTCCGACAGGCGCAAGTCCGGCGCTTCCAGCGGGAAACGGCCTGGGCGGTTGACCTGGCCCAGCACCGAAGCCTGGTTGCCTCGCACCTGGGCCACAAACACGCTGACCTGCGGGCTGCGCACAAAGTTGCCGTTCTTCAAACCGTCGGCAATCAATTTTTCTGCAGCGGCCACGCTCAGCCCGCCCAGCTTGATGGTGCCCAGCAGCGGGTAGCTCAGCTGCCCGGTCTCACTGATGCGGGCGTCCACCGTGAGGTCGGGGCTTTGGTAGACGCTGATGCGAACCGTGTCGCCCGCGCCCAGGCGGTACTCGGTGGGCGCAGCTTGCGCCGCAGAAGGCGCGGGCTGTTGCGCCTGGGCGGGGTTGCCCCACAGCAAAAACAGCAGGCAGAAGATGCTCAGCAGCAGCAACAGGCCGGCTCGGGGCGACGATGGGCGTTGCGGTTTCATTTCTTGATTCCCAAGCCTTGGCTGATGGTGTCGGCGGTCAGGCCGCTGGCCGCAGCCGCAGGTGGCGTGGCGGCGGCAGCGGCAGCAGGTGTCGCGCCAGCGCCAGAGCCGGCCTGGGCAGGGGTCGGTGCAGCTGAAGCGGCTGAAGCAGCCGGGGCAAACTTGCCCACGTACTCGATGCGTGCCGCGGCGCGCAAGGCCTTGATGTCACCGTCCAGGCGTTTGCGCTTGGCTTCGTTGGTCAGGAACAGCTCGATGACCGGCGTGGCCCGGGCCTCGTCGATCGGGTCCAGGCGCGAGCTCACGTGCATCGTCACCACCGCGCCAGCCGGCGTTGGCAGCCACGTCATCTGGCCTTCCTGGGTCTTGGACAGCAGCTCCAGCACCGGAGCCGGCAGCTGTTCGGCCGCGCGCACGCCCTGGTCGCCGGTGAATCGCAGGTTGTTGCTGCGCAGGTGCTGCACCACGTCGTTCATGGTCTTGGCCTGGGCCAGTTTTTCCTTCAGCGCCACCAGTTGCGCGGGTGTTGCCTCGACCGTCAGCTCTTGCAGGCTGTAGACCCGGCGTTCCTTGAACAAGGCGGGTTTGTCGTCGTAGTACTTCTTGACTTCTTCGGCGCTGGGTTTGGCCACCGACTCGCCCAGCTTTTCAGCGTAGGCGCGGGACAGGACTTCACGCTTGGCGGCTTCCAGCTGAAGCAAGACGCGGCCGTCCTGGTCGAGCTTGAGCTCTTTGCTGCGCTGCACGGCCAGCTCCTGGTCGATCAGGAACTCGACGATTCGGCGACTGGCGAGGTCCACCTGCTCGGGCTTGAGCCCACGCTGCTGCTGCAGCAACAGGTTGATCTGGTGGACGGTGAGCTCTTCCTTGTTGACCCGAACAGCGGTTTGCGATGCCGCCGGTTCTTTCTTGGCATCGCCGCAGGCCGACAGCGCCAAGGCCAGCACCAAACCCGCCAGGCCCACGCGGCCAACCCCGGCGTCGTTGCCAACCCGGCCGACCCGGCTAACGCGGCCGACAGCCCCCCGTAGTGCGCTGCGCGGCATGGCGCTGATCTCGATGGTGTTCTCTTGCATGGCCTGACTCCTGTGATGTCCGGGCGCCGTTTGGTGACTGAGCGCTTGAGGGCAGCCGAAAGCGGCTTTGCTGGACTCTACCGGGCCGCCCTGTGGATTCAAGACTGAGCGGGCCGTGCCGAGTGATGAAAGCGTTTTCAGGAATCGCTTTCAAGACGGCTTGATGATAGGCTGTAGCCCGATCAATGGACAAGCCCCTCACTGCGAGGGTTCTTACCGAGGTTTGTCGCACGACATGCTCCCCCCATCAACTTTTTGTTCCGCCGTGTGGCCCACTGGCGCACCGGGCTCAAAGCCCTGGATGCCCGGCCATCGGTGCCAGGCCCTGTTGGCGTGGCGATGAGGGCGTGGCAATGAGGATGTGGCGATGAGGACTTGGCGATGAGGGTGGGAACCACGCTGTGGGCCGCGCTGGCGGGTTGCTCGGCGCTGCTGACGGCCGCTGCACAGCCGTCCCCACGGCCCTGGACCTTGTCGGCGGGGCAAAACTGGACCCACGAGTCCAACGTCCTCAACGGCCCACGCGGCAGTGAGCAGTCCGACACCGTGTCGACAACCACGCTCTCGGGCGGGCTCGATCTGACCCTGGGCCGCCAGCGAGCCTATGCCAACGGGTCCTTCAACCACCAGAACTTTCGCCATCTGAGCGCGCGCAACAACGACGGCTATGCCTTGGCAGCCGGGCTCACCGGCGCCACCGTGGGCCACCTGTCGGGCAGCCTCAAATTCATGGCCAACCGCCGGCAGGCCGACTTCAATGTGGGTGGGGTCACGCCGGTGTCCATCTCCAACATCGAACGCAGCGAAGAGGTCGCGGTCAACCTGGGGCTGGGTGGGGTGGGCTTGTTGGGCTTGGACCTTGGCGCGGGCCAGCGCAAGGTGTCGTTCTCGGCGCTTGAGTTTGCGTCGCGCGCCTATGCCCAGGACAGTGCGCGCTTGAGTTTGGCGGTTCGGCCCAGTGGCATCTGGCTGCTCAGCCTGGGCTTGGGTGGCGACCGCACCCGCTTCGAGGCGCCAGCCCCGGGCCAGACCCGCGCCGAGAACAGCCGCCGCGAGGATGTTTTTGTTTCTGCGGTGTGGCTGCCCAGTGGCCTGAGCACCGTGAGCCTGCGCCTGGCGTCCAGCCGGGTGCAGTACGAACGCTCTGCCGCCAGCAACTTCGAAGGGCTGACGGGCTCGTTGGCCTGGAACTGGAAGCCCACGGGCCGGTTGACGCTGAACGGCAACCTGACGCGCGAGTCGGGTCAGGAGAGCGGCTTCCTGCGGCTGAACGGCGGCGCCTCGGTATCGGCCACCGACTTCAGTCAGCTGAGCAACACCCAAGGCCTGCGCGCCACCTTTGACGCGTCGGGCAAAGTGGAGGTCAGTGCGGCACTGGCGTGGGCGCAGCGTGGTTTTGTCGACGGTGCCACGGCCGCCAGCAGCAGCGACAAGAACCAGTCGCTGACCGTGGGCGCGCGTTGGGCGGCCACCCGCACCTTGGCCATGACCTGCGCCGCCACCCGCGACGAACGCACTGGCAGCAGCGTCAACCTGCCCAGCTACGTTGGCAACCGTGTCGGTTGCACGGCTCAACTCAGCCTGGACTGAATCGCGGGTCGCGCCCGTCGACTTCCAGCTGCGGCCATGGGTTTCGGGGGTCGGCCGCCCACCGGCTCGTGGAAAACCGTCGCATCGCGTTGCAGGCCCGGTCTGCAAGCAGAAGCCTAAACTGGCGTGATGACTGCCAAACACGCGCGTTCGAACGCTGCCGCCAACCACCCCAGGACCGCTGCTGACGTGCGCGGTGCGGCCCGTTTGGCTGTCGACGCGACGCTGGGCCTGACCGACTTGGTCGAGGCCATGCACGCGCGCATCGCCAGCGTTCCTGGCTTCAAGGGCCGCGAACAAACCAGCGGCATCACGGGCCTGGTGTACCGCAGCGTTCGGGGTGTCACGCGGCTGGTGGGTGGCAGCGTGGACGCCTTGTTGGCGGCGCTGACACCGTTGTTGGCGCCATCCAGCGCCGAAGCCCACACCGCCGACACCCTGACCGCCGACACGCCCCCCAGCAGCCGCGAACGTGAAGCGGTGGTGGCGGCGCTCAACGGTGTCTTGGGCGACCACCTGGCAGCCACCGGCAACCCTTTGGCCACGCCCATGGGCTTTCGTTCGGGCGGTCACGCCTTGACCCTTCAGGGCGCGGCGTTGCAGGCCGCGTTGCCCACCGCCACCGGCCGTTTGCTGGTGCTGTTGCACGGCCTGTGCATGAACGACCTGCAGTGGACGCGTCAGGGCCATGACCACGGCGCTGCACTGGCCCTGGAAACCGGCTACACGCCGGTCTACCTGCGCTACAACACAGGCCTCCCGGTGCATGCCAATGGCGCCGAGTTTGCGGTTCTGATGGATCAACTGCTGGCCGCCTGGCCCGTTCCACTGGAACGCGTGGTTTTGCTCTGTCACAGCATGGGCGGCCTGGTGGCCCGCAGCGCGCTGCACCAGGGAAAGCTGGCCGGGCAGGCCTGGGTGGGCCAGCTGGACGACGCCGTTTTCCTGGGCACGCCGCACCACGGCGCGCCGCTGGAACGAGCCGGCCATGGGCTGGACATCGTGCTGGGTGCAGCCCCCTACGCCGCGCCCTTGGCGCGTTTGGGCAAGCTGCGCAGCTTGGGCATCACCGACCTGCGCCACGGTCAACTGCTGCCGATGCAGCGCGGTCAAGGACAGGTGCACGTGCCCTTGCCAGCGCAGCCGCGCTGCCATGCCGTGGCCGCCAGCACCAGCGCACAAGCCGCAGGCCTGAAGGGCCGGTTGCTGGGTGACGGCTTGGTGACGGTGGACAGCGCGCTGGGCCGCCACAAAGACCCTGCGCGAACACTGCTTTTCGAGCCAGACTGTCAGCTGCAAGTGCGAGGTGTGAACCACATGCAATTGCTCCATGACGACGCTGTTTACCAGGCGCTGCTGCGCTGGTTGCGCTGATCGGTGCGCTGCCATCGACGCTGTTGTTGCCGCTGTCGTTCCCGCCGCTGTTCCCACTGATGTTCCCGCTGATGTAGCCGGTGCAGCCGGTGCAGCCAGCACAGACGCTGCATCGCGCCACAATCCCGCCGCTGCCTGATGCCGTCCATGCTTCTCAACCCCATCCGTGTGTTGTCCGTCATCCCGCCGATGACGCAGCTCAACACGCCCTATCCGTCGACCGCCTACCTGACCGGCTTTCTGCGCTCGCGTGGCGTGCTGGCGGTGCAGGAAGACCTGGCGCTGGCGCTCATCCTGCGGCTGCTGTCTGCGCCTGGCTTGACGGCCATCCACGAGCAGGTGACCCGCCAGCCAGCGTTGCCGCGCAGCGCCCGGGTGGACCACTTTGTGCAGGCCTTTGAGGCCTACCGCAGCACCATCGACCCCACCATCGCCTTTCTGCAAGGCCGCGACAGCACCTTGGCCCACCGCATCGCCAGCCGCAGTTACCTGCCCGAAGGCGCGCGCTTTCAGTCGCTGGACGTGTTCGAGGCCGACACGGAAGGCGGCGACCCGATGGCCTGGGCCTTTGGCACGCTGGGGGTGCAAGACCGCGCGCGTCACCTGGCCACGCTGTACCTGAACGACCTGGCCGATGTGATCAAGGATGGCGTCGACCCGCGCTTCGAGTTTGTGCGCTACGGCGAAAAGCTGGCCGCCAGCCAAGCCACCTTTGAGCCGCTGGCCGCCGCCCTGGCCGTTGCGCCCAACCTGGTCGACCAGCTGCTGCAACAGCTGACGCTGGCGGCTGTGGGCCAGCACCAGCCCACCGTGGTGTCGATCAGCGTGCCGTTTCCGGGCGCGGTTTACGGCGCCTTTCGCATCGCCCAGACGATCAAGGCCGCGTTTCCGCAGATCACCACCGTCTTGGGCGGTGGTTTTGTCAACACCGAACTGCGCGAGTTGAACGAGCCGCAGGTCTTCGACTTCTTCGACTACATCACGCTTGACGCCGGCGAGCGCCCTTTGCTGGCGCTGCTGGAGCACCTGCAAGGCCAGCGTTCGGCACAGCGCCTGGTGCGCACCTTCAGGCGCGACCAGGGAGCGGTGCGCTATGTCAACTTCCATGAGCCCGACGTGCCCTTCGAAGACGTCGGCACGCCGACCTGGGACGGCTTGCCACTGCAGCGTTATCTGTCGCTGCTGGACATGCTCAACCCGATGCACCGCCTGTGGAGCGACGGCCGCTGGAACAAGTTGACCGTGGCCCATGGCTGCTACTGGAAGAAGTGCAGCTTTTGCGACGTCAGCCTGGACTACATCAGCCGCTATGACGCCGCCAGCGCCACCACGCTGGTCGACCGCGTGCAGGCCATCGTGGCAGAGACCGGCCAGACCGGCTTTCACCTGGTTGACGAAGCCGCGCCGCCCAAGTCGCTGAAGGCCTTGGCCGCCGAGCTGCAGCGCCGCCAGGTCGGCATCAGCTGGTGGGGCAACATCCGCTTCGAAAAGACCTTCACGCCGCAGCTGTGCCAGCAGCTGGCCGACAGCGGCTGCATCGCCATCAGCGGTGGCCTGGAAGTGGCGTCAGACCGCTTGCTGACGCTGATGAAAAAGGGTGTATCGGTCGACCAGGTGGCGCGTGTGACCAAAGGCTTTGCCGACGCCGGTGTGCTGGTGCACGCCTACCTGATGTACGGCTTTCCGACCCAGACCGTGCAAGACACCGTGGACGCGCTGGAGCTGGTGCGCCAACTGTTTGTCAACGGCTGCATCCACAGCGGCTTTTGGCACCGCTTTGCCTGCACCGTGCACTCACCCGTGGGCCAGGCGCCGCAGGACTTTGGGGTCAGCCTGGTGCCGCTGCCACCGGTGACCTTTGCCAAGAACGACATCGGCTTCATCGACCCCACGGGTGTCGACCACGACGCACTGGGCCTGGGCTTGAAGAAGGGCATCTACAACTTCATGCACGGCGTGGGCCTGGAAGAAGACGTGCGCATGTGGTGGGACATCCCAGTGCCCAAGACGCAGGTGGCGCGCCGGCGCATCGAACGGGCCCTGTTGGCAAAGGCTTGATCCTGGCGGCGCGCCAAGCGCCGGGTTGGTGCTGCGCTGTCTTTGCGCGGAGTCTGCGCTGAGTCTGCATGGAGTCCGCGCTGTGTCTGCGGTTCGTCTGCGCTGTGTCAAGTTGATCCCGCTCAGCAGGCCTAAACTGAAGCTCGTGAACAAGCGCCCCGCAGCCCAGGACATCGCCACCCAGTTGTTGGGTACGGGTTACGACGCCCTGGATGCGCGTGCGCAAAAGGTGGCGCGCCATGTGGCGGCCCGCACCCACATTGCGCGCAACCTGGCGCAAGAGGCCGAGCCCGCCACCACCCGCGGCCAGCGTGCGGCCGACGCCGTGGCCAGCTTCGGGGGCTCGTGGGTCTTTGTGGGCTTGTTCGCCTTGACCATGCTGAGCTGGGTCGGCTTGAACGCCGCCTTGCTCTTCTGGCGCGGGCAGACCTTTGATCCTTACCCCTACATCCTGCTCAACCTGTTCCTGTCGATGCTGGCGGCCATCCAGGCGCCGATCATCCTGATGTCGCAAAACCGCCAGGCCCAGAAGGACCGACTCGGCGTCGAGCACGACTACGAGGTCAACCTCAAGGCAGAACTGGAAATCATGCTGCTGCACCAGAAGATCGACGCGCTGCGCGAAACACAGTGGCAAGAGTTGATCGCGCTGCAGCGCGACCAGCTGCATCTGCTGGCTGAACTGACGCAACTGCGCAAGACGGGCGCTTGAGCGATGGCCGAACTTGCGCCAGCGCCGCCCCCGGTCAGCCCATCCGCACCGGCACCCGGTGCCGTGACCCTGCCCTGGTCCAAACGGCTGCTCTGGCCCCTGCTGCTGGGGGGTCTGTTGCTGGCCGGTGCTGCGGCCTGGTGGTTGACGCGTGCCACCCCAGCGGCGGCCGTGGTGGTGCAAGCGGCGCCGTTGTTGCGCACCTTGCAGTTTTCGGCCCGCGTGGCCACCGCGTCACGGGTCGACCTGGGTGCCACGCTGACCGGCCGGGTGGTGCAGGTTCTGGTGCCGCAGGGCGCGGCCGTGCGCGCGGGCGATGTGCTGGTGCGTCTGGAGACCGCCGAACTGCAGGCGGCCGTGAACCAGGCGGTGGCCGGCGAACAGCAGGCCTTGGCCCGCCTGGCGGGCTTGCGCAGCACCGGCCGCAGCGGTGCCCAGGCCGCCACCGCGCAAGCCCAGGCGGTGCGGGTGGCCGCGCAGGCGGACCTGCAACGCACTCAGGACTTGGTGGCGCGCGGTTTCCTCAGCCCCGCCCGGTTGGACGAATCGGAACGGGCGGTGAAGGTCGCGCTGGCCCAGCAGGCGGCAGCCCAGGCGCAAAGCAACGCCAACGCCGAGCAGGGCACGGACCTGGTGCAGGCGCAGGCGCAGTTGGCGCTGGCCCAGGCCGCCACACAAGCCGCCCGGGCGCGCCTGGCCCAGGCCGACATGAAAGCGCCGACCGACGGCCGGGTGTTGAGCCGTACCGTCGAGCCCGGCCAGATCGTGCAAGTCGGGCGCGCGCTGATGACGCTGGCGCTGGCCGGGCCGCTGCAACTGGTGGCGCCGGTGGACGAGCGCTACCTGCAGCAGCTGCAAGTCGGGCAGGCCGCCTGGGTGCTGGCCGATGCCTTCCCGGAGCAGCGTTTCCGGGCCCGGGTCCTGAGCATCGCGCCGCTGGTCGATGCCCAGCGAGGCTCGGTCGAGGTGAAGTTCTCGGTCGACCAGCCACCGCCTTTCCTGCGCGAGGACATGAGCCTGTCGGTGGAGGTTGAAACCGCGCGCCGCGAGTCCGCGTTGGTGGTGCCGTTGTCGGCCTTGCGCGCCAGCTCGGGGGACGGTGCGGGTGGCGCCGCTTCAGCGGCGGCGCAGGCCACCCTTTGGCTCGAGAAGTCCGGCCGGGTGGAGGCCCGGGCCGTGCGCCTGGGCCTGCGCACGCTGGAATCGGTGGAAGTGGTGCAGGGCCTGGCGGCTGGCGACGTGGTGCTGCTGGGGCCTTCGCCCACCCCAGGCCGGCGCGTCAAGGCGGCCACGGCTGCCGCGTCGCAGGCCCGTGGCAAGGCCAAGTCCGACGACGCCGGCTCGGCCTTGGGCAACGCCATGGGCCGCTGAGCGCATGAACGCCTGGCTGGGCTTCGAGCGCCGCGTGGCGGTGCGCTTTCTGCGCGAAGGGCGCATGCAGACCCTGTTGATCATCGTCGGCGTGGCTGCGGGCGTGGCGGTGGTGGCCTACATCTCGGCGCTGATCAGCGGCTTGCAGGCCAACACGCTGAACAAGACCCTGGGCGCACAGGCCCATGTCAGCATCAGCCCGCTGGACGATGTTGTTCTGCCGGCCCGCGACCCGGTGCAGAGCAGCACCGCGGTGCTGGACCAAACCCAGCCGCGCGCACAACGCCCGCGTTCGTTGGCCAACTGGCAGGCCCTGCTGCCGCTGCTGGAAGCCTTGCCAGAGGTCGCGGCCGTGTCGCCGATGGTGGCTGGCGCCGGTCTGGCGCTGCGTGGCGAAGCGCAAAAGTCGATCGCGTTGCTGGGTGTGGAACTGGACCGTTATGACCGCATCGTCAACCTGCGCACCAAGGTGGTGGCCGGGGTGGCACGCCTGGCGCCGGGCGAAGCGGTGATCGGGGTCGAACTGGCCCGCGATCTGGGCCTGCAGGTGGGTGACCGCTTCAGCATCCAGACCGGCGGGGTCACCGACTCGGCCCGCGTCACCGCGCTGGTGGATCTGGGTGTGCGGGAACTGAACCGCCGCACGGTGGTGGTGCCACTGCGGGCGGCGCAAAGCCTGGTCGGCCTGCCCGGCGGTGTGACCAACCTGGACCTGGCCTTGCTGGACGTCTGGACCGCCGAGCAGCTGGCCGACCGCCTGGGCCAGCGCTGGCCCTTCAAGGTGGAAAGCTGGCAGGAAACCAACGCCGGCCTGGTGGC
>JANMHH010000316.1:0-16901 GCA_031375065.1 Rubrivivax sp. | reverse complement strand
CGCCAGCACCTGCGCGAAGCTGGCCATGGCCGGGTGTTGCAACGCCGACAGGCGGCGTCCCCTTTGGGCGCTGCGTTCAGACAAACGGGCGTTGGCCAAGACCATGGGCACGCCCGCCGCACGCGCCTGGTGCAACAGGTTGGGCCAGACCTCGGTTTCCATCACCACGCCGACCAGCGGCTGGTGGTGACGCAAAAAACGCCGCACCGCCCCCGGCGTGTCATAGGGCAGCCAGGCCTGGGCATCCCCCTCGCGCAGCAGACCCAGCCCGGCCTCGCGGCCGGTGGCGGTGCCGTGGGTCAGCAGCAGGCGAAGCCCAGGCCGCGCCGCGCGCAACGCATCGATCAAGGGTGCAGCCGCGCGCGTTTCCCCCAGCGAAACGGCATGCAGCCACAACCGCCCCGGTGCGCTGGG
Source organism: Rubrivivax sp. (assembly GCA_031375065.1). GTDB lineage: Bacteria > Pseudomonadota > Gammaproteobacteria > Burkholderiales > Burkholderiaceae_C > Rubrivivax. The sequence continues at coordinate 16,487 of JANMHH010000316.1, read as the reverse complement.
GCTGTGGCTGAAACCCAGCCGTTCGCCCCACCACTGGCGGTAGGCCGGTTCATGCCCACCAGGCCGACCACGCCACCACAGGCGCGCCAGGTAAAGCGGCAAAGCCAGTCGCAGCAGCAGCGAATAGGCGCTGCGGGCCAGCCAAAAGCTCATGCGCTTGCGCGACAGGCAGCGTTGCAGCCGGCGTCGCTCAGTGCGCCGCCGCGCCCACCTGCGCGTCGGGTTTGACGCTGCGCAGAACCGCCATGAACTGGGCTTCGATGCGGTGCAGCGCCTCTTCGGTGTGGCCTTCGAAGCGCAGCACCAGCACCGGCGTGGTGTTGCTGCCGCGAATCAGACCAAAGCCGTCGGCAAAATCGACGCGCAGGCCGTCGATGGTGCCCACTTCACCGCCCTCAAACGTCAGGCGGCCGTCGGCCACACGGGCCAACAACTCGGCCACCACGGCGTGGTGTTCGCCCTCGGCGCAGCTGACATTGAGCTCAGGCGTGCTGAAGCTGGTGGGCAGCGCGTCGAGCAAGGCACTCGGGTTCTTCTCGCGGCTCAAGATTTCAAGCAAGCGACCGGCGGTGTACATCGCGTCGTCAAAACCGTACCAGCGCTCGCCAAAAAACAGGTGCCCGCTCATCTCGCCGGCAAAGGGGGCGCCCGTTTCCTTCAGCTTGGCCTTGATCAGCGAGTGCCCGGTCTTCCACAGCAGCGGTTTGCCACCGGCCTTGCGGATGGCCACCGGCAGGCGCTGGCTGCACTTGACGTCATAGATGATGGTGGCGCCCTTGTTGCGCTTGAGGATGTCGCGCGCAAACAGCATGATCTGCCGGTCGGGGTAGATGATGTGGCCCTGCGCAGTGACCACGCCCAGGCGGTCGCCGTCACCGTCAAAGGCCAGGCCCACTTCGGCGCCTGTGGCGTGCACCACCTTGATCAGGTCAGCCAGGTTCTCGGGCTTGCTGGGGTCGGGGTGGTGGTTGGGAAAGTCGCCGTCGACCTGGCTGTACAGATCGATCACGTCGCAGCCCAGCGCGCGCAGGATGGCCGGCGCACTGGCGCCGGGGATGCCATTCCCACTGTCGACCACGATCTTCATCGGCCGCGCCAGCTTGCAGTCGCGGGTGATGCGGTGGGCGTACTCGGCACCGATGTCCATCTTGGCGCTGCGGCCGCGCCTGACGGTGTAGGTTTCGCTTTCGATGCGGGCCTTGAGCTTTTGGATGTCGTCGCCGTAGATGGCGCGGCCGCTCATCACCATCTTGAAGCCGTTGTAGTCCTTGGGGTTGTGGCTGCCGGTGACCTGGATGCCGCTCGTGCAGCCGTGTTGGCCGCGGGTGGCGGCGACGTAGTACAGCATCGGCGTGGTGACCATGCCGATGTTGACCACGTCCAGCCCCGTGCTTTTCAGGCCACGGATCAGCGCGGCCGCCAGGCCGGGGCCCGAAACGCGCCCGTCGCGGCCCACCGCCACCGCCTTTTCGCCCGCGGCCACCGCTTCGGAGCCAAAGGCCCGGCCCAGGTGCTCGGCAAAGGTCTCGTCGACGTTCTTGCCCACGATGCCGCGGATGTCATAGGCCTTGAAGATGGTCGGATCGATTTGCATGGGGGTTTGGGGGGTGGCGACAAAAGCCAGATTGTAGGGAGCGGCTGTGACACCCTGCTGTGCGCCAGCGTGCACAGCCCGTGCCCTGTCGCTGGCTCGCAGCAAGGTTGCCAGTGGCGTCGCGCAGCGCCCAACCGGGCATCCGCGCTGTCCATTCGTCGCCGGGCCCGCGCCAAGCGCAGGGCCGCTGCCTAAACTTCCAGGCATGAAGATCGACCGCGCACTGCTCAAGGCCTCCTGGCAATCCTGGGTCAGCAACGACAACCGCGGACGTGCCGGCCCTTGGTGGCTGCAGTGGCTCTGGACCTTGCTCTTTGCTGCAGCCATCGCCGCGCCATTCACGGTGCTGGGTTTTGCCGCCTTTGCCAGTGGCCATGGCGCATGGCGCAACCTGGACGGCTGGGTCTACTGGTACGGCAAGAACTTCACCGTGACCTTGACCATCAGCGTGCTGATCCACCTGATGTTTGATGGACTTCGCGCCGTCTGGGCCCGACCGCAACGCTTCAACGCTTGGCGCGCTTGGCAACGTTCGCTCTTTTTTGGCGGTATTCCCCTGGTCGGCGTTGTCTTGGGTTGGCCCTTGGGTGCTTACCTGGCGGGCCTGGACTTCAGCGCTTGGATCAACCAAAGAGATGGGTCCAACGTCATCGCCAGCAGCGTGATGGTGGCCTTGCTGACCAGCCTGCTGCTGCACTTCTGGTTTTCCGCCAAGGCGCGCAGCATCGAAGCCGAACGCCGCGCCACCGAATCCCAGCTGCGCCTTTTGCAGGCTCAGATCGAACCGCACTTCCTGTTCAACACCTTGGCCAATGTGCAAAGCCTGCTCGACCACGATCTGCCCAAAGCCAAGCAGATGCTGTCGTCCTTCACCGACTACCTGCGCGCATCGCTGATCACGCTGCGCAGCGACAACACACCCTTGGACCACGAACTCCAACTGGCCGAGAGCTACCTGCAGCTGCTGCAAGCGCGCATGGAAGACCGCCTGCGTTTCAGCATCCTGGCCGATGCGGCTGCACGCGCCCAACCGCTGCCCCCGCTGCTGCTGCAGCCACTGGTGGAAAACGCCGTGGTGCATGGCCTGGAGCCCAGCATCGCCGGTGGTACCGTGCGCATCACAGCCCGCGTTGAAGGCCCCCACTTGGTGATCGACGTACAAGACGATGGCTTGGGACCCAACGCAGCACCCAGGCGCAGCGGCAGAGCCGGTGCAGGCATGGCGCTGGACAACATCCGCCAACGCCTGTCCACACGGTATGGCGGCGCCGCCAACCTGAGCGTGACCGATGCCGCCCCAGGCACCCTGGCCCGCATCACCCTGCCCTTGCAAGCCACTTGACCATGCCCACCGCCCTGATCGCCGACGACGAACCCCACCTGAGCCGTGCGCTGGCCGCCGAGTTGCAGCGCCTGTGGCCCGAACTGCAGCTGGTGCACGTGGCGCGCAACGGGGTCGAAGCGGCCGAACGCATCGCCGCGCTGCAACCAGACCTGGCCTTTTTGGACATCCAGATGCCAGGGCTGACGGGACTGGAAGTGGCCCAAGGCATTGAAGGCAGAACGCGCGTGGTCTTCGTGACGGCCTTCGACGAGTACGCGGTCCAGGCCTTTGAACACGAGGCGCTGGACTATGTGCTCAAACCGGTGAAGAGCGAACGTCTGCAGCGCACCATCGAGCGCGTGCAACGCGGCTTGGCCCAACTCCAGGGCGATCCAGCACCAGACGACAGCGGCGCCTTGCTGGCCGCCTTGCGCAAGCTGGTGCCGGCCCTGGCTGGCGCAACGAGCACGGCAGCCGGTGCAACGGCTGCCGCCAAACCAGAGCCCCTGCGTTGGATACGCGCCAGCAGCGGCGAACTGACCCACCAGGTGGCGGTGCAGGACGTGCTTTTCTTTCGCGCCGATGACAAGTACACCTGTGTGCAAACGGCCGCCGCAGAACACCTGATCCGCACGTCCATTGCCGAACTCGGCGCGCAACTGGACCCCGCGCAGTTTGTGCAGGTGCACCGCAGCACCATTGTCAACCTCTCATTCCTGAGCGGCACCCGCCGCGACGAAGCCAGCCGGCTCTTTCTGCGCATCCAGGGCCACGCGAACGAGTTGCCGGTGAGTCGAGCCTACGTGCACCTGTTCAAAGCGATGTAGGTGCCACAAAAGGCAACGTCAAGGCGGACTGGATCAGCCCGGTCTGCGCCCTTCAGTGGCTGGCGTAGTCGGTGTAGGCCGGCGCCGGCTGCGTGAAGTAGGCATGCAGGATCTGATAAACCATGCGGTAGTTCTTCTGCTGGAAACTGGCATGGCTGATGCCGTTGAGCACGGTGAACTGCTTGTCGGGGTGCGGCAGGAACTTGAAGAACTGAAGCAGGTCGTCAAAGCCGGCAATGCCGTCAAACTGGCCGCGCAGCACCAGCGTGGGGACCTTGATTTTCAGCGGGTCCACCACCGGCAGCTTGCTGCACATGTCGATGTAGGTGCCGTTGGGCATGCTGTCGTCCAGCGCCAGGATGGCGTCGGCGAAGGCTTCAATCGTGTTGGCGTCAGCACAGCCAGGGTGGTCACGCGAAAAGATGCTGCGCACAAAGGCGCGGTCGATGGGCCGGCGTTTGCTGGCCAAGAACTCGGGCAGTTTTTTGCGGCGTTGCTCCAAGGTGGGCGCGCCGTCGCCCGTCCAGACAAAGGCGTCCAGCGCCAGGCGTGCAACACGCTCGGGGTGGTTTTGTGCAAACAGCGCCGCGCGCAGGGCGCCGCTGCTGATGCCATAAGTCAAAAAGCTGCGCACGCCGCGGGTGGCCAAGATGTAGTCGGTGGCCGCCGCCAGATCGGCGGCGCCGTTGGCAATGTCGCAATAGATGTCACGCGTTTTGCTGCTGCGGCCATAACCTTCCATGTCCACGCACCAGCAGACAAAGCCTTGCTGGGCGAACCAGTCCATCACGCTGCTGTCGGGCCGGCCCGGCACCGTCAGGTCAAAGGTGGGTTGGCTGGCCATCGAAGATCCGTGCACAAAGAGCACGGCGGGCTTGCCTTCAGGCGAGCCCGCAAACTTTTCCCACAGGAAGAGCTTGACGTCGCCGTCGGTGGTGGTTTTGTGGGTCCAGTGTTCGCGGCCGGTGATGGTGGTCATGGGGGTGAATTCCGTTCAGTCAATTTTGGCGCCGGTTTCCTTGACGATGCGCGACCAGCGGTCTCGCTCTTCGCGGAAATAGGCGTCCATTTCAGCAGGCGTTGAGCCCACGACTTCGATGCCGGCCTCGTTCATGAAGCCCACCACGTCGGCCGCTGCCAGTGACGCTTTCAGCTCACGCTGCAGCCGCTCGATGATGGCCATTGGCGTGCCTTTGGGCGCCAGCAGCCCCATCCAGACATAGGCCGAATAACCCTTCAAACCCGACTCCGCCAGCGTGGGCACGTCGGGCAACTGGGGCGAACGCGTCACGCCGGTGGTGGCCAGCGCGCGCAACTTGCCGCCCTTGATGTGCTTCAACATCGCTTGCGTGCCGGGCATGGACATGGACACGGTGCCGGCCAGCAGATCGGTGGTGGCCTGGCCACTGCCTTTGTAGGGCACGTGCGTCAGCTGAATACCGGCCATGGAAGCAAACATGGCCATGAACAGGTGCTGACCGCTGCCGTTGCCCGACGACGCGTAGTTGATGTCGCCCGGCTTGGCTTTGGCCATGGCCACCAGTTCGGCCACGGTCTTGACCGGCATGGCCGAGTTGACCACCAGCACGCCGGGCTCGCGCCCGAGCAAAGAGATGCCGACAAAGTCGTCGATGGGCGCAAAGGCCAGGCGCGGATAGAGCGAAGCGCTGATGGCGTTGGTCTGGCTGGCCAGCAGCAGCGTGTAGCCGTCGGGCGCGCTCTTGGCCACCATTTCGCTGCCAATGGTGGCGCCTGCGCCGGGCTTGTTTTCGATGATGACTTGCTGTTTCAAGCGCCGAGCCAACTCTTGCGCGATGGCGCGCGTGGGGCCGTCGACCGCGCCGCCGGGCGAAAACGGCACCACGATGCGGATGGGGCGGTTGGGGTAGTCCTGTGCCCATGAAGGTCCGGCCAGCAGCGCGCCTGCCAAAAGCAGGAACCACCGAAGGGCAGCCAAACGTCTCAGCTGCATGCGCGACTCCTGTGCATCATTCAAAGCCGCCGGCTTGGCGCAGGGCCATGGAAGCCGCGCCAGACATCAGCGCCACCAGTTGGCCCGCCGCCACGGCCTGAGTGGATGCGGTGGTCACGGCTGCGGTGTAGGGGGTGGCCAGTTCAAACTGCGCCGGCAGCACCGCCACCAGGTGCACCCCGGTTGTGTAGAGGATCTCGGTCACCTGCGTGCAGCCCACAGGGCGCTGCGTGGTGCTGGCTGCCAGCTCACGCATGGCCGTGGCGCCGTTGGGGAAGGTGCGAAAGCGCGGCTGCAGCTCATCGAACACGCCCAGTTCCTGCATGACCTTGGCAAAGTGGATGCCCGCGGTGGCACGCACCGGATCGGGGAAGTAGATGGCATCGGCCGCCTTGAGCGTGGCGCGCAACGCGTCTGGCGTGGACACGTCGGGGCGCGGCTGATCGGCGCGCACCGCCACGCCCGTGCGCACACGGCCTAGCGGTGCGCAGCTGTCGCGGCGCAACAGGCCTTCGTCAACCAGCTGGTTCACCAGGGTTTCGGTCAGCACCAGCAGGTCGCAGGGCTCGCCAGCCAGCAAGGCCTCTTTCATCGCGCCCACCGCGCCAAAGCGGCCTTGCAAGGCCCAGCCCGTGTCAGCCTCAAAAGCGGCCTGCAGCGCACGCAACAGCCCTTGGGCCGCGCCAGCGGACAAAAAATTCAGCGTGTTGCTCATTCGGCCTTGGCCCCAGAGAACTTGACGATGCGGGACCACTTGGCGATGTCGTCGTTCAGGTAGCGGGTGAACTCGTCTACGCCCATGGTCATGGCTGTGGTGCCCTGGGCCAGCCAGGCGCGGCGCACCTCGGGGTTGCTGGTGATCTTGCCCATTTCGGCGTTCAGCCGCGCCACCACCGCGGGTGGTGTGCCCTTGGGGGCCATCAAACCCAACCACAGCGTGGCCTCATAACCCGGCACGCCCGCTTCGGCCATGGTGGGCACGTCGGGCAGGATGCTGGTGCGGGCTTTGCCGGTGGTGGCCAGGGCCTTGACCTTGCCGGCCTTGATGTGTTCGGTCATGGTCGGCACGGCGTCGAACATCATTTCCAGCTGCCCACCCAGCACATCGGTGCGCGCGCCGGCGCTGCCGCGGTAAGGGATGTGCACCACCGAAATGCCCGCCATGGCCTTGAACAGTTCGCCGGCCATGTGGTACGGCGTGCCGGGGCCTGATGAAGCGTAGGACATGCTGCCCGGCCGCGCCTTGGCGGCACGGATCAACTCGGCCAGGCTGTTGGCGGGCAGGTTGGCGCGTGTCACCAGCACCAGGTCGGAATAGCTGATGGGCGCGACCGGGGCAAAGTCGCGCATCAGCACAAAGGGCTTGCTCGGAATCAGCGACTCGTTGACGGTGTGGGTGTTGGACATCAACAGCAGCGTGTAGCCGTCGGGTGCGGCTTTGGCCACCGCGTCGGTGCCGATCAGCGAGCCGCCGCCCGGGCGGTTGTCAATGACCACGCTTTGGCCCAGGCTGTCTTGCAGGCGCTGTGCAATGAAGCGACCAAAGACGTCGGCCGAGCCGCCGGGTGCAAAGGGCACGATGATGCGCACGGGCTTGCTGGGGTAGTCCTGCGCGAAGGTCGGTTGGGCCAGCAGGCACAAAGCCGCCAAGCCCGTGGCCAGGTGGTGGGACAGACTGTTCATGCGCATCTCTTGCACCGCCTCTTTTTCTGGCTTGAACCGCTGGCTTGAACCATTCAGTCGATCAGATTGGTTCTGATTGGTTTAGTTTGGGCGGAAGCTGCAAACTCTAGCGACGCACACCCAGCCGGTCAATGCGGTGGACCCTCGGTGCGGCGCCATGTTCAGCGCCCCAAGAGGTTGGCCCGCACCCGCAGCAGGTGTTCCAAGCACAGGGTCTTGGCTCGTTCCGCGTCGCGGTTTTTCAGCGCCGCCACCAGGTCACGGTGCTCTTTCTGGTACTGCAGCCGCCGCTCGGGCGTGGCGCTGCGGCGCTTGAGCATGCCCCACTCGCCCTGCGCCCGCGCCTCGTTCATCAGGCGGAACACACCACTGATGAAACCGTTGTGCGCGGCGTCGGCGATGGCGCTGTGCAGGGCGGCGTCCCAGTGTTCAAACTCGTCCAGCGAGGTGGCCGCCTCGGCGTTCTGGTTGCATTCGTCCATGCGGGCGAAGTCGGTCGCGGTGGCGCTGCCAATGACCATCTCGATGAGCGCAGGCTCCAGCACCAGGCGCGCGCTCATCAACTCGGCCGGGCTGACGGTGGGTGCGACCGCAGCCGCCGGCCATTGGGCCAGGGCCGCCTGCGCCTGCTCGGTCACATAGGTGCCGCTGCCCACCGTCTGGGTGATGAGCTGCTTGCGTTTGAATTCCTGCAGCACCCGCCGCACGGTCGAGCGGCTGATGCTGAACTGCTCGCTCAGCGCCCGCTCGGTGGGAATGCGATGGCCCGCACGCCAGGTGCGTGAACGCAGGTTGTCGAGGATGCTTTCGCGCAGGATGGCGATCGGGTCCATGCCGTTCAACGGTGGTGCTTTGGGTCGGAATGGTAGCATTTGGGCCCCACCGCGAACCCGCAGGAGACAGCGTGCGAATAGTCAGCTTCGAGCACCTAGGCCAATACGGCGTTGGGCTCTTGACGGGCGACGGCGCCCAGGTTCAGGTGCTGGACATCGACGCCAGCCGCGGCGCGCTGGCCCTGGTGCAAGCCATCGCGGCAGGCCAAGCCATGCCCCCGGTGCGCGGCCAGTTGCCCTTGGCGGCGGTGGCCCTGCTGGCGCCGTTGCACAAACCCCGACGCAACCTGTTTTGTGTCGGCCGCAACTACCACGCGCACGCCAAAGAACTTCGCACTTCGGTCTTCAAGGACAACACCGGCGCGGTGGACAGCTGGCCCATCGTCTTCACCAAGGTGCCCGAAAGTGTGGTGGGCCCGGGCGCTGCGGTGCGCTTGCCCGGCGCCGCCATCTCAGCCCAGATCGACTACGAAGCCGAACTCACCCTCGTCATCGGCAAAGGCGGCCGCAACATCAGCAAGACCGACGCCTTGTCGCATGTGTTCGGATACACCATCGTCAATGACGTGACCGCACGCGATGTGCAGATGCGCCACGCCCAATGGGACCTGGGCAAGAGCTTTGACACCTTTTGCCCCATGGGCCCCTGGCTGGTGAGCGCCGACGAACTGGACGGCAGCAACACCCGCGTGCGCTGCTGGGTCAATGGCGATCTGCGCCAGGACGCCAGCACCACGGATTTGATTTTCGACATCCCCACGCTCGTTGAAACCTGCTCCAGAGGCATCACGCTGTACCCGGGCGACCTCATCGCCACCGGCACACCGGCGGGCGTGGGCATGGGCATGAGCCCACCGCGCTGGTTGAAGCACGGCGACGTGGTGCGGATCGAGATCGACGGCCTGGGCGTGCTGGAAAATCGCTTTGTTGACGAGGGCCTAGCATGAGCGCGCTGGGCCACTCCCAAGCGCTCATCCCCCAGCGTGCAGCGCGCAGCGCGCAGCGCGAAAGGTAGTCCAATGAACACGCTGAACTGCCGTCTGGTTCTTGTCCCGCCACGCGCAATGCGCAAGGCCTCGCTGAAGGCATGGCTGGTCGCGGCCAGTTGCCTGCTAGGCGCCACCGCTTGCTGGGCTCAAAGTGCTTGGCCTGCGGACAAACCGCTCACCCTGATCGTGCCCTTCCCGCCCGGCGGCGTGGCCGACACGGTGGCCCGGCCGGTGGCCGAGTCGCTGAGCCGCGAGCTCAAACAAACCGTGGTGGTGGAAAACCGCGTGGGCGCGGGCGGCGCCACCGGCATGGGCGCGGCGGCGCGCGCGGCAGCCGACGGCTACACCTTGCTGCTGAGCCTGTCGTCCATTTCCATCCTGCCGCAGGCCGACATCATCCTGGGTCGCAAGCCCGCGTTCACGCTGAACCAGTTCAAGCCCATCGCCCGTTTCACCGCCGACCCCACCGTGTTGGTGGTACGCGCCGAATCGCCGTGGAAGACCCTGGCCGACCTGGTGGCTGCCACCAAGGCCAACCCCGGCCAGTTCAACTACGGCAGCAGCGGCAACTACGGCACCATGCATGTGCCGATGGAAATGCTGAAGTCCAGCGGCGGTTTTCACATGACGCACATTCCCTACACCGGAGCAGGGCCGGCCCTGCTGGCACTGCTGGGCGGACAGGTGGACGCGGTGGCCAGCGGGCCCAGCACCGTGGTGCAGCAAATCAAGGCCGGCAAACTGCGCGCGCTGGCGCATTGGGGCGAGCAACCCCTGGCTTCACTGCCAGGCGTACCCAGCTTGAAAGGGCTGGGCCTGGGCGCCGTGTTCACGCAGTGGTCGGCGTTGTTTGTTCCTGCAGGCACACCCGACGAGGTGGTGCAGAAACTGCGCACCGCGGCGGCCAGAGTCGCCAACGACCCCAAAGTTGCTGACGTGATCAACCGCGCTGGCAGCCCCCTTGAATACCTGGATGCCCCTGAATTCCAGCTCTATTGGGAGGCCGACGCCAAACGCATGACCGAAGCCGTGCGCAAGATTGGCAAGGTGGAGTAAGCGGGACAAACGCCAGCCTGCACCAGGCTAGGCTCGCCCTGCCGCGGCGCGCAACTTGTCCTTCTTGCTCATGCGCTTGCCCTTGACTCCGCCGTGGGGGTCGGCGGGCAAGGCCGGCAACACCGCCGGCGGCTCAAAGCCGGCCAGCACCTCGCGTGGCACCCGCAGCTGCTGGCGCTTTTCGATCAGGCGAAAGTGCGCTTCGCTGCCCGGCGCGTCGGCCAGCACAAAGCTCACCGCCACCCCAGCTGCACCAGCGCGACCGGTGCGGCCGATGCGGTGGGTGTGGTCGGCCGCCGAGCGCGGCAGGTCCAGGTTGACCACGGCGTCCAACGCCGGCACGTCCAGGCCGCGTGCGGCCAGGTCGGTGGCCACCAGAACCTGCAGCAGCCCCGCCTGCAGATCGGCCAGTACCTGGGCCCGCCGGCCCTGGCTCAGCTGGCCATGCAGTGCTGCGGCCGACAGACCCGCCTGACGCAACTTGTCGGCCACGTGCTCGCTGCTGTGCTGGGTGGCCACAAACACCAGCGTGCGCGGCCAGCGGTGGGTGCTGATCAGGTGGCGCAACAGCGACGTGCGGCGCTGGGTCTCGACCACGATGGCGCGTTGCAGGGTGGCGGCTGGAGCGACGGCGTCTTGAACCGCATCGTCAGCAGCCACTGCCGGCTGGCCGCTCGCCGATTCAGCCGCAGCCGGCGCAGCGGCCACGGGCAAGGCATCGACCGTCACCTCCAACGCATGGGTCTGCGCGGCGCGCGCCAAGGCGCGCACCGATTCGGGCAAGGTGGCGCTGAACATCAAGGTTTGGCGCGGGCGCGGCAGCAAGGCCAGGACACGCCGTGTCTCGTCGGCAAAACCAGCGTCCAACAGCCGGTCGGCTTCGTCCAGCACCACCACGTTCAGGTCAGTCAGGCGCAGCGCGTTCTGCCGTGTGAGGTCGAGCAAACGGCCCGGGGTGGCCACCACGATGTGGGCGCCACCGCGCAAAGCCATCATCTGCGGGTTGATCGACAGGCCGCCGACCACCACCACGGTCTTGAGCTGGGGCGCCAGGGCTTGCGCCGCCGCACCGATCTGCGAGGCCAGCTCACGGGTGGGGGCCAGCACCAGCGCGACCAGGCGCCGCGGGCGCTCCTGTTCCACACCCGGTGTGGCCAACACGGTTTGCAGAATGGGCAGCACAAAGCTGGCCGTTTTGCCGGTGCCCGTGGGGGCCTGCGCCAGCACGTCGCGCCCGGCCAGGATGGCTGGCAGCACCGCACATTGCACCGGCGTGGGCCGCCGCCAGCCCGCAGCAGCCGCCGCCCCGGCCAACGGGGCCAGCAGGCCCAGGTCGGAAAAACTGGGATCAGTCGGGTCTGTGGCGCAAGGATCCGGGGCGCTGGTGCCGGCCGAGTCGATGGGGCCGGGTGCAGATGCAGGGGCAGAGTTCTGGGACATGCGCGACAGGATAGCCTGCGGGCCTCGCGAACCTTCCATGCCCACCACACATCACCCACCTGACACCCCTCGCCCGCGCTGTGGCCGCTGCCAAAGGCCGCAGCGAACCTGCCTGTGCCACTGGGTCAGGCCCACGCCCAATCAGATCGAGGTCCTGGTGCTGCAGCATCCTGCCGAGCAGCATCACGCCAAGGGAACGGTGCGCCTGCTGGAGCTGAGCCTGTCGCAGTGCCAGCGCCGGGTGGGGGAACAATTCGATGCGTTGCAGCTGGGCGCGTGGCTGACCCGCGGCACCGCGCTGCTGTACCCCGTGTCGGCAGGGGCGACGCCCAACCCACCACGGGCTGAAACCGCCGTGCCCTTGAACCGCTTGGTGGTGTTGGACGGCACCTGGCGCCAGTCGCGCCAGCTGCTGCACCTGAACCCGGGCTTGCTGACGCTGCCACGCTTCGCACTGGCCAGCCCGCCGCCCGGGCAATACCGCATTCGCAAATCCCAAAGCGGCCTGCAACGCAGCACGCTGGAAGCCACCTGCCTGGCCCTGGGCGAACTGGAAGCCCGGCCTGCACACTACGCGCCGCTGCTGCTGGCCTTCGAAGGCTGGGTGGACGCGCTGCAAAGCCAACAGCGCTGGGGGTCGGGGCCGGCCGGGCCACACGGCGGCGCGGCTTGACGCCTGCTGCCGCCCAGACGCTCAGCCCTTGGTGATGCGAAAACCCGCGTCCAACAGCAGCACTTCGCCGGTGGTCTTGGCTGCACCGGCGCCCAGCCACCAGGCCGCATCGGCCACGTCTTCGGGCGTGATGGGTTCGCCCAGTGCGGCGGTGTCGTTCCAGGTTTTCAGGTGCGCTGCGTAGCGCTGTTCGCCCATGCCTTGCTGCAACCAGCTGGAGGCCACCAAACCTGGCGCGATGGCATTGACCCGGATGGCCGGCCCCAGCGCCCGCGCCAGGCCCACGGTCAGGGCGTTCAGCGCGCCCTTGCTGGCCATGTAGGCCAGTGATGAACCTCGGCCCATCATCGACGCCACCGAAGAAATGTTGACGATGCCGGCGCCGCTTTGTTGCTGCAGCAGGGGCACAAAGGCGCGCGAGACTTGGTAGGCGCCAATCACGTTGACCGCATAAATGCGCTGAAAGTCCTCGGCATCCAGCCCATCCAGGTTTTTCAGCGCCACGAACTTGGTGGTGCCGGCGTTGTTGACCAGCACATCGGCGCGGCCAAAGCGGGCCTGGGTCTCGGCCGCCAGGCGGCGGGCATCGTCGTCCTGCGACACATCGGCCTGCACCACCAGGGTTTGCGCGCCCAAGGCCTGGCACTCGGCCGCCACCGCCTGCGCGGGTTCAAGCTGCCGTGAGTAGTTGATGACCACGTCCCAACCCTCACGCGCAAAGCGGCGCACGGTGGCTGCACCGATGCCTGAAGACGAGCCGGTCACCACGCAGACTTTGCGCTGGTTCATGGATAGGTGCTCCTGATGTGAAGGGGCGAATGCTAGTCGTGGGTGCCAGGCCAGGCCCGGGCACCCCGGATGGAGAGGTCCGAAAACGGCCAGTCCAAACCGCCGCACTGCCTATGATCGCCCCATGGTTCTGGATGCCGACTCTGCTTACCTGGCCCTGAAAGCCCGCGACGCCCGCTTCGACGGGCGGCTGTTTGTGGGCGTCACCTCCACCGGCGTCTACTGCCGCCCGGTGTGCCGCGTGCGCACGCCCATGCGCCAGAACTGCCGCTTCTTCGACACCCGGGCCCAAGCCGAGGCCGCTTCATTCAGGCCCTGCATGAAGTGCCGGCCCGAGATCGCGCCGGGGCTGTCGCTGATGGATTCGTCGCGGGCGCTGGCCGACACCGCGGCGCGCTGGATCGAGCACGCCGTGCACAGCGGCGAGCCGGTGGTGCTGACGCAGCTGGCGACCAAACTGGGCGTGACCGATCGCCACCTGCGCCGCATCTTCCTGGCCGCGCATGGTGTAGGCCCGCTCGACTACTTCACCACGCAGCGCCTGTCGCTGGCCAAACAACTGCTGACCGACACCCATCAGCCCATCACCCAGGTGGCGCTGGCCAGCGGCTTTGAGAGCCTGCGCCGATTCAACGCGGCCTTCGCAGAACGCTACCGGTTCAACCCCACGCAGCTGCGCAAGGATGGCCGGGCCGCGCAGGCCGAGGGCGCGGTGCGAAGTGGCATCAAGACATCGCGGGGCATCGCTCATGGGTCCACCGAAGGCGCGGCCGGCCAATCCCAGCCCGCCCTGCGCCTGGCCTACCGTCCGCCCTATGACGTGAGCGCGGTGCTGGCGTTTTTTGGCCAGCGGGCGGTGCGCGGCGTTGAAGAGGTTCAGGACCAAACGCTGCGCCGCACCGTGGGCTGGTTGCACCGCGGGCAGCGCGTGACGGGCTGGGTCAGCGCCAGCTTTGTGCCGGACCGCCATGAGGTGCATGTGCACACCTCGACCAGCCTGACACCGGTGCTGGGCGCGGTGATGCAAAGGGTGCGCCACCTGCTGGACCTGGACGCGGACCCATCGCTGATCGACCCCGTGATGGCCCTGCTGCCCGTTCCCCTGCGCCCTGGCACGCGCCTGACCGGCGTGATGGACGGCTTTGAAGGCGCGGTGCGGGTCATCCTGGGCCAGCAGGTCACCGTCAAGGCCGCGCGCACGCTGGTGCAGCGGCTGGTGGACCGCTTGGGCGAGCCCATCAGCACGCCCTTTGAAACCCTGACCCATGTCTTCCCCAGCGCCTCCACCATCGCCCAGGCCGACCCTGAAGTGATCGGCAAGCTGGGCATCGTGCGCCAACGGGTGCGGGCCCTGCAGGCGCTGGCCTCTGCCGTCGCGCAAGGCCAGCTGGAACTGCACCGCAACGCGCCGGTGGTGGCCACCCTGGACGCCCTGCGCGCGCTGCCGGGGGTGGGCGAATGGACCGCCCAGGTCATCGCGATGCGCGCCTTGGCCTGGCCCGACGCCTGGCCCGCCACCGACATCGGCCTGATGAACGCGCTGGGTTCACGCAACCCGCAACACCTGACCGCCATGGCCGAAGCCTGGCGACCCTGGCGCGCCTATGCCGTGATGCGGCTGTGGCACCACTTGGAGCATCCCACATGAAAACCACCTACGCCGCGCAATGCCGCATCACCACCCCACTGGGGCCGATGACCCTGGCCGCCACGGCCCACGGTCTGGCCGGGGCTTGGTTTGATGGCCAGGCGCACCACCCGGGGCCTTTGACAGCGCCCGTGGCAACGGACAACCGCTGGCTGCTTCAAGCCAGCCGCGAACTGGGCGAGTACTTCCTGGCGCAGCGCCAGCGCTTCGATGTACCACTGGACCCGCAAGGCACGCCGTTTCAGCAGGCGGTCTGGCAGGTGCTGCGGGGCATTTCCGGCGGCGCGCTGCAGCGCTATGGCGAAATCGCCCGCCAACTGGGCAGGCCGCAGGCCGCCCGCGCGGTGGGCGCCGCGGTGGGGCGTAACCCGATTTCGGTCATCGTGCCTTGTCACCGGGTGGTGGGCCAGGACGGATCACTGACCGGTTATGCCGGCGGCCTGCCCCGCAAAGAGGCCCTGCTGCGTTTGGAGGGTGGCTTGGAGCCGGCCGCCTCGGCAGCCAAAGCCGCGTGCACCGCAGCGTTCACAGACCTGCAGACCTCTGCACGCCGCTCGAACGGCTCACCCGCAGCCAAATCGCCTGGCGCAGCGCTGTGACGCGACGTGACCTGATCGATCTGCTGCTGCTGGGTGCCTTGTGGGGCGCTTCGTTTTTGTTCATGCGAATGGGCGCGGCCGAGTTCGGGCCGGTGGCGCTGGTGTTCTTGCGCGTGGCCGGTGCCAGCCTGCTGCTGCTGCCGCTGATGTTGGCCCGCGGTCAGGGCGCCGCGTTGCGCAGCCATTGGAGAGCCCTGAGTTGGGTGGGCGCGATCAACTCAGCCCTGCCCTTTGTGCTGTTTGCGGTGGCCGCCCTGGCGCTCACCGCCGCCTTGATGGCGGTGTTCAACGCCACGGCTCCCATCTGGGGCGCGCTGGTGGCTTGGTGCTGGCTGGGCGACAAGCTGGACCGCTCGCGCTGGCTCGGCCTGGCCATCGGGGTGGTGGGTGTGCTGGGTCTGAGCTGGGGCAAGGCCGACTTCAAGCCGGGCGCGCACGGCGTCAGCGCCGCCATCGGCATCGCCGCATGTTTGTTGGCCGGCGTCTGTTATGGCTTGGCCGGCAACCTGTCGCGCAAACACCTGGTCGGCGTGCCGCCACTCACCGTGGCCGCCGGCAGCCAACTGGCGGCGTCGGCCTTGCTGGCTCTGCCCGCCTGGGCTTTGTGGCCCGGCAGCATGCCCAGCGTGCAAGCCTGGTGGGCTGTGGCGGCGCTGGCCTTCGCCTGCACCGGGTTGGCCTACCTGCTGTACTTTCGCTTGATGGCCAACGCTGGTCTGACCAGTGCCATGTCGGTGACCTATCTGGTCCCCGTGTTTGCTTTGCTGTGGGGCTGGTTGTGGCTGGATGAAACGCCCACCGTCACCATGCTGCTGGGCTGCGCGGTGATCTTGCTCGGAACCGCACTGGCCACCGGCAAACTCAAGCTGCCAGCGCGCGCACCATGAAAAACGGCCGCTGTGCAGAGCGCGGCGGCCGTCTGTCGGGCGGCTGAACGTTCAGCGAAACCTGCTTTGCGGCACGGTACGCAGTTCGCCCGGCAACGAGCCCAGGTACTTGGCCATGGCCTTCAGTTCTTCGCGCTTGAACTGCTTGACCTGGCCCGCCATGATGGCGTTGC
>JANMHH010000405.1:0-7921 GCA_031375065.1 Rubrivivax sp. | reverse complement strand
GGCTCCAGCACCCGATCGGCCTCTTCCTGCTCGCGTTTTCTGGCCGCGGACTGAACACCCTGGTTGATGGCCGCATGGGCCATGATGGCCACCAAAAGGCCCGCCACCCCGGGTGCGGGGTAAAGCATCTGCCCGCTGCTGCCGACGCCCGACCCCTCCACCGGCAACATGCCACGCCACGTCACTTCAGCAACGGCTGGCGGACGAATCAAGACCACCGATTGGGCACTGACCGGGCTTGCGACAAGGGCACACCAGACACACGCGGCCAGCGCCGCTGCGGCTCGCCAGCCCATCACTTGGACAGCGGCTTTTTCACCATGTCCATGCCGGTCTCCAACACCTGGTAGTAGGCGTTTGACAGGCCCGGGAACTTGGGCGGTTCGTCCCAGGCGCCGTCGGCGGCGCGCGACAGGGCCAAAGGCAAGTACCACTCCAAGGCATGCGTGCTCAGGTCAACCAGTTGCACGCTGCCATACAGCACGGCCTTGGGCACGTCGGTGGGCACATAGGCTGAATAAGAGCGCCAGACGCCCAGGTTGGTGATGTGGACCACCAGCAGGCGGTCCAGGCCGTGCTTGGTCTTCAGGGCGCCGAAGTTCTTGCGCGCCTTGTTGGTGGGGTCGGCGGCGCCCAGGTCGGGCAGATCGGCCACTTTGAGGGGCTCGGAAATCAACACCGCGTCCAGCCCCTGCTTTTTCAGCGCGTCAACCAAAGCAGCGGGCAGGGGTTTGAGTTCGTCGGTGCTGAAGGCTTGCACTTCTTTGCTCATCGCCGAGTGGGCACCGTTGGCCACAGCGATGCAGAGCAGGCAGTTGGCGCCTGGAAACTGGGTGTCGGGCTTGGGCAGCTCGGACATCACCACGCCAATGCGGCCAGTCTTGGCCTTGCCTGAAGAAAAGTAGTCGGCCGCCAGATTGACCGGTTGTTGCACCGGGCCGGCGCAACCAGACAACAGAGTAACCAAGGCTAACGCGAGCGCGGCGGCCGCAAGACGAACAGACATTCGGAACTCCTTGGGTGACACGCGCTCAATGGGCGCGATGCATCAGGCGTTCATGTTAAGTGTCGGCGCCCACGGATTTCGGCATGCGCTGACACTTCGGCGTTAGTACTTTCCCCGTTGCAGGGCGGTCAGCAGGTCCAGATAACTGCCACGGATGCATGGCGTGGACGCCAATCCCAACTGCTGCTGCACACGCGTGGCCGTGGCCATGCCGTCGGCGTCGCTTTGCTCGGCTTGCAGCACCACTTCCAGCTCCATGAAGTCGCCCAGGTCCTCCACCCGGTCCAGGTGAACCCGGGTGCTGAAGCCCTGGCTTTGCACGATGACCAACCAGCGCTGCTTGCGCACCCGGCCCAGCAGCCCGCAGCCACGCTGCAGGGCTTCCCGCAAGGCTGCAGCGTCGGGCACTGGCACGCGCACGTAGTCGCTGGCCTTGGCCTGCTCTGTGTCGGCGCGGTGGTAGTGGATCAGTTCGGCGCTGCCGTCGGCAAACTCGCGCAGTTTCAGGCGGCCATGGGGCACGATGAAAAAGGTGTCGTCTTGCTGGATCCGTTCGGCGTCGCGGCCGGCCAAGTGGCAAGCCAGGGGCAGCAAGTCCTCAACGCTGTTGATGCGGGCCTTGATTTCGATGTTGCGCGGCATGATGGAAGGCTGATCGGCGGGTCAGGCTGCTTCCTTGGCGATCTGGCGCAGCGCCTGCTCGAACACATCGGGCGGCTGCCCGCCTGAGATCAGGTGACGTTGGTTGATGACGATGGCGGGCACCGAGTTGATGCCGGCTTCGCTCCATTCCTTTTCAGCGGCACGCACCTCGTCGGCGTAACGGCCCTCGTTCAACACCGCGGCGGCTTCCAGGCTGTCCAGGCCAACCTGCTGCGCCAGGTCCAGCAGCACATCGTGCGCGCCAGGATTGCGGCCATCCCCGTGGTAGGCCTTGAGCAGGGCGTGCTTCAGCGCGCGCTGTTTGCTCTGGGCTGTGCTTCCCGCTGTGCTCTCTGTACGGGCCCCTGTGCTGCCCCCGCCTTGTCCGCTAGGCTGAACAGATGGCTCGGGCCCCTGATCTTGCAAGCCAGCCCAGTGCAGCAGGCGATGGGCGTCGAAGGTGTTCCACACCCGCGCCCGGTCCCCGAACGTGAAGCCCACCAGCGCCCCACGCTCGTGGATCACGCTGCGGTTTTGCGCCAGTTGGGCGTCGCTCATGCCGTACTTGGCCTTCAGGTAGTCGGCCGCGTCGGCACCTTCCGCAGCCATCGTGGGGTTCAGCTCGAAGGGTTGGAAGTGCAGCTCCACAGGGATGTCCGGGCCGATCTTTTCCAGGGCGCGTTCCAGCGCGTTCAAACCCACGGCACACCAAGGGCAGGCCACGTCAGAGACAAAGTCGATGCGCATTCCAGTCACTCCTTGAAAAATTGTTTCGCCGGGCCACCGCCGCACCGCCAGCCGGCTGGGCTGGGCTTGCCTTCAACGCTGGCGTGCCAGCCGGGGGTCCATCAGGTCACGCAGCCCGTCGCCCATCAGGTTCAGCCCCAGCACGCTCAGAACGATGGCCACGCCGGGGTAGACCGCCAGCAGCGGTGCTTGGAACATCAAACTTTGCGCTTCATTGAGCATGCGCCCCCAACTGGGTTGCGGCGGCTGCGTGCCCAGGCCCAGGTAGGACAGCGCGGCCTCGGCCAGGATGGCGGTGGCAAAGCTGATGGTGGCCTGCACGATCAGTTGGCTGGCGATGTTGGGCAGCACGTGGTCGAGCGTGATGGCCAGCGGGCCCTTGCCGGCGGCGCGCGCGGCCGTGATGTAGTCGCGCGTCCACACCGCGTTGGCCGCGCCGCGCGTGATGCGCGCAAACACCGGGATGTTGAAGATGCCGATGGCCACGATGCTCATCACCAGCCCGGGGCCGTAGATGGCCGTCAGCATGATGGCGCTGAGCAGGGCCGGGAAGGCGAAGGTGAAGTCGCTGGCGCGCATGATCAACTCTTCCACCCAGCCGCGGCCGCTGGCGCGCGAGGCCGACGCCACGCAGCCCAGCCCCACGCCCACGGCCAGGCCGATGCCCACCGCGATCAGGCCCACCACGATGCTGTTTTGTGCGCCCACCAGCAACTGCGAAACGATGTCGCGGCCCAGGCTGTCGGTGCCCAGCCAGTGGTTCATGCTGGGCGGCTGCAGCTTGGCGGGGATGTCGATCTCGGCCACCGGGTAAGGCGTCCAGAGCAAGGACAACGCTGCCCCCAAAGCCAAGGCCAGCGTCAGCAAGGCGCCGACGAAAAAACTCTTGTGGCGCCAGGCGCGGGACAGCAGGTGGTCGTTCATGGGGGCGTCGTTACGCATGGCGCAGCCGCGGGTCGACCACCGCATAGAGCACGTCGACCACAAAGTTGACCGCCACCACCACCGCGGCCAGCAGCATCACCACGTCGCGCACCACGATCAGGTCGCGGTTGCTGATGGCCTGGAAGATCAGCCGCCCGATGCCCGGCAGCACAAAGACGTTTTCAACGACGATGGTGCCGGTGATGAGGTTGGCAAACTGCAGCCCGGCCACCGTCAGCACCGGGATCATGGCGTTGCGCAACACGTGGCGCCACAGCGCCTGGCGTCGGCTCAAGCCCTTGGCGCGTGCGGTGCGCACAAAGTCCTCGCGCATCACGTCGAGCACCGCCGAGCGTGTCACGCGCGCCAGGATCGCGGCTTGCACCAAGGCCAGCGCCACGGCCGGCAAGATCAAAGCCTGCAGACCCGCCCACAGGCCGCCGCCGTCGTCTTCGGTCCAACCCGGAAAGCCGCCCGCGCTGACCCACTGCAGCTGCACCGCAAAGAGCAGGATCAACAGAATCGCGAACCAGAAGTTGGGAATGGCGATGCCCACCTGGCTGGAAGCCATTACGCCTACATCGCCCAGGCGGTTGTGGCGAGAAGCCGCGTAGATGCCCATGCTCAGCGCCAGCACCACGGTCAGCGTCATGGCCATCAGGGCCAGCGGCAGGGTCACCTGCAGGCGCTCGGTGATCAGTTCAGCGGTGGGCGTGTCGTAGCTGATGCTTTGCGCCGTCTGGCCTTGCAGCAAGCCGCCCACCCAGGTGGCGTAGCGCGTGCTGGCAGGCCGGTCCAGGCCCAGCTTGGTGTTCAGCGCGGCCAGCGACTCGGGCGTGGCGGTGTCGCCCAGGATCACTTCGGCGGCGTTGCCCGGCAACAGCTCCAGCACCACAAACACCACCACCGAGGCCACGGCCAGGGTGGCCAGGAAGGTGGCAAAGCGCTTCAGCAAAAAGGGACCCATGGGGGAAATATGATGCCCTAAGCCAGCAGGAGCGCCGCCGTGAACACTTCCATCGCATTCGACACCACCCAGGTTTGCATCGCCGGCCGCTGGCGGGCAGGCGAGTCGGGGCTGACCTTGCCGTTGCTCAACCCGTCGGACGGCAGCGTGCTGGCCTACATTGCCAGGGGCACCGCAGGCGATGTGGACGCCGCCGTGCAGGCGGCGCAAGCGGCGCTGGACGGTGACTGGGGCGCGCTGACCGCCACCGAGCGCGGCCGTGTGTTGATGAAGATGAGCGCCGCCGTGCTGACCCAGGTGGACGAGCTGGCCCGCCTGGAAGCGCTGGACGTCGGCAAGCCGCTCAAACAAGGCCGCGCCGACGCGGTGGCCCTGGCGCGTTACCTGGAGTTTTACGGCGGCGCGGCCGACAAGGTGCTGGGTGAGACCATCCCCTTCATCAACGGCTACACCGCGCTGACGCTGCGTGAACCACACGGTGTGACGGCGCACATCGTGCCTTGGAATTACCCGATGCAGATCATTGGCCGCAGCGTCGGCGCGGCGCTGGCCATGGGCAATGCCTGTGTGCTCAAACCGGCTGAAGAGGCTTGCCTGACCGCGCTGGCGTTTGCGCGCATCGCCACCGACTGCGGGCTGCCCGCCGGGGCCTTGAACGTGGTGCCGGGGTTGGGCGAAGAAGCCGGCGCGGCTTTGTCGGCGCATCCGGGTGTGCGCCACATCTCGTTCACCGGTTCGGTGATGGTCGGCGGCCTGATTCAAGCCGCTGCGGCCAAGAACGCGGTGCCGGTGACGCTGGAACTGGGCGGCAAAAGCCCGCAGCTGGTGTTTGATGACGCCGACCTGGACGCCGCTTTGCCCTTCCTGGTCAACGCGGGCATTCAAAACGCCGGGCAGACCTGCTCGGCCGCGTCGCGCATCCTGGTTCAGCGCGGCGTGTTTGACGCGGTGGTGCAGCGCATGGCCGAGCGTTACCGTTCGCTGCGCGTGGGGCCGGCGCTGGACGACCTGGACGTGGGGCCGGTGATCAGCCGGCGCCAGCAGGAAATCATTCAGGGTTACCTGGCGCTGGTGCACGACAGCGGTTTGCACATCGCCGCCCAGGCGCCGCTGCCGGCTTCGTTGCCCAGCGGTGGCTGTTATGTGCCGCCGACCCTGGTGGCCGATGTGAACCCGTTGCACCGGTTGGCGCAAGAAGAAGTTTTTGGACCGGTGCAGGCGGTGATCCCGTTCGACACCGAGTCCGATGCGCTGAAGATTGCCAATGGCACCGCCTTTGGCTTGGTGGCCGGCGTCTGGACCCGCGACGGCAGCCGCGCGCTGCGCCTGGCGCGCAAACTGCAATGCGGCCAAGTCTTCATCAACAACTATGGCGCGGGTGGTGGCATCGAGTTGCCCTTTGGCGGCGTCAAACATTCGGGCCACGGGCGCGAGAAAGGCTTTGAAGCCTTGTATGGTTTTTCAACGCTGAAGACCGTGGCCATCAAACACGACTGAATCACATCCAGAAGCGTGGGCGGCCGACCGCCTTTGGCTGCCCACGCGTCTGGGCGCATGAAACATCGCGACCCAACTTTCATCGAACACCCACTGGAGACAACATGACACCAGCACCCGCATCCACACCCACACGCGCAGGTCGGCTCGACGGCAAAGTGGCCATCGTCACCGGCGGCGGCTCGGGTTTTGGCACCGGCATTTGCGCCAAGTTTGTAGCCGAGGGCGCGCGCGTGCTGGTGGCCGACATCAACCCGCAGGCCGCTTTGGACGTGGCCGCCGCCTTGGGCCCGGCTGCACACGGACTGCGAGTGGACGTGGCCCGCGCCGCCGATGTGCGCCTGATGATGGACACCGCAGAGCAGCGCTGGGGCCGCATCGATATCCTGGTCAACAACGCCGGCGTGACCCACCTGCCTCAGCCTTTGGAAGACGTCAGCGAAGACGACTTTGACCGCATCGTGGCCATCAACATGAAGGCCATCTACCTGGCCATGCGCGACGTGGTGCCGCGCATGAAGGCCAACCCGCCCAACGCGGCGGGCCTGCGCGGGGTGGTGCTGAACATGGCCAGCACCGCCGGTGTCAGCCCGCGCCCGCGGCTGGGTTGGTACAACGCCAGCAAGGGCTGGGTCATCACCGCCACGCGTGCCAACGCGGTGGAACTGGCGCCCAGCGGCATCCGTGTGGTGGCGCTCAACCCGGTGGCTGGCGAGACGCCCTTGCTGAAGAGCTTCATGGGGCAGGACACGCCCGAGGTGCGGGCCAAGTTCCTGTCGACCATCCCCATCGGCCGCTTTTCGACGCCAGAAGACCTGGGCAACGCGGCTTGTTTTTTGTGCAGCGACGAAGCCAGCATGATCACCGGCGTTTGCATGGAAGTGGACGGCGGGCGGTGCATTTGAGCTGCGTTTAAGCGGCGCCTGCGCTGCGCCAGTGGCGCCCACCCCTACGAGATCTTGTAGGTCTGCAGGTGAATGCTGGTTTCGGTGGCGCCGATGCCCTTGATCAGCCGCACCCGCTCCAACACCTCGGCCAGTTCGCCCAGGTGGCTGGCCCGCACTTCAGCCAGCAGGTCCCAGCGGCCGTTGGTGTCGTGCAGCGCCGCCACGCCGGGCTCACCCAGCAAGGTGCTGATCACCGCCCGGGTCTGGTTGCCTTCCACGGCAATGCTCATCCAGGCGGTGATGCGCTGGGTCTGGGCATCGGGGCGCAGCAGCACGGTGTAGCCGACCAGCGTGCCGTCGTCTTCCAGCTTGCGAATGCGGTTGCTGACGGTGCCACGCGACACGCCCAACTTGTGGGCCAAGGTGGCCACGCTGGCGCGGGCGTCTTGCCGCAGCAGGGCGATCAGTTGCAGGTCGGTGGAGTCCATGCAGCATTTTGGCATTCACTGTTGACTAAATGGCACAAACTTGACTAAAGCGCAGCATTTCTGGCGCTTCTCATTGCCACGCCCGGCCTGAACAATTCCTTCAACCCCAAGGACTCGTTCATGACCACGCTGCTCACCACCCACGACATCGCCCGCATCGTTGCCGCCCACGGCCTGCCACAGGTGCTGCGCCGGATGGAATCGGCCATCACGGCCGACTTTCGCCGCTGGGCCGACTTCGACAAGGTGGCGCGTGTCGCCAGCCATTCCCGAACTGGCGTGATCGAGCTGATGCCCGTGGCCGACGCGCTGCAATACAGCTTCAAGTACGTCAACGGCCACCCGTTGAACACCCGCGAAGGGCTGCCTACCGTAATGGCCTTCGGCGTGTTGGCCGACGTGGCCACCGGCCAGCCCACGCTGCTCAGCGAGCTGACCATCACCACCGCAATGCGCACGGCGGCCACCTCGGTGATGGCCGCCCGGGCGCTGGCTCGGCCCGACTCGCGCACCATGGCGCTGATCGGTAACGGCGCACAAAGTGAATTTCAAGCACTGGCGTTTCACCACCTGCTGGGCATCACCAGCTTGCGTTTGTACGACAGCGACCCCGCAGCCACCACCAAGCTGGTGAACAACCTGCGCGGCGTGGCGGGACTGAAACTGCAAGTGTGCGCAAACATTGAAGACGCGGTGCGGGGCGCCGACATCGTCACCACCGTCACCGCCGACAAACGCAACGCGGTGATCCTGCATGCCGACC
>JANMHH010000260.1:0-2593 GCA_031375065.1 Rubrivivax sp. | reverse complement strand
GACCTGGACGACCTGAACCCCGAGTCGCTGTGGAAGTTCCGCATCAAGGACTTCGGCCCGCTGCTGGTGGCCATGGACAGCGTGGGCGGCAGCCTGTACAGCGTGGTGCAGGCAGACGCGATGGCGCGCCGCGCGCAGGTGCTGGCGGGGCTGGGGGTGAAGGCATGAGCCCGCCCGGCCGCCCGAAGGGCTCATACCGGAGTGCGAAGCACGAAGGATTGCCAGTGAGCGCGCGTGGCCGTTCCAGAGCGCTCGCCCCGGAGCGCGCAGCGTGGAGGGTCATCCGATGAATGGTGTCATTCGCAGGGTGCAAACCGACATCCTGATCCTGGGCTCGGGCGGCGCCGGCCTGTTTGCTGCGCTGCACGCGCACCAGGCCGCGCCGCAGCTGAACATCACCGTGGCGGTCAAGGGCCTGCTGGGCAAGTGCGGCTGCACGCGCATGGTGCAGGGTGGCTACAACGTGGCGTTGGCGCCGGGCGACTCGGTGGAACGGCACTTCATGGACACCATCGACGGCAGCAAGTGGCTGGCCGACCAGGACCTGGCCTGGACGCTGGTCAGCACCGCCATCGAGCGGGTGCGCGAACTGGAAAACGAGCTCGGCTGCTTCTTCGACCGCAACCCCGACGGCAGCATCCACCAGAAAGCGTTCGCCGGGCAGACCTTCGACCGCACGGTCCACAAGGGCGACCTGACCGGCATCGAGATCATCAACCGGCTGTCGGAACAGGTCTGGGCACGTGGCATCGCGCGGCTGGAAGAGCACCGCGCCGTTGACCTCATCAAGACCGCCGATGGCAGCGCATTGGCCGGTGTGCTGATGATCGACATGCGCACCGGCGGCTTCGTCTTCGTGCAGGCCAAGGCGGTGTTGCTGGCCACCGGCGGCGGCCCCACCATGTACAAGTACCACACACCGTCGGGCGACAAGAGCTGCGACGGCCTGGCGATGGCGCTGCGCGCCGGCCTGGCGCTGCGCGACATGGAGATGGTGCAGTTTCACCCCACCGGCCTGCTGGCCGGCACCGGCACGCGCATGACCGGCACCGTGCTCGAAGAAGGCCTGCGCGGCGCGGGTGGTTACCTGCTCAACGGCGAGCAGCAGCGCTTCATGTCGCAGTACGACCCGCGCGCTGAGCGCGCCACGCGCGACATCGTTTCGCGCTCGATCTTTTCCGAGATGCGTGCGGGCCGCACCTCGCCCAACGGCGGTGTCTACATCCAGATGTCGCACCTGGGGCCGCAGAAAGTGCGCGAGCAGTTCAAGGGCATGGTCGAGCGTTGTGGCGACTGCGGTTTCGACCTTGCGGGCGGCCTCGTCGAAGTGGTGCCCACAGCGCACTACATGATGGGCGGTGTCGTCTTCAACGTCGATTGCAGCACCGCGCTGCCGGGCCTGTTTGCAGCCGGCGAAGACACCGGCGGCGTGCACGGTGCCAACCGCCTGGGTGGCAACGGCGTGGCCAACAGCACCGTGTTCGGCGGCATCGCTGGCGACACCATGGCGGCCTGGGTGCCGCGCCACGGCCGGCTGAACGAGCCTGACGAAGCGGCGCTGGCCGCGGCGGCAGCGGCGCACCTGCTGCCGTTTGCGCAACCGGTTCAGCCCCTTGCCCAACCGCTTGCACGACCCCCAACGCAGTCCTTGGACGGTGAGCCTTCGGAAACCGCGCCTACGGTCGACACGCTGCGCGAAGCGCTCTTCGAATGCATGTGGGAAGACGTCGGCATCCTGCGCACTGCAGCGGGCCTGCAGCGCGCGCTGGCCACGCTGGACACGCTGGAACAGCAACTCGTCCGCACCGGCGTGGCCGACAGCGACCGCGCCTTCAACCTGAGCTGGCACGACTGGCTGAACCTGAAGAACCTGGTGGCCGTCAGCCGCGTCATCGCCACGTCGGCGCTGGCCCGCGAGGATTCACGCGGCGCGCACTTCCGCGAAGACCACCCCGAAACCGGCAGCCTGCCCGACTCGACCTACATCGTCGTCACCCAAGACGGCGGGGGCTTGCAGATCCGCCGCGAGGCGGTGCGTTTCACGCGCGTCAAGCCCGGGCAGACCATCCTGACCGAAACCGCCGCAGCTCCACCTTGACAGGGCGTGTCACACGTCAGCTGCTCAGAAGTTCAATACCGGAGACAGACATGACACGGGTCCCCAAATGCTTGGCGCTGCTTGCCAGCCTCTCGCTGAGTTTTGGCGCTTGGGCGCAGGCCTATCCACAGCACCCGATCACATTGATCGTGCCCTTCAGTGCCGGGGGCGACGCCGACATCGCGGCGCGCAACCTGGCGCCGTTGGCGCAGCGCCTGCTGGGCCAGCCCATCGTGCCGATGAACCGGGCCGGTGCCAGTGGCGCCATCGGCTCGCAGGCGGTGCGTGCCGCCAAGCCCGACGGCTACACCTTGCTGCTGGCGCGCGTGGGCTCGCAGGTGGTGCTGCCCGCGCTGCAGCAAGGCCTGGGCTACAAGTGGAACGACTTCAGCTTCATCGGCCTGCTGGAACTGAACCCGCTGGTCTGCGCGGTGCGCACCGAGAGCCCCTACCGCACGCTGGCCGACCTGGTGCAGGCGCTGCGCAACAAGCCCG
>JANMHH010000202.1:0-2120 GCA_031375065.1 Rubrivivax sp. | reverse complement strand
TGCCGACCTCGACGCCGAATACGGCGGCGACATTCCGGCCGGTCTGCACTACCCGGCCTACGTCAAACCGGTGAAGGCCGCGTTTTCCGTGCTGGCGCGGCGCGTCAACAACCGCGAAGAGCTGGTCGCCCACACCCGGTTTGGCCGGCGCGAACTGTGGGTGATCCGGCGGCTGGTCGAGCCTTTCGAGCGCATCGCCCGCGCCCGGCTGCCCGCCGCCGGCACCGCGCACCGCCTGTTGCTGGAAGCGCCCGTTCAAGCGGCCCAGTACAACCTGGACGGCTGGGTTTTCAACGGCCAGGCCCATGCGCTGGGCACGGTGGACGCCATCATGTACCCCGGCACCCAGGCCTTCATGCGTTGGCAATTCCCCAGCCAATTGCCCAGCCCCGTGCAAGCGCAAGCGCTGGCGGCGGCCCAGCGCTTTTTGAGTGCGGTGGGCTTCACACACGGCATGTTCAACATGGAGTTTTTCCATGACACGACGACCGGCCGGCTGTCGGTGATCGAATTCAACCCGCGCCTGGCCTCGCAGTTCTCGGACCTCTATCGCCGCGTGCTGGGCCTGGACCCGCACGCCATGTCCGTCGCGCTGGCCTTGGGCCAAGACCCCGCCGCCCTGCCACGCCAAACGCCAGTGGCGGGCGCCGCAGCCAGCCTGGTCTACCGCGCGTTTGCGCCCGGCGCCGCCCCCGGCATGCCCAACGCCAGCCAACAGGCCGCGCTGCACCAGCGCTTTGCCGACGCGCTGTTGTTCACTTACCCCAAAAGCGGCCACTCGCTGGCGCGCGACTTCAAATGGCTGGGCAACCACCGTTACGGCATCCTGCATCTGCACGGTCGCGACGAAGCCCAGTTGCGCCAGCGCGCCGAAGAGGCCAGCGCGTTGATCGGCTGGCCGGCGCCCTATGCGGACCGCCAAAGCCACCCGGTGGCTGGCCTTGGGTTTGACGGCGCGGATGCGCTGCGCGCCGGCGCTCTGCCTTCTTTCACCTCTGGAGATTGACGATGAACCTGTTGGATGGCTGGAATGTCAGCAATGGCTGGGCTGCGCGCACACGCAGAACCACGCTGATCGCCACCCTGCTGCTGGCCACGGCCGGCCTGGCCGGCTGTGGCGCGATGCTGGCGCAAAACCCGAGCAGCCCGCTCAAGCCGGTGCGGGCCACCGCCGTGGGCGATGACGCCAGCGTGATGCTGGACGGCCACGACATGGTGGCCTACTTCACCCAGGGCCGCCACGCCAAGGGCACGCCGCAGTTCAAGACCGTGCACCAGGGCGTGACCTTCTACTTCGCCAGCGCCGAGCACAAGACCTTGTTCGACAGGGAGCCCGCCAAGTACCTGCCGCAATACGGCGGCTTCTGCGCCAACGGCATCAACTACGGCATCCCCTGGGGTGGCGACGCCGACACCTGGCGCGTCATCAACGGCAAGCTTTACATCTTTGGTGGCGCCGGCTCGCGCGCGGCTTTCGAGCTGGACACGCCCGGCAACATCGCGTTGGCCGACAAGTACTGGGCCGAAGAAGTGGCCGGCAGCAACAGCTTTTGGCAACGCAGCAAGCGCCTGGTCTTTCGGGTGCCGCACTACAAGAGCGGCGAAGAATTAAGCCGCATGGTCAAGGAAGCGGCGGCCAAAAAACCGTGAACGACCGGCGGCCCCATCTGGCGCAGCAGGCAGCCGCCGCAACGCAATCCAGCCCGCCATGGCGGAGCCCGTTTTGACAACGGGCGGCGGGCCCAGCCGTCGGCACTTCCTGTCTTGGCCACTGTCCTGGCCGCTGTCCATACCGCTGTCGTTGCCATCGTCCTTGCCAAGGTTGCTGCCGTTGTCGCAACCGCTGGCGCTGGGCCTGTCCGGCGCCGTGTTGGGCGGCTGCGCGCTGGACACCGACCACAACCACACCGGTGCCGACGCCCCCAGCAGCGCCGCGCTCCCGCGCCAGCCGCGCACCGCCTGGGTCTTCAGCTCGGGCGGCCCACGAGGCTTTGTCCACGTGGGCGTGCTCAAGGCCTTGCACGAGCTGGGCCACACGCCCGACCTGATCGTTGGCGCGTCAGCCGGCGCGTTGCTGGGCGTGCTGCGTGCTGCGGGCCTGACCGGACCCGAGCTCGAGA
>JANMHH010000201.1:0-34309 GCA_031375065.1 Rubrivivax sp. | reverse complement strand
CTGAAGTCGATCGACTCGATGGTGCCCGTGGGCCGTGGCCAGCGCGAGCTGATCATCGGCGACCGCCAGACCGGCAAGACCGCGGTGGCGATCGACACGATCATCAACCAGAAGGGTCAGAACATGACCTGCGTCTACGTCGCCATTGGCCAAAAGGCGTCGTCGATCAAGAACGTGGTGCGCGCGCTCGAAGCCAACGGCGCCATGGAGTACACCATCGTGGTGGCCGCATCGGCATCCGAGTCGGCTGCCATGCAGTACGTCAGCGCCTACTCGGGTTGCACCATGGGCGAGTATTTCCGCGACCGCGGCCAAGACGCGCTGATCATCTATGACGACCTGTCCAAGCAGGCCGTGGCCTACCGCCAGGTGTCGCTGCTGTTGCGCCGCCCGCCAGGCCGTGAAGCCTATCCGGGCGACGTGTTCTATCTGCACAGCCGCTTGCTCGAGCGCGCCGCCCGCGTCAACGCCGACTACGTGGAAGCCTTCACCAAGGGCGAAGTCAAGGGCAAGACGGGTTCGCTGACCGCGCTGCCGATCATCGAGACGCAAGCCGGTGACGTGTCGGCCTTTGTGCCCACCAACGTGATCTCGATCACCGACGGCCAGATCTTCCTGGAAACCAGCCTGTTCAACGCCGGTATCCGCCCCGCCATCAACGCCGGTATTTCCGTGTCGCGGGTCGGTGGTGCAGCGCAGACCAAGCTGATCAAGTCCTTGTCGGGCGGCATCCGTACCGACCTGGCGCAGTACCGTGAACTGGCCGCCTTTGCGCAGTTCGCAAGCGACCTGGACGCCGCCACGCGCAAGCAGCTGGACCGCGGCGCCCGCGTCACCGAACTGCTCAAGCAAGCGCAGTACAGCCCGCAGCCGATCAGCCTGATGGCCGCCACGCTGTACGCCGTCAACAAGGGCTTCCTGGACGACATCGACGTCAAGAAGGTTCTGGGCTTTGAGCACGGCCTGCACCAGCACCTGAAGAGCAGCCACGCAGCGCTGCTGGCCAAGCTGGAAAACGACAAGGCCATGGACAAGGGCGCTGAAGAAGAGCTTGCCGGCGCCATTGCGGCGTTCAAGAAATCCTTCTGAGCCACTGACCCTTTCCAGGAGAACGGACCATGGCGGTCGGCAAAGAGATACGCGGCAAGATCAAATCGGTGGAGAACACCAAGAAGATCACCAAGGCCATGGAAATGGTTGCCGCAAGCAAGATGCGCAAGGCGCAGGAACGCATGCGTTCGGCGCGCCCCTACGCCGACAAGATCCGCAACATCACGGCGCACCTGTCCCAGGCCAACCCTGAGTACAAGAGCCCGTACATGCGCGACGTGGTCAAGGCCGGGGCCAAGCCCAAGGCGGTGGGCTTCATCGTCGTGACCACCGACAAGGGCTTGTGCGGCGGCCTCAACACCAACGTGTTGCGCGCGCTCACCATCAAGATGAAGGAAGTGCAGTCCACCGGCGCCACCATCCACACGGTGGCCTTGGGCAACAAGGGATTCGGTTTCCTCAACCGCATCGGCGCCACGGTGATCAGCCATGCCGTTCAGTTGGGCGACGCGCCGCAGCTGGACAAGCTGATCGGTCCGGTCAAGGTCATGCTCGACGCTTTTGTCGAAGGCAAGATCGATGCGGTCTACCTCTGCTACACCAAGTTCATCAACACGATGAAACAGGAGCCGCTGGTGGAGCCCCTGCTGCCGCTGTCGGCCACGCGCCTGGAGCAGACCGAGGCCGAGAAAAAGCAGTACGGCTGGGACTACATCTACGAGCCCGACGCGCCTTCGGTCATCGACGACCTGCTGACCCGCTATGTCGAAGCCCTGGTCTACCAAGGCGTGGCCGAAAACATGGCCAGCGAGCAAAGCGCACGCATGGTGGCCATGAAGTCGGCCACCGACAACGCGGGCACGCTGATCGGTGAGCTCAAGCTGATTTACAACAAGTCCCGGCAGGCCTCGATCACCAAAGAGCTGTCCGAGATCGTCAGCGGCGCTGCCGCCATCTCCGGCTGAGCGGCGCCAGCACTTCAGCCAGCCCGCCAGCAACGACACCCCATTCGAATTCAGTTTCAAGGATCTCAATCATGTCGAACACCCAACTCGCCCAAGGCAAGATCGTCCAGTGCATCGGTGCCGTGGTGGACGTTGAATTCCCCCGCAACGCCATGCCGCGCATCTATGACGCGCTCAAGCTCGACGGCACCGCGCTGACGCTGGAAGTGCAGCAGCAGCTGGGCGACGGCGTGGTGCGCACCATTGCGCTGGGCTCCAGCGACGGCCTGCGCCGCGGCCTGATGGTGTCCAACACCGGCGCTGGCATCACCGTGCCGGTGGGCACGGCCACGCTGGGCCGCATCATGGACGTGCTGGGCAACCCCATCGACGAACGTGGCCCAGTGGACCAGAAGCTCACCGCCGTCATCCACCGCAAGGCCCCGGCTTATGACGAGCTGAGCCCGTCGCAAGAGCTGCTGGAAACCGGCATCAAGGTGATTGACCTGATCTGCCCGTTTGCCAAGGGCGGCAAGGTGGGCCTGTTCGGCGGTGCCGGCGTGGGCAAGACCGTGAACATGATGGAGCTCATCAACAACATCGCCAAGGCGCACTCGGGTCTGTCCGTTTTCGCGGGCGTGGGCGAGCGCACCCGCGAGGGTAACGACTTCTATCACGAGATGGCCGACTCGGGCGTCGTCAACCTGGAGAAGCTCGAAGAGTCCAAAGTGGCCATGGTCTACGGCCAGATGAACGAGCCCCCGGGCAACCGTCTTCGCGTAGCGCTGACCGGTCTGACCATTGCCGAGTCGTTCCGCGACGAAGGCCGTGACGTGCTGTTCTTCGTCGACAACATCTACCGCTACACGCTGGCCGGCACCGAGGTGTCCGCGCTGCTGGGCCGCATGCCTTCCGCCGTGGGTTACCAGCCGACGCTGGCCGAAGAAATGGGCCGTCTGCAAGAGCGCATCACGTCGACCAAGGTCGGCTCCATCACGTCGATCCAGGCCGTTTACGTGCCGGCGGACGACCTGACCGACCCGTCGCCTGCCACCACCTTCGCCCACTTGGACGCCACAGTGGTGTTGAGCCGCGACATCGCCTCGCTGGGCATCTACCCCGCCGTGGACCCGCTGGACAGCAACAGCCGCCAGGTCGACCCCAACGTGGTGGGCGAAGAGCACTACAGCACCACGCGTGCCGTGCAGCAGACGCTGCAGCGCTACAAGGAACTGCGCGACATCATCGCCATTCTGGGCATGGACGAACTCAGCCCCGAAGACAAGCTGGCCGTGGCCCGCGCGCGCAAGATCCAGCGCTTCCTGAGCCAGCCTTTCCACGTCGCCGAGGTGTTCACGGGCAGCCCGGGCAAGTACGTGCCGCTGAAGGAAACCATCCGCGGCTTCAAGATGATCGTGGCGGGTGAGTGTGATCACCTGCCGGAGCAGGCGTTCTACATGGTCGGCACGATCGACGAGGCATTCGAGAAAGCCAAAAAGATGCAGTAAGCGGCGCGATGAGCGGCGCATTCGGGCGCCTGGCGTCGTTGCGCTGCTCGCCGGACGGGTGTACGGCTGCGCGGCGCGCCTAGCCTGACACCCGACTGCTTGCTCCTCACACCGCTTACCCCGCCACTTAGGAAACACAGCCATGGCTACCATCCACGTCGACGTTGTCAGCGCTGAAGAAAGCATCTTCAGCGGCGAGGCCAAGTTTGTTGCTTTGCCGGGCGAAAACGGCGAGCTCGGCATCCTGCCGCGCCACACGCCGCTGATCACGCGCATCAAGGCCGGCGCGGTGCGCATCGAGCGCGCGGACAACGGCGAAGAAGAGTTCGTGTTTGTGGCCGGTGGCATTCTGGAAGTGCAGCCGGGCTCGGTCACGGTGTTGGCCGACACCGCGATTCGTGGCCACGACCTGGACGAAGCCAAGGCCAACGAAGCCAAGAAGTTGGCCGAAGAGGCCATGAAAAACGCCAAGAGCGACATCGATTTGGCCGCCGCGACCAGTGAATTTGCCACCATGGCAGCGCAACTGGCGGCCATTCAGAAGCTGCGCAAGCGGTGATCGCGCGGCTGCGGCCGCACGCCAAACCAGCCCGCTTGGCTTGCACGCCCTGCGGGCTTTTTTTGGCCAGCCCGACCACTGCTGCCGCTCTTGGCGTTGGTCGGACGCTTTCGGTGGTGCTTGCGCGTAGGCAGGCTGCGAAAGTTTGCGGCCCTGCTTGACGTTTCAAGGGCCGGGCATACAGACTGAGCCATCGCAGCCACTTGAAAGCCATCGACATGAGCAAAAAACCCGACCGTGCTGGCAAGTTGGGCAAAGGCGAATACCTGGAACGGCTGGCACCGCTGGAACTGGAGCTCAACGACGTGGCGCGCTGGCTGCAACACACGGGCAAGCGTTTGATGGTGCTCATCGAAGGCCGTGACACGGCCGGCAAAGGCGGTGTGATCTCGGCCATGGCCCACACCCTGAACCCGCGCCAATGCAAGGTGGTGGCGCTGCCCAAGCCCACCGACCGCGAGCGCACGCAGTGGTACTTTCAGCGTTATGTGGAACACCTGCCCGCAGCCGGCGAAATCACCTTGTTCGACCGCAGTTGGTACAACCGCGCGGGGGTCGAGCGGGTCATGGGCTACTGCAGTGAAGACGAAACCCTGGCTTTCCTGAAGCAGGCGCCGGTGTTTGAAAAGCTGCTGGTGGACGACGGCATCCTGCTCTTCAAGTACTGGCTGACGGTTGACCAAGTCAAACAGGAAGAACGCTTCGCCGAGCGCCTGAACGACCCCTTGAAGCGCTGGAAACTCAGCCCCATCGACCTGAAGGCGCGCGAAAAATACGGCGACTACACCAACGCGCGCCACGCCATGCTGGCGGCCACGCACAGCAAGCACGCGCCCTGGACCTTGGTCGAC
This sequence comes from Rubrivivax sp., assembly GCA_031375065.1. Taxonomy (GTDB): domain Bacteria; phylum Pseudomonadota; class Gammaproteobacteria; order Burkholderiales; family Burkholderiaceae_C; genus Rubrivivax. The sequence continues at coordinate 29,397 of JANMHH010000201.1, read as the reverse complement.
TTCAACGACCAACGGCAAGGCCGCCTGACGCTGATTCAGCACCTGCTGGGCGCCATTCCCGAACACCGTGTGCCCGAAGTGCCCGTTGAGTTTCCGCCACTGGGTCATGAACCGCTGAAAGAGCGGTTCAAGGCGGGGCTCAAGCCGATCTGATCCGCCGTGCGATGCATGCGGCCGGCATCGGCCCTGCGGCGCTGGCCCTGTCTTATCTGACGCTGAAGGCGCTCAGAGCGGCCGAGCGGCGCGCCAGCCTGCAATGAAGGCGTGCTGCGCTGGCGTCTCTGGCGTGTGGGCCGCATGCGCCCGCTGGCCAGCCACCGCCCATTTGCGTTGCAACAGCGCCAGCGCTTCATCGGGGCTGAAGCCGTGCTCCACCAACAGGCAGGCCGCCACGGTGCCGGTGCGGCCAATGCCGGCCTTGCAATGCAGGTAGATCACGCCGCCCAGCTGCAAGGCATGGGCCGCGGCCATCAACGTGGCGCGCATGCCCTCGGTCGTGGGCACACCGAAATCGGCGATGGGGTGGGACAGCCGCACGCCAAGCCGCGGCGCATACGGTGGCAGCCCGTCGTGTGCACTCGTCAAGTCCATGAAGTGCGTGACACCCACGTCAGCGATGGCTTGCAGGCCTTGGGGTCCGCACCGGCTGGGGTGTTCGCCGCACAAGATGCGCCCCGGCAGCAACCAGTAGCTGTTGGCGTGCGGACGCGGCAGGGCGTCGCCGGGGCTGTCGAAGTCGGCTTTGTCCATGCCCAACCCCGCGCGTCAATGCGCCAGGATCTTGGACAGGAAGTCCTTGGTGCGGTCGGTCTTGGGGTGGTTGAAAAACTCGTGCGGCGTGTTCTCTTCGACGATCTGCCCCTGGTCCATGAAGATCACGCGGTCGGCCACCGACTTGGCAAAACCCATCTCGTGGGTCACGCACAGCATGGTGATGCCTTGACGCGCCAGCTCGATCATCACGTCGAGCACCTCGTTGATCATCTCGGGGTCGAGCGCCGAGGTGGGCTCATCGAACAGCATGATCTTGGGCGTCAGGCACAGGGCCCGCGCAATCGCCACCCGCTGCTGCTGCCCGCCCGACAACTGCAGCGGGTACTTGTGCGCCTGCTCGGCAATGCGGACGCGGTTCAGCTGCACCATCGCCCGCTCTTCGGCTTCTCTTTTCGACAGCTTGCCCACCCACATCGGCGCCAGCGTCAGGTTGTCCAGCACGCTCAGGTGCGGAAACAGGTTGAACTGCTGGAACACCATGCCCACCTGCTTGCGGATGGCTTCGATGGCCTTCACGTCGTCGCTCAGTTCCACACCGTCCACCACCAGGCGGCCCGCCTGGTGTTCTTCGAGCCGGTTGATGCAGCGGATCAAGGTGCTCTTGCCCGAGCCTGAAGGCCCGCAGATGACGATGCGTTCGCCCTTGGCCACGCGCAGGTTGATGTCGCGCAGCACATGGAATTCGCCGTACCACTTGTTGACGCCGTCAAACTCGATCAGCGGCGTGTCTTGTCCCGATGGGTTGGCGCTCATGACCTTCTCGTTCCGGTGTTCAGGTGCTGTTCGAGCCAGCGGCTGTAGCGGCTCATCGCAAAGCAGGCCACAAAGTAGATGCCCGCCACAAAGAGCTGGCCTTCCAGGAAAAACTTGCGCCAGTCGGCGTCGCCCAGCGCCAACTGCACGGCACCGGTCAGGTCGTAGAGGCTGACGATGGTGACCAGCGAGGTGTCCTTGAAAGCGCCAATGAAGGTATTGACGATGCTGGGCACCACGATTCGCAGCGCCTGCGGCAACACGATCTTGCGTTGGGCCTGCCAGTAGCTCAGCCCCAGCGACTGGGCGGCTTCGACCTGCCCCTTGGGCAGTGCCTGCAGGCCGCCGCGCACCACCTCGGCCAGGTAGGCGGCGGTGAACAAGGTCATGCCAATCAGCACCCGCACCAGCACGTCGATGGTGGCGCCTTGCGGCATGAACAACGGCAGGATGAAGCTGGCCATGAACAGCACGCTGATCAGCGGCACGCCGCGGATCAGCTCGACGTACAGCACACACAGGGTGCGGATGGCCGGCAGCTTGGACTGCCGGCCCAAGGCCACCAGCACCGCCAGCGGGAAGGCCACCACCAGGCTCACGGTGGACAGCAGCAGCGTCAACGGCAGGCCGCCCCACTGGGCGGTTTCCACCGGGGTCAGGCCGAACCAGCCGCCGCGCATCAACACGTAGAGCACCACAAAGACCGCCAGCCATGCCAAGGCCAGCGCCGGGCGCCAGAAGCGGCGCAGGCAGCTGGCGGTGAGCAGGGCCACCAGCAGGCCGCAGGCCAGCAAGGGGCGCCACTGCTCTTCAAAGGGGTAGCGTCCAAAAACGATCAAGCGGCCTTTTTCGGCCACCACGCCCCAGCAGGCCCCGCTGCCGTGGGCGGCCCGGCAAGCCTCGTTGTCGGCACCGGGCACCGCATACCAGACCGCCCAGTTCCACAGCGGCGGCACCACCCAAGCCAGGACCAACACCACGGCCAAGGTCAACAGCGTGCTGCCCACGCTGCCAAACAGGTTGAGCCGCAGCCAGCGCAGCGGGCCGGTGTGCTGGCGTGGCGGCGGGCGGCTGTCGATGGCGACAAAAGTGTCGGCCATCAGCGGTCTTTCAGCCGGGCGCGGCGGTTGTACAGATTCATCAGTGCCGATGTCAGCAGCGACAGCGTGAGGTAGCAGGCCATCACCAGCGCAATGCACTCGATGGCGCGGCCGGTCTGGTTGAGCGAGGTGGCGCTGATCGACACCAGATCGGGGTAGCCCACGGCCACGGCCAGCGACGAGTTCTTGGTCAGGTTCAGGTACTGGCTGGTCATCGGCGGGATGATCACGCGCAGCGCTTGCGGTAATTGCACCAGGCGCAGCGACAAGCCGCGTGACAGGCCCAGCGAAGCCGCCGCTTCGATCTGGCCATAAGCCACCGACTGCACGCCAGAGCGCACCACCTCGGCGATGTAGCCTGCGGTGTAGATGGTCAGACCGAGCAGCACCGTCAGGTACTCGGGCGTGACGGCGCCGCCACCGACCACGTTGATCTCGGTTTTCTCGGGCACATCCAAGCCCATCGGCGAGCCGCCGATCAGCCAGCCCACCACGCCACCCAGCACCAACAGCGCCAGGCCCGGCAACAGCACCGGGCGTGCATGCCCGGTGGCTTCAAAGTGGGTTTGGGTCATCCTGCGCCACACCACCGCCGCCACGCAGCCCAGCGCCACGCCGCCCACGGTGCCCCAATGCCCGGGCACCCACAGCGGCAGCGCAAACTGAAAGCCGTTCTTGCTGAAAAAGGTGCCCGGCAAAGGCTGCAGCGCTTCTTCGATGGGCGGCAAAAACTCAGTCAGCGCGAAATACCAGATGAACAGTTGCAGCAGCAGCGGGATGTTGCGCGTGACCTCGACATAGGCGCCACACAGGCTGCGCACCAGGAGGTTGCGTGACAGCCGCCCCACGCCAATCAAGGTGCCCAGAACCGTGGCCGCCACGATGCCCACCAAAGCCACCCGCAGCGTATTGCTCAAGCCCACCAGGTAGGCTTTGCCGTAGCTTTCTGCGGCATCAAAGGGGACGATGCTTTCGCCAATGGCAAAGCCAGCCGGCTGGCTGATGAAGTCAAAGCCACTCTGGATGCCGCGGGAGCGCATGTTGGCCAGCGTGTTGCTCCACAGGTAAGCCGCTGCAGCCACCAGCAAGATGACCGCCACCACCTGGTAAACCACGCCGCGAAAAGCCTGGCTGCGCCAGGTCCAGCGGCGGGCTTTGGGTGGAGCGGCCATCAAACCACGGCCGTGGCGGGACCCGGCAGCCGCCCTGGAACCGGCTCTGCCGGGCCAAGGGCGGGGCTCCCCTGGGGGAAAGCGCCGAAGGCGCCACGGCGAAGAGCCATCACCTGACGGGCGGTGCGTAGACCAGGCCGCCCTTGCTCCACAGGTTGTTGACACCGCGCGGCAGCTTCAGCGCGCTCTTGGGGCCGACATTGCGCTCGAAGATTTCACCGTAGTTGCCGCTGGCCTTGATGGCGCGGTAGGCCCAGTCCTTGTCCAGCCCCAGCAGCTTGCCGGTGTCTTCCGACGTGCCCAGGATGCGCTGCACCACCGGGTCCTTGCTGTCGGCCTTCATCTGGTCGACGTTGGCCTGCGTGATGCCGTACTCCTCGGCTTCGATCAGCGCGTAGACCACCCACTTGGCGATGGCAAAAAACTCGTCGTCGCCACGGCGCACGCTGGGCCCCAGCGGCTCTTTGCTGATCAGCTCGGGCAGGATCAGGTGATCTTCGGGTTTGCTGGCTTCCTTGTTGCGCACGCTGGCCAGGCCAGAAGCGTCGGTGGTGTAAGCCTGGCAACGGCCGGCAAAGTAGGCCTTGTTGGTGGCTTCCTGGGTGTCAAACACCACCGGCTTGATGGCCAGGCCGTTGGCCTTGGAATAGTCGGACAGGTTCTTTTCGGTGGTGGTGCCGCTTTGCACGCAGACGGTGGCGCCCTTGAGCTGCTTGGCGCTCTTGATCTTGCCCTTGCTGGGCACCATGAAACCCTGGCCGTCGTAGTAGGTGGTGCCGGTGAAGTGCAGGCCCTGCGACGCGTCGCGGGTCAGCGTCCAGGGGGTGTTGCGCGTCAGGATGTCGATCTCGCCCGACTGCAGCACCGCAAAACGCTGCGACGCGTTCAGCGGCACCCACTTGATCTTGCTGGCGTCGCCCACCACGGTGGCGGCGATGGCCTTGCAGACGTCCACGTCCAGGCCGGCCCACACACCCTGGCTGTCGGCGGCTGAAAAGCCCGGCAGGCTGGGGTTGACACCGCAGATCAGCTGGCCGCGCGCCTTGATGGCGTCGATGGTCTTGCCGGCTGTGGCGGGCAGTGCAGTCAAGGCGCCCGCCGCCAGCAGTGCGGCAGCGGCCAGGGTGGAAAACGTGTTCTTGGACATCGGTCGCTCCTGAAAAAGGAAGTGGGTTCGCTGGCCTGCGCCAGAGCGGCGCGACGGTATAGGCAAACCGACGATGCAGCAACTGTGCCTATCCCTGCCTACGCTCAACAGCGCCCAACTGCGGGGCTGGTTTATGGCTGGCGCTGTGGCATGCTCAGCCCCAGGGGCAACCAGGAGAGTGGGCTTGAACTGCAGCAACGCTGGGTTCGTCCGCCGAGGCAGAAAGACACCTTGAGCAGCGCAGACGACCGCACCAGCTTGGAAGCCGTCGATGACGGTGAGCGCACCATGATCCGCACCACGCGCAGCCGCCAGCCGCTGCAGCCGTCGCGGCAGGGTTGGGTGCACGATCTGGTTTACACCGACGAGCTGGGCCAACCACAGCGTTTGCGCGTGGGGCTGCAGCCAGTGCGCGTGGGCCGTCGTGCGCCATGCGAACTGGTCTTGCGCGACTCCGAGATTTCCGGCGTGCACTGCGAGATTTCGCTGGACAACGACGAGTTGATGGTCAGCGACCGGGGTTCCACCAACGGCACCTATGTCGACGGCAAACGCGTCTTTGGCCAGGAACGCCTGCCCCATGGCGCCATGCTTCAGGTGGGGCGCCAGCTGATCAAGCACGAGTTTCGCGACGAACACGAGCTGGTGCAAAGCCAGGAGCTGGACCGCGACCTGCTCAAGGCCAGCGACTATGTGCAGTCCTTGCTGCCGCAGCCCTTGCTCACCGGCCCGGTGCGCGCCGAGTGGTTCTTTCAGCCCAGCGCCCGCGTGGGCGGCGACGGTTTTGGCTACCACTGGCTGGACGAACACCGCCTGGTGATGTACCTGCTGGACGTCTCCGGTCATGGCGTGGGTGCGGCCATGCATGGCGTGGCGGTGCTCAGCGCCTTGCGTCAGCAAACTCTGCCGGCCACCGACTTTGCCAACCCCGCCCAGGTGCTGACGCGCCTGAACGACGTTTTCCCGATGGACCGCCATGGCGGCATGTTCTTCACCATCTGGTACGGCGTGCTCGAGCTGCCGCAGCGGCTCTTGCGCTATGCCTCGGCTGGCCAACACCCGGCTTATGTGCTGGGCGCTGCCGGCTCGGCTGCCGCGACACCGCTGCCCCTGGCCACGCGCAACCTGGTCATCGGCGCCATGCCCGACGCAGAATTTGACAGTGCACAAACCCAACTGCAGGCCGGCGACCGCTTGTTTCTGTTCAGTGACGGCGTGTTTGAAATCGTCACCACCCAGGGCCAAACCTGGACGCTCGAAGCGTTTCTGCCCTTGCTGGGTGTGCCGGGACCGCCAGGCGTCAGCCAGCCCGAACACCTGTTTCAGGTGGTGCGGGGGCTTGCGCGTCCGGGCCCGCTCGACGATGATTTTTCGATCCTTGCGCTGAGCATCGACTGAACGCAACAATGGCCTGAACTGGCGACACCTCTGATGGACATCCGGCTCGAAGACCTTGCCAACGGCGCCTTGTGTGTGGTGCTGAGCGGCCGCCTGGACACGGTGGGGGTCGACCGCATCGACGCGCCTGTCAGAACCGCAGTGGCGGCCTTGCCGCGCGACGTGGCCATCGACCTGAGCGGCGTGAGTTTTCTGGCCAGCATGGGCGTGCGGCTCATCATCACGCTGGCCCGTTCGCAAAAGGCCAGTGGGCAGCGCCTGGTGCTGTTTGGGGCGCAGCCCGCCGTGCGGGCCACGCTGGACATGGTGGCGCTGGACAAGATCATCCCCTTGTTGCCCGACCGCGCTGAAGCGCTGGTGCACCTTTCAGCCTGACCCCACCATGCCCGCGCCCTCGCCTTCGCTGTTGATTCCCATGACGGCGGACATCGCCGGGCTGGAGATCGCGCGGCTGCAGGCGCGCCAGTTTTTGCAGAACAACGCGGTCGACGAACATGCACTGGCCGCGGTTGAACTGGTGCTGGAAGAAGCGGTCACCAATGTCGTGCGCTATGGCTATGACAACCCCGAAGGGCACATCATCGAGATCGACCTGCAGGTCGATCTGGACGAGGTGCAGATCCTGATCGTCGACGACGCCAAGCCCTTTGATCCGCTGGACTCCGGCGGCGTGCTGTTACCCGATTCGCTGGACGACGCGCAGGTCGGTGGCCTGGGTTTGCTGATGATCCGCAACACCGCCAACACCATGGCCTACGAATACCGTGACGGCCAGAATCGATTCCTGCTGACGGTTTTGCGCCACTGACGGCCAGAGTCAGCGCAGGTCTGCGCTGTTGGGCAATTCGTTGGGGTTGCTTTGCCCGGGTGCCAATGAAAAGTGCTGGCGCAACAGGCGGTCCACGGCGTCGACGGCCTCGTTCAGCCCGGGCTCGAAACGGCCGGCCCGAAAGGCCTCGCGCATGTTGGCCACCAAGCTGTCCCATTGGCCCTTGGGCACGCAGCGTGTCAAGCCGCGGTCGGCCACGATCTCGATGGCGTGTTCGGCCAGCAGCAGGTAGATCAGCACGCCGTTGTTGTGCTCGGTGTCCCAGACACCCATCTTGCCAAACAGCGCCACGGCGCGTTGACGCGCGCTGGCGCCACGCCACAGGTAAGACATCGGCAAGCCGGCTTCCACGCACAGGCGGATTTCGCCACTGTGGCCGGTTTCGCTGGCCGCCACGCGGGCTTCCAGGCGCTGCAAAGCGTCAGCGCCCAGCGCACGTCGGGTGTCGGTCTCGTCAAGCCAGCGGTGTTTGAGGATGCGTGTCAAGCGGCCCATCACCAGTCCCCCGAGGCGCCACCGCCACCAAAGTCGCCGCCACCGCCGGATGAGAAGCCGCCGCCGCCGCCCGACCCCCCACCGCCAAAGCCGCCGCCCCACCCACCGGAGCCGCCGATGTGCGGCAGGCCGCGGCCGCGCGAGCCCGCCCGCTGCAGCGCCGAGCCGATGCCGAAGATACCCACCAGCAGCAAAGCGCCCAGGCCGGCAGCGCCAGCCAACAGCAAGCTGGCCGTGAACCACCAGCCCAGGCCGCCTGCGGCCCCCGCCGTCAGCACCGAACCCAGCTTGCGCCCGAACAGGCCGGTCAGCACGGCGCCCAGAATGGGCACGGCGACAAAGAAAAACATGCCCAGCTCTTCCAACTGCAGGCCTTCGCGTGCCCCGTCACGGGCCTGTGGGGTGGGCAGACCTTCGCCTTGAATGCGCTGCATCAAGCGGTCGACGGCCGCGTTGAGGCCGCCGGCGTAGTCATCGGCCCGAAACGCTGGCCGAATGGCGCTGTCGATGATTTGCCGCGCCGCCAGGTCTGGAATGGCGCCTTCCAACGACTTGGCCACTTCGATGCGCACCTTGCGCTCACCCTTGGCCACCACCAGCAGCACGCCGTCACCGACATCCCGGCGGCCGATCTTCCAGGTGTCGGCCACCCGCTGCGCATAGCTGGTGATGTCTTCGGGTGCGGTGCCCGGCACCAGCAGCACGACGATCTGCGGGCCTGATCGGGCCTCAAACGCCGCCAGCTTGGCGTCCAGAGCAGCACTTTGCGCGGCACTCAGGGTGCCGGTTTGATCCACCACCCGGCCGCTCAGTGCCGGCACCGGCAAGACGTCCTGCGCCAGGCCCAGCGTCGCCCACAACAGCAGGCCCAGGGCGGCCAGGCGGCGCAGCATGTTCAAGGTGTGCTTCGCAGGCTTACTTGGAAGCAGGCGTTGCTGGTGCTGCAGGTGCGGCGCCGGCGGGTTTGGCAGCAGGCTTGTCGAAGTTGACCGCGGGCGGCGCCGAGATGGCGGCTTCGTTTTCCACCGTGAAGCTGGGCTTGACCTGGTAGCCGAAGACCATGGCCGTCAGGTTGTTGGGGAAGCTGCGCGCCAGCACGTTGTACTCCTGCACCGTCTTGATGTAGCGGTTGCGCGCCACGGTGATGCGGTTTTCGGTGCCCTCGAGCTGCACCCGCAGGTCCTGGAAGCCCTGGTTGGCCTTCAGGTTGGGGTAGTTTTCGCTGACCACCAACAGGCGGCTCAGCGCGCTGCTGACTTCGCCTTGGGCGGCCTGGAACTTCTTCAGCGCCTCGGGGTTGTTGGCCAGCTCGGGCGTGACCTGGATGCTGGTGGCCTTGGCGCGCGCCTCGACCACCTTGGTCAGCGTCTCCTGCTCGAAGTTGGCCTCACCCTTGACGGTGGCCACGATGTTGGGAATGAGGTCGCTGCGGCGCTGGTACTGGTTGAGCACCTCGGACCAGCCGGCCTTGACCTGTTCGTCCAGCCGCTGGAAATCGTTGTAGCCACAGCCGCTGAGCACGGCGGCCAGGCCCAGGGCCAGCAGCAATTGGAGTCGGCGTGACAAGCCTTGCGGCAGGCTGGGCGACAGGGGGCGGGCAAGGTTCATGAAGTTCTCCGGCAGGGTGGGCGGGCGCATGGTACCCGCGGGCATCAAGTGGGGCATGACAATCGCGTTTCAAGACCAGACCCCGGTATGGACCCCCTTCATCAGGCACTCCGCGGCGCGCAGCATGTGACGCAGCAGCCCGTTCCCACCCTGCAAAGGCTGTTGCTGGTGGGCGCTGGCGGCGTGCTGGGCTCGGCGGTGCTGGCCGAAGTCTTGGCAACGGGCCGGTTTTTGCAGGTCCGTGCCCTGGTGGCCGAACCGCTGGCTTCAGCCGTCAAGGGCTTGTTGCCGTTGCCGCAACAGGCCCTGCAGTCGGCCCCAATGCTGCAGGCCGAGGTTGCCGTGATCGTGTTTGAACGCCAGCGCCACAGCAACGGCCGCGACGACGCCTTTGTGCAGCCCCAGGTGGAAGAGCTGCTGCCGCTGGCCCGGTCGCTGCGCCAGCGGGGTGTGCGCCGTTTGCTGGTGGTGGTGCCCCACGCTCCGGCGCTGCTGCCGCAGGCGCTGGCCCATGGCTTGGCCAGTCTGGACGAAACCGCTGTGGTGGCCCTGGGTTTTGAGCACCTGGTGTTCTTGCGGGCGTCGCAGTCGGCCGCGCCCAAGTCCGCCGACGGACGTTTACAACGCTTTGCGGGCTGGTGGCTGTCGCAGTTGAGCTGGATGGTGCCGCAGCGCCAACAGCCCTTGCGGGCCACGGCCCTGGCGCGCTGTGTCGCGCTGTTGGCGCAGCAGCTGCCGACGTTGCGGTCCGGCACCCACGTGGTCGCGCCTGAAACGCTCTGGCTCTGGAGCCAGCATCCCGAAGGGCTGACGGCTGCGCTGGCTGCCGAATGGGCGCCAGCGGCCCCGGTCTGACAAGCCCGGTCCCCAGCTCAGACTCAGTGGACCGTCAGGGCAGCCTCGGTCGGGTTCCAGCTGTGGCCGCTGAGCGGCACGTCGGGCAACAGGCCTTGCAGCAGGTCGGTGATGGCAGACGCCGATTGCGGATGGGCCAGGAAGTAGCCCTGGCCCAGTGCGCAACCCATCTCCTGCAACTGTTGAAGTTGAACTTCGGTTTCGATGCCCTCGGCCACCACCGTCTTGCCCAGCGAACTGCCCAGCAACACGATCGACCGCACCACCGCCGCCCCGTCGGTGCCCGCTTCCAGACCGGTCACGAAGGACCGATCGATCTTCAGGCAGTCGATCGGCAAGGTCGACAGGTGGCTGAGCGACGAATAGCCGGTGCCGAAGTCGTCGATGGCCAGCGTGACGCCCATGCGGCGAAGTTCGGTCAGCATCGGCAACGCGGCCTCCAGCCGTGACATCAGGATGTTCTCGGTCAGCTCCAGGCACAGCCGGGCCGGCTTGATGTTGGACTCGATCACCGCGCGGGTGATGCGGGCCACCAGGGTCGGGTGCGCAATGTCGTGGCCAGACAGGTTGACGTTCAAGGTCAGGTGGGCCCAGGCGGGATCGGACTGCTGCCAGGTGCGCAACTGCCGGCAGGCGCAGTGCATCACAAAGTCGGTCAGCTTCAACATCAGCCCGGCTTCTTCGGCAATCGGCAAAAAGGCGCTCGGGCTGATGGTGCCGTCTTGCGGGTGTTGCCAGCGCACCAGGGCTTCAAAGCCTGCCAGGCGGCCGGGCTGGTTGCCCACCAGCTCCCACACCGGCTGGTAGGCCACCGTCAGACGCCCGTCGTCGATGGCGCGGCGCAGGTCGCCTTCCAGGCGCAGCCGGTTGGCCACTTCGGTGTGCAGGCTGGCGTCAAACAGCGCGTAACGCGCCTTGCCCGCACCTTTGGCCTTGTACATCGCGGTGTCGGCGTCGCGCAGCACGTCTTCCGCGCTGCTGTAGCCCAGCGCGCTGAAGGTGATGCCGATGCTGGCGCTGGTCATCAGCTCGGTGTCGGCCACCATGAAGGGCTGGCGCAAGGCGTCCATCATGCGTTCGGCCAGGGCCACCACGGTTCGCTCATGTTCAACGTGTTTGACCAGCACGGCAAACTCGTCACCGCCCAGGCGGGCCACAATGTCGTGGGGACGCAGGCTGTCCTTGATGCGCCTGGAGACCAGGACCAGAAAGTCGTCGCCGGCGCTGTGCCCCAGGCTGTCGTTGATGAGCTTGAAGCGGTCGAAGTCCAGGAACATCACCGCATAGGCGTCGTTCGGCGCAGCGCTGGTGTTGAGCTGCGCCACGGTCTGGCCCAGCAGCTCGTGAAAGCGGCGTCGGTTGGGCAGGCCGGTCAGGCTGTCGTGGAAGGCCAGGTGGTGCAGCCCCTCTTCGGCGCTGCGGCGCGCCGAAATGTCCTGGATCTGCAAGATCAGGCAGGGCTTGCCGGCGCCGGGCTCGCTGAAGAAGCTGCAGTGTGCAGCCACCCACACGGCAGCGCCGTCGCGGTGCAAGCAGCGCAGCTCGAAGGCAAAGCCTTCAAACTCTCGGTCGTTGACCAAGCCCAGGTGCTGGGCGAGTTGGGCGCGATCGGCGCCAAAGACAACGTCCTGGAACGGCTGGTGCAACAACTCCTCGTCCCGGCGGCCGACCAGCGTGCGCAAGGCCTGGTTGGCCTGCAGGATGCTGCCGTCAAAGTCCAGCAAAGCCATGCCGATCGAGGCGTGGGTGAAAGCGCTGTGAAAGCGGCGTTCGCTGGCCTCGAGTTCGCGCACGTGGCGCTGGGCCACCTCGCGCTCGCGCTCGGCCGATTCGGCGTTGGCCACGCGCACCTCTTCGGCGGCTTCCTGCTGGCGAAAGAAGTAGTGCAGGGTGGCCAGCATCATCGCCAACAGCGGCACGGTGGCCATCAGCACGCTGTTGCCGGACTGCCGGTAGGTCAGGTACAGCAGCACCGCCACGGTGGCGCTGCCAGCGTAGGCCATGCCGATCCAGCCAAACACGTTGAACAGGTCCGACCACTGCAGCGGTTCGTTGCGCTTGAGGCGTGGCACCGTGCTGACCAGCAGGGTGTTGACCACAAAGAAGGCCAGCGCAAAAGCCATCGTCCCCAGTATCAGCAGGCCCGCATTGCTGTCGACATGCGGCAGGACCAGGTTGAACAGCCAGCCCGTCGCGAACATCGCCAAGGCGGCCATGGCCGGGCTGACGATGCGGCTGGTCCAGCGTTTGGAAGTGCGCCACGAGCCCAGCGCGGCTTCGCTGGCCGCTGCCAGCGCAGCCGCATGGGGGCCGTGAATCAGCAGCAGCAGAAAGATGAAGATCTCGCCCGCCGCGAACGAGTTCTTGGAGCGCGGCACCCGCACCGGGAAGAAGCCGGCCAGCATGGCAATCAACATGCCCAGGCCAATCTGCAACTGATCGGCTGCGCTTTCCCGGGTCAGGCTGAAGATCGATGCCACCATCACGACACTGCCCGTCAGCACCACCAGCCACCAGTAGGCGGTGGCTTTGCGGTTGTAGTCGGGCATCAGTTGCTGGTGCAGGCGACTCCACCAGCGCCGTGGCGCTGACTTGGGGCTGGGTTCCGGCACGAGCGTCATGGTTCAGTACCGGCTGGCAGCGGGTTGACCGGCCAGCAGCGTGGACACCTGGTCCGCACGCAGCGGGCGCGACAGCAGGTAACCCTGCCCGACATCAATGCCAATTTCCTGCAGCATCGTCAGTTGTTCGGTGGTTTCAATGCCTTCGGCGACGATGGTCTTGCCCAGGGAGCGGCCCAGGGTGTGCACCGCACGCACTATTTCGACGTTATGTTGTTTTTCGCTCATGCCGTTGATGAACGAGCGGTCGATCTTCAAACGGTCGATCGGCAGTGTGCTCAGGTAGGCCAGCGAAGAGTAGCCGGTGCCAAAGTCATCGATGCTGAAGCGCACGCCAGCGCGCCGCAACTGGTGCATGTTGTCGAGCACGCTGGTCAGCTTGCCCATCAAGGTGGTTTCGGTGATTTCCAGGGTCAGCTGGCCTGCCACCAGGCCGTGGCGCTGCAGGGCTGACAGCACCTTCGGCACCAGAGCCTGGCTGGTCAGGTCACGGCCCGAGATGTTGACGTGCACGCCCAGCAGGTCAGGGCCGCCGTGGCTGCGCTGCCACTGGGCCAACTGGCCGCAGGCCTGGTCGGTGACCCAGGCCGTCAGGGCCTCGATGTTGCCGCTTTCTTCAGCCAGTGTGATGAACACGTCGGGGCTGATGGCGCCGCGCTCAGGGTGGGTCCAGCGCGCCAGCGCCTCGAAGCCAATCACCCGGTGCGGTTGCAGCTGATAGAGCGGCTGATAGACCAGTGTCAGCTGGCCTTCGCCAATCGCGTGGCGCAGCTCGCTTTCGAGCTTGAGCTTCTGGGCCACCCGTTCGTGCATGCTCTGGTTGAACAGCGACACCTGGCGGCTGCCATCTGCCTTGGCGTCGTACATCGCCAGGTCGGCGTCGCGCAGCACTTCATCGGCGGTGCGGTAGCCCAGGTCACTGAAGGTCATGCCGATGCTGGCCAGTGGAATCACCTCGGTGCCGTTGATCATCATGGGCGCACACAGCACCTGCAACAGCCGCCGGGCCAGCGCCATGGCCACCGCAGGATCGTCGACCTGCTCGAGCAAAATCGCGAACTCGTCGCCACCCAGGCGCGCGACCAGGTCGCCCGGCCGCACGGCGGTGCTGAGCCGGCGGGCCACCTCGCACAGCAAGGCGTTGCCGGCCTGGTGACCCAGGCTGTCGTTGACCAATTTGAACCGGTCCAGGTCCATGAACATCACCGCGAAGGCCTGTTCTGCATCGGTGCGGTTGCGTTCAACGGCGGCGCTCAGGCGCTCGTTGAAGCAGTTGCGGTTGGCCAGGTCGGTCAGGCTGTCGTGGAAGGCCACGTGGTGCAGGCGGTCTTCGGCCTGGCGGCGGGACGTGATGTCGTGCAGCTGGTAAATCAGACCACTGAGCTCGGTGCCCGGGTCGATGAAGCGGCTGCAATGCAGCGACACCCAGACGCCCTGGCCGCTGCCGTCGCGGCAGCGCAGCTCCATCGAAAAGGCTTCGCCCAGCCCATTGGCAACCGAATCGGCACGGTCCTTGAACAGGGCCGCCTCGCCGGGGTAGAGCAAGTTGCTGAAACGCTGCTGCAGCAAGCCCTGCAGGGGTTGGCGCAACAGGTCAGACAGGGCTTGATTGACCTGCTGGATCAAGCCGTCGTGGCGCACGATGGCCATGCCGATGGCAGCATGGCTGAACGCTGCCGTGAAGCGCTGTTGGTTCAACTCGGCCTCCTGTTCGGCGTCGGCCACACGCGCCTGCTGAACCTGGTAGTCGACCTCGTGGCGCTGCAACGAGACGCGGATCAGCAGCACGGCCGCAGCCGTCACCACCGCCGCCACCACAAACACGGCCGGCCCGAATTGGTGGGAGTTCATGGTCAGGACGCCGGCAATGGCAGCGGCCACCAGATAGACAGCGGCCAGCCAGCCGTAGTTTTGAATCCAGTCACGCAGCGACAGGGGTTTTTTGTTCTTGGCCGCCACCACAGCCAACAGCGGCAGGCTGGTGCCCGCGAAGTAGGGCAGGGCCACCGCGCACAGCACCGCGAAGTTGGCGCTGCCCAAAGACCACCCCGCCGCCACCAGCGCCTGCTGAGCCACCCCAGCGGCCTGGCCGCACAAGGCCATTGCCAGCATCGCGGTGGCGGGCGTGCTGATGCGGCTGGTCAGGCGCTTGGACGTGCGCAGCGCGCCCACCAGGCCCTCGGCGCCTGCCGCCAGCGCGGCTGCCGGAGCACCGTGCAGCGCCAGCAGGCCAAAAACGAAGATGTCCCCCACCCCGATCGAGTACTTGGTGCGCTGGATCTGAACCGGGAACAGGGCCGCCATCACGGTCATGCCGATGCCCATCGCGACCTGCAACTGCGATTGCGGCGACAAGCCGGCAACCTGCTGCACAGCCCAGGCAGCCGAGCAAAGCCCGCCCAGCGCCAGCAGCAGCCACAGGCTGGTGGCGGCGGCGTTGTAGTCGTAGAAGTGGCGCTGCCCCCAGCGCGCCGCCCAGCCTTTTGGCGCGGCGGGGGCCGGCGAAGGTTGGGCGTCAGGCGGTGGGTGCATCGTCTGTATATCGGCTGGGGTCACCAAAAATTGAGCGCCGACCGGACCTGCCGACCGGACCTGCCGATCGGCGCTGGCGGGCCAGACGCGTGGTGGTGCTGGGCAACGGCCGGCCCTCAACGGGCTGGCCGGGGAAACGAGCTACCTGGCCTTGATCGGGCGACCGGTCAAGGCTCGCCGAACAGGCTCAGATCGTTGCTCTCGGACCCATTGGGTTGGCCGCTTTCGCTCAGGATGAAGCCTTCACTCAAGATGAAGCCCTCGCTGAGGATGAAGCCTTCGCTCAGGATGAAGCCCTCGCTGAGGATGAAGCCCTCGCTGAGGATGAAGCCTTCACTGAGGATGAAGCCCTCGCTCAGGATGAAGCCCTGGCCCAGCGTGGCTCCACTGCCAGAGTGCAGCCAACGGCTGAGCGTGGCGCTTGGAATGAAGGCACCCGTGCTGCCGACCCAGGAATTGCGGCCCGCCAGCGTGGTGGCCTGCACCACGCCGGCCGTCACCAGTTGCTGACTGGACGCCGGGGCCGACGTGAATGCCTTGATAAAGGTGTTGGCCGGCACGCCGCTGGCAGCGGGCCAGTAGCTCACCGTCTGGCGCCGGGCCACACTGCCGGCCCAGACCAGGCGGTGGTCCCAGATCGGCTGGAATTTGGTGAACAGCGCCTCGCCGCTGACGATCTGGTTGCCACCGGCATATGCGAAACGGCTCCATAGGAAGGTTTGGCCGTTGAAGGTGGTGGAGGGCAAGGGCATGGCCTTGCCGCTGGCCAGCAGGTTGGTGCCCGTCAGCAGCTTGCCGGCCTCGACGGACCCCAGCACATCGGTGCGCAGGGCCTGCGCCAGGCTGACCGCGCCGGCAATGTTCAGCAGCCCCGCGCCTTGTTGCAGCAAGTTGGCGCCTGGAATGGGCTGGGCGCTGTATTGCAAGATGGCCTTGATCAGCGGTGGCGTCAGCCCTGGGTTGGCCTGCAGCAGCAACGCGACTGCGCCGGCCACTGCGGGCGCAGACACCGAGGTGCCCGACAACATCATGACCGACTCGCCGCCCTTGCTGCTGCTGCCAGCAACCTGGGTCAGTTGTGGGTACTTGGCGGGCAGCGCGCTGGGCAGCAGCAGGGCGAAGTTGTCAACCGACCTGGCGCCCAGCACCTTGTTGCCCGGTGCCACCAGATCGGGTTTGAGCAGGTTGTCGATGCGGCGCACGCCACCGGCGTCGATGGTCGAGGCGCGGGTCGGGCCACGCGAGCTGAACAGGTTGACGCTGTCATCGCTGCGCGCTGCGGTGCCCCGCGTGTTGGCAGAGCCCACGGTGATCACAGACGGCTCATGGCCCGGCGAGCTGATGGTGCCGTAGCGCTCGGTGCTGCCGGCGGTTTGGCCGAAGTTGCCCGCTGCCACCACCACCGTGATGCCGGCGGCCGTGGCGCTGCGCACGGCGCGGGCCAAGGGGTCGGTCTGCCAGCTCTCGGTGGAGTCGGCGGCCAGGCTCAGGTTCATGATGCGGATGTTGTATTCCTTGGCGTGGTAGATCACCCAATCGATGCCCGCCAGCACGTCGGACAGCTGGCCAAAGCCGCTGTGGTCGAGCACCGCCACGTCGTAGATGCTTGCGCCCGGGGCGATGCCCGTGGTGTCCAGCGTCTGCTTCAGGTCGCGGCCGGCGGCCACGGACGCCACATGGGAGCCATGGCCGTAGGCGTCCGACAGCGCTGTCACGGTGTTGTTGATCTTCGATTCGTAGGTGAGCATCGACGGACTGCCTGGATAGAGCCCCGCCGAGGCGTCGATCAGTGGCGTCCAGTCCTTGGCGTTGGCCGCTGCGGCGTCGCCGGCGCGCAGGAAGTTGACACTCTTGCGCACGCGTGTGGCCCCGGCCGCGTCGGCGAACAGCTGGTGCTTGAACATGACGCCGGAATCAAGGACCGCGATGCCGACACCGCTGCCGTCCAGGCCACTGAAGCCGGCGCTGCTGCGGGTGCGCACGGCACTCGCGCCGGTGGACTGCTCAAGCGCGCTGGGCGTCAGCGACAGCGCGGTGCGTGCCGTCATGCGATTGGGGGAAATGCCCTGCACATCGGCCAGCGCCGCGATCTCGAGCACCCGCTGGGCCGGCAGCAACACCGACAGCGCCGGGACCGAGGTGTAGCGAAAGTAGACCGACCCGCCGGCCGCCAGGACACGCTGGCGCAGCTGGGTCAAATCAGGGTCGGCGTTGGGCAGGGCCACCACGATGGCCTTGACGAATCGCACGCCGTTGATGTCGCGCACCCAGCTGCTGTAAATGGGTGTCGTGCTGGCGGCGATCACGCCTTGCAGGTCGAGTGCGATCTTGACCGCCGCAGGGTTGGTGGCCAACGTCGGCTCAGCGGACAGGGCCGCCGTTCGGGTGGTCGTGCTGCTGGTTTTTTTCGTGGGTGGTGCGGCGCTGGCGCCAATAGACCAGCTGATGGCTGCAGCCAGGACAAGGCCCGTGCAGGCCGCGTGCAGCCAAGTGGGGGTGGTCGGGTGTGCAGATGGATTCATGAAATTCTCAGGTTCGGTGTTGGTTCGTCCGCTGGGCTGCGCCGAAGGCGCGGCCCAAGGACAGGCGAGCCGAGGGGTCGCTGATGGAACGAAGAAGGACTGAGGAGGGGCCGTTGAGGGACCGTTGACGAATGCGGTCTCAGGGCTCGCCCAGTACGCCGCCTTCGCTGACAACCAGACCTTCGCTCAACACCAGCCCTTCGCTGAGCACCAAGCCTTCGCTGAGCACCAGGCCTTCACTCAACACCAGCCCTTCGCTGAGCACCAGCCCCTCACTGAGCACCAGGCCTTCGCTGAGCACCAGGCCAGAACCCAGCAGCGTGCCGCTGCCGCTCAACAGCCAACCCGCCAGGGTCGCCGAGGGCGTGAAGACGCCTGTCTTGCCGATCAGCGAACTGTTGCCAACCAAAGAACTGCCGTCGACCACGCCACTGGTCAGCAACGTCATGTTGGCCGCCGGAGCTTCCCAGAACCAGTAGACAAACTGCTTGTTGGCGTCCCAATAGTCGGCCCAGCGGTCCAGAACGACGTTGCGTGACCAGGTGTAGCGCGGGTTGTAGATCGGCTGGAACTTGGTGAACAGGGCGTCGCCCGTGACCACGCGGTTGCCGCCCACAAAGACCATGCGGGACCAGTTGAAGCTGGCGCCGGCAACCGTCGAGCTGCGGGCTGTAGGCATCGTCTTGCCCGTGGCCAGCAAGTTCGCCCCGCTGCTGATGGTGCCGGCCGCAATGGCGCTGCTCACGTCGGTGCGCAGCACCTTGGCCATGGTCATGGCGCCGTGGATGTTGAGCTGTCCAGCGCCTTGCTGCAACAGGTTGGCACCGGCCATCGGCTGCGCGGTGTACTGCAAGATGGCCTTGATCATGGGTGGCGTCAGGCCGGGATTGGCTTGCAGCAGCAACGCGGCCGTGCCTGCCACCACCGGAGCGGCCACCGAGGTACCCGACAGGTACATCTGCGTTTCGCCATAGGTCTGCGTCAGGCCGGTGGCCGTCACCAGCGGGACCTGGAACGAGGTCGCCAGGGTGTTCCAGGTCAGGGTTGGGGAGGTCGCCTTGGTGGCGGCCGCGCCCACGATCATGTTGCCGGGGGCGACCAGATCGGGCTTGAGCACGTTGTCGGGTGTGCGCACGCCGGTGATCGCGTCGGTGCTGCCACCGCGGGTGGGGCCGCGCGAACTGAAGAAATTGACCACGTCGTCGGCGCGCGCCGTGGTGCTCTTGAAGTTGACCGAGCCCACCGTGATGACCGAGGGGTCGTTGCCGGGCGAGGTGATGGTGCCGTAGTTTTCTTTGCCAGCCAGGTTGCGGCCAAAGTTGCCGGCGGCCACCACCACCGTGATGCCTTGAGCCACGGCACTGCGCACGGCCGTGCAAAGCGGGTCATCCTGCCAGCTGTCGGTGGAGTCCATCGCCAGGCTCAGGTTCATCACACGGATGTTGTATTCCTTGGCGTGGTAGATCACCCACTGAATGCCTTCCAGCGTGTCGCTCAGCGTGCCCGTGCCCAGGTTGTTGAGCACCTTGACGCTGTAGACGTCGGCATTGGGTGCGATGCCGGTGAGGTCGGGCGCCACGTTGTAGGTCACCGGCCGGCCGGCCGCCACCGACGCGACGTGGGTGCCATGGCCGTAGCCGTCTTGCACCAGGTTGGCGCTGTCGTTGATGGCGGCCTCGTAGCTGGCCAAAGCGCTGCTGCCGGGCTGCAGTGAGATGTAGGGGGTGTTGACGTCGGTCCAGTTGGACTGAGTGGTGGTCAGGAACTGCACGTTCTTGACGACACGCGACGTGCCCGCAGCGTTGTTGAAGGCTTCGTGCGCCTTCATCACGCCGCTGTCGACGATGGCGATGCCGATGCCGGTGCCGTCCAGGCCGCTGTAGCTGGTCTTGGTTGAACTGGTGCGCACACCGGTGGTGGTGGCGCCGGTGATGGTTTCCAGCGTGCTGGCCGTGCGGCGGGTCTCGCGGTTGGGCGCCACAAACTTGACGTCGGCGCGGTCGGCGACCTTGTTGACGCGGTTGGCAGGCAGCGTGGCCGTCAGCATGCGCAGGCTTGGGAAGCTGGCGTCGATGGTGCCGCCGACGCCCTTGATCTCGGCGATCAGGCCCTTCATGGCCGGGTCGTCGTCGGCACTGACAAACACCGCCTGCACGGTGCGGCGGCCGTTGTGGTCGCGAGCCCAGCGCTTGTTTGAAGCCGTGGGGGCGTCGATCGAGGCTTGCAGGTCCTTTGCGAGCTTGCGCGCTTTTTTGCGCTCTTGCTTGCGGTCCTGGCCGTTGTCCTGCGCCTTGTCCGGTGCCGCGTGAGCGATGCTGAGGCCAAAGCCCGAGAGCAGCAATGAAATGGCGGTGACCGAGGCCACGGCGGCCCGGGCCAGACGGCGTCGTTCGATCAGAACGATGAAGCGCGAGAGCAAACTCATGGTGGAACCCCTGGGTGGAGAGGGACGCGGCCTGCAAGGCCTGCGCTGTTTGACTGACTGCTGCCACCGCGGTTGGCACTGGGCCACCCCCGCAGGGTTTCCGAGTTCGCAGCTGACTGATGCCACCCCTGCGATTCGGGAGGCCTCCAGTATTCAACGGATCGGCGCTGGTTACCAGTGGTCACAGCCTCCCACGGCCGGCGCGTGCGTGGCGTACTGCACACGGGTGAACGTCAAAAGGTAACCGTCACCGGTCAGTCGGGCCAGCCCGGGTGCCCGCTGGGCATCGGGTCCGGCGCCACATAATCGGCGCCATGTGGCCTCCTCTGCTGAACGACACCTTCTTGCGCGCCTGTCTGCGCCAGTCCACCACCCACACCCCGGTGTGGCTGATGCGTCAAGCAGGCCGCTATCTGCCGGAATACAAGGCCACCCGCATGAAGGCGGGCAACAGTTTCATGGCCCTGGCCACCAATGTGCAGTACGCCACCGAGGTGACCTTGCAGCCCTTGGATCGCTATCCGCTGGATGCGGCCATCCTGTTCTCCGACATCCTGACCGTGCCGGATGCGATGGGCCTGGGGCTGAGCTTTGGTGTCGGTGAGGGCCCGCGCTTTGCGCACCCGGTGCGCACCGAAGAGGCGGTGGCGGCGCTGCAGCCGCCCGACCTGGACAAGCTGCGTTACGTGTTCGACGCGGTGTCCAGCATCCGTGGTGCGCTCAACGGGCGCGTGCCCTTGATCGGTTTCTCGGGCAGCCCCTGGACCTTGGCTTGCTACATGGTGGAAGGCGCGGGCTCGGACGACTATCGCCTGGTCAAGACCATGCTCTACAGCCGCCCGGACTTGATGCACCGCATGCTGGCGGTGAATGCGCAGGCGGTCACCGCTTACCTCAACGCGCAGATCGATGCCGGAGCCCAAGCGGTGATGGTGTTTGACAGCTGGGGCGGCGTTTTGGCCGACGGCGCTTTTCAATCCTTCAGTCTGGCCTACACCCGGCAGGTGGTGCAGGGCTTGCAACGCGAAAAAGATGGTCAGCGCATCCCGGTCATCGTTTTCACCAAAGGTGGCGGGCCGTGGCTGAACGACATCGCCGGCTGCGGCGCCGATGTGGTGGGTTTGGACTGGACGGTGAACCTGGCCGATGCGCGCCGCCGCGTGGGTGGGCATGTGGCCCTGCAAGGCAACCTGGACCCCAACGTCCTGTTTGCACCGCCAGAAGCCGTTGCCCGCGAAGCGGTGGCGGTGCTGGACAGCTTCGGCCGGCCTCAGCGCGCCGATGGGGGCTGGGACGGACACATCTTCAACCTGGGGCATGGCATCAGCCAGTACACCCCGCCTGAGCATGTCAGCGCGCTGGTTGAAGCTGTGCATGCCCATTCGCGACGCTTGCGGGCCTGAGGCCGTTGTTTTTGGGTCAACCAGCGCGCCGGACGGCGTGGCTGGTGAGCGCACGCTCTTGTGGACGATTCGGCCTGGCGTAGGCCCCGAGCGGTCGAAAATTGTCTAGGGGTAAGCCAGCGCGCGGCGCTTGACTTATCCCCAATTTTTGTGCTGCCCTGCAGCAGGGCCGGGGATCGGGATACGACCCGTCGAAAATCACCGAACTTGGTGACAACTCATTGATTCAAATGATTTTTTTAGGATGCCTTCTAAACGAGCAAAGCCGGGCATTGCCCGCAGAATCAAGCACTTGGCGCGGCTGGACGCAGGTTGCGCACATAGTTATCCACAGTTTTCGTGCTTAACCCAAAAATCCTATACGAATCATGGGTTTGACGCGTTTTTCTGAGGTGAAATCTGGCTTCTGGGCGATCGCCTTGCCGAGCCGCAGCCGAGCGTGAATTCGACCCTTCAGATCGCGGTTGAAACCCCCCGGCATGCCGGTATGGCCAGTTTGCTGGACTACGCCAGTGAGCAACCGCTAGCGCCAGGAACCTTGGTCCGGGTGCCTTTGGGTCGAAGGGAGGTGCCCGGTCTGGTGTGGGACGCGCCCGCCCTACTGGCCGCAACGCAGGCTGAGTTGCGCCCCGTCACCGAGGCCCTGGTGGCGCTGCCGCCCTTGCCCGCCGATTGGCGTGCCCTGATCGTTTTTGCAGCGGCCTACTACCAACGCGGTTTGGGTGAGCTGGCCATGGCCGTGCTGCCGCCCGAGTTGCGCAAGATCGACAACACCCGGCTGGCGCGCCGCATCGCACGCGCGCAGTCGGTGGCGCGGCCCGACCCGGCCGCCATGCCGCAGGTGCTGCGGCCGCAGCTCAACGACGAACAAAGGGCCGCCTTGGCGGCCGTCGCGGCCGCCCAACGGCCGCTCTTGCTGCACGGCGTGACGGGCAGCGGAAAGACCGAGGTCTACCTGCACGCCGCCGAAGCGGCGCTGCTCAAGGGCCGCCAAGCGCTGGTGCTGGTGCCGGAGATCAACCTGACGCCGCAGCTGGAAGCCCGCTTTGCGCAGCGCTTTCCGGGCCACGTGATGGTCACGCTGCACAGCGGCCTGACACCGGCCCAGCGACTGCGCCATTGGCTGATGGCACACCTGGGGCTGGCCGACCTGGTGCTGGGCACGCGGTTGGCGGTGTTTGCGCCGATGCCCCGCCTGGGTCTGGTGGTGGTGGACGAAGAGCACGACCCGTCGTTCAAACAGCAAGAAGGCGCGCGCTACTCGGCGCGCGACCTGGCGGTCTGGCGAGCCCATCAGCACCAGATCACCGTGGTGCTGGGGTCGGCCACCCCCTCGCTGGAGAGTTGGCAACGGGTGCAAGAGGGCCGCTATCAGCGTGTGCCGCTGGCGCAGCGCATCGGCGGCGGGGTGATGCCGCGGGTCCGGCTGCTCGACATGACCCAGCTGCCGCGCCAAGAGGGCGGCGAGCGGGTGCTGGCTCCGGCGCTGCTGGCTGCCATTCAAGAGCGCATCGCACGCGGTGAACAAAGCCTCTTGTTGCTGAACCGCCGTGGTTATGCGCCGGTGCTGCACTGCGGGGCCTGCAGTTGGAAAAGTGGCTGCCCGCATTGCAGCGCCTGGCGCGTCTTTTACAAGAGCGACCGCACCTTGCGCTGCCACCACTGCGGTTTTGCCGACCGGGTGCCACGGGCCTGCCCCGATTGCGGCAACCTGGACATCGCACCGATTGGCCGCGGTACCGAGAAGCTGCAGGAACAGTTGGCCGCGCTGTTGCCCGAGGCACGCATCGGCCGCATCGACGCTGACAGCACGCGCGGGGTGGGCTCGCTAGAAGAACAGTTGGCAGCGGTGCATGCCGGCGAAGTCGACGTGTTGGTGGGCACCCAGATGGTGGCCAAGGGGCATGACTTTCGCCGCGTCACGTTGGTCGCTGCCGTCAACCCCGACGGCGCGCTCTTCAGCAGCGACTTTCGCGCCCCAGAACGGCTCTTCTCGCTATTGATGCAGGCCGCGGGCCGGGCCGGGCGCGATGCCGAACAAGCCCAGCGCAGCGAGATGTGGGTGCAGACCTGGAATGTTCGCCACCCGATCTATGCGGCGCTGAAGGCCCACGACTACGAGTCCTTTGCGGCCGATCAACTGGCCGAGCGCCGCAGCGCCGGCCTGCCGCCTTTTGCCGCGCTGGCCTTGATCCGGGCCGATGCCCGCACCAACGCCGCTGCCAGTGGCTTCTTGCAGGCCGCCGCGCTGCTGGCGCGTGAACACGCTGGCGTCACCGTTTACGAGCCAGTGCCGCCCTTCGTGGCCAAGCTGGCGGGTGTGGAGCGCATGCAGATGCTGCTCGAGTCGCCGTCACGCGTGGCGCTGCAGCGCATGTTGTCCGACTGGTTGCCGGCGTTGCAAGGCTTGCGCGCGCAGCACAAGGGGTTGATTCGCTGGGCGGTGGATGTGGATCCCTTGTCGATCTGACAGCGGGCTGTTCGCGGGGTCGGGGGTCAGCGAGCCAACACGCGCTGCAGCTGCAGCGCTTCGGCGATGTGCGGGCTGCCGATGAGGGCGCTGCCGGCCAGGTCGGCGATGGTGCGCGCCACCTTCAAGCAGCGGTGCAGCCGCCGCCCGGACCAGCCAAACTGTTCGGCCGCGCTGCGCAGCAGCCGCGTGGCGGCGTCGTCCAGCGCGCAGTGGCGGTCCAGTTCGCCAGCGCCCAGTCGCGCATTGGTGCTGGATTGCCGGCGCCACTGAATCTGCCGCGCCTGGCTCACGCGGTGAGCCACCGTGGCGCTGTCTTCACCCTGCGGCAGCGCCATCAATTCGGACGCCGGTGTGGCCAGCACTTCGACTTGCAGGTCGATGCGGTCGAGCAAAGGGCCCGATAGGCGGCCTTGGTAGCGATCGATCGCTTCCGGGCTGCAACGGCATGCCCTGCCCAGCGAGGCGGCAGCGCCCAGCCAGCCGCAAGGACATGGGTTCATTGCAGCCACCAACTGAAAGCGGGCCGGAAACTGGGCTTGGCGCGCGGCGCGCGAGATCGTGATCTGGCCGGTCTCCAGCGGTTCGCGTAACGCTTCCAGTGCGGCGCGGGGGAACTCGACCGTTTCGTCCAGGAACAACACGCCACCATGGGCCAGCGAAATCTCGCCGGGTCGCGGCGGTGAGCCGCCACCGACCAAGGCCACCGCGCTGGCGCTGTGGTGGGGTGAGCGGGCCGGCGGCGTGCCCAAGGGTTCGCAGTCGTCGGCGGTGCGGTTCAAGCCGCGCAGCGCGGCACTGGCCAGTGCTTCGTCCTGGGTCAGTGGCGGCAACAAGCCGGCCAGCCGATGCGCCAGCATCGACTTGCCCGTGCCCGGTGGGCCCACCATCAGCAAGCTGTGACCACCCGCAGCGGCGATTTCCAAGGCGCGCCGGGCCGCAGACTGCCCTTTGACATCGCGCAGGTCCGGCCCCGGCGGTGGCGGTGCGCGCGGTGGGGCCTGGGCCCTGGGCAAGGCCTGAGTCGCTTCGCCCGGCAGCAACGAGGCCACCACGGTCGCCAGGTCGGCGGCTTCACGAACGTCCAGCGTGCTGACCTGCGCTGCCAACCTGGCGCTGGCGCTGGGCAAGACCAAGGTCCTGCCGGTGCCCGCCTGATGCAGCGCCAGGGCCAAAGCCAGCGCACCGCGCACCGGGCGCAGTTCGCCGGCCAAGGACAGTTCGCCCGCAAACTCGCACGCCGCCAGGCGGCCCAGGTCGAGCTGCCCGGCCGCCGCCAGGATGCCCAAGGCGATGGGCAGGTCGAATCGACCACTCTCCTTGGGCAGGTCGGCCGGCGCCAGGTTGACGGTGATGCGCTTGTTGTGCGGAAAGGCAAAGCCACTTTGCTGCAAGGCGGCGCGTACCCGTTCCCGGGCTTCCTTGACCTCGGTGTCGGCCAAGCCGACCAGCGTGAAGCTGGGCAGGCCGTTGGCCAGCTGCACTTCCACATGCACGGGCGGGGCGCTCAGCCCGTCCAGCGATCGACTCATCACCACAGCCAGCGACATGGCACTTTTCCTCCTCTCGGTCATTCTGGGTCGGCCCGGTTGCAAAAGCACCGCACCAAACGAATGCATCCGGAAGGGGCGCCCCAATTGAGGGCGTTGGGCAGGGGTCAGGTTTCACGCCCATGCACCCATTTGGGGGTAAGGGTGGGGGCAGGGGCATGAGTCCGGAGCGCGCTGCCCCGCTCAAAGCGGTCTTGGCACAGAACCTGCAAACGGCTCTTTTCAATTGCCTTTGACTTCACCACCGGAGCACCTTGCCCATGAAACACCTTGTCCTCGTCAGCGCCCTGGCCCTGTCGGTCCTGCCCAGCGTCTCTCATGCACAGCTGGCCTTCAACGCCGGCGTCTTCAGCGACTACCGTTACCGCGGCATTTCGCAGACGCGCCTGAAGCCCGCCGTGCAAGCCGGCGTGGACTACGCCGCTGGCGGTCTTTATGTCGGCGCCTGGGCTTCCAGCATCAAGTGGATCAAGGACGCCGGTGGCAACGCCAATGCCGAAATCGACCTCTACGGCGGCTACAAGGGCGACATCGTCAAGGACTCACTGACCTTCGACGTGGGTGTACTGACCTACCAGTACCCATCCAACAATCTGGCCACCAAGGCCGAGACCACTGAAATTTACGGCGCTTTGACCTTTGGTCCGGCCACGCTGAAGTACTCACACAGTGTCAGCAACCTGTTTGGCTTTGCCGACAGCAAGAACAGCGGCTATGTGGACCTGTCGGCCACCTTCGATGTGGGCGGTTTCTCCGTGGTGCCGCATGTCGGCTACCAGAAGGTCAGCAACAACGGCAACTACAGCTACACCGACTACTCGCTGACGGTGTCCAAGGACTTCAGCGGCTTGGTGGTCAGCGCGGCTGCCATCGGCACCAACACCAAGAAGCTGGGCGGCAGCCCGGCTTACGTCAGCCCTCAGGGCAAGGACTTGGGCAAGGCCGGTCTGGTCGTTGGTCTCAAGTACAACTTTTGATTCACCAGGAGACAAGAACCATGAAGATGGTGACAGCCATAGTCAAGCCGTTCAAGCTGGACGAAGTGCGTGAGGCGCTGAGCGGCATTGGCGTCCAGGGCATCACGGTGACCGAGGTCAAAGGTTTCGGACGCCAAAAAGGCCACACCGAGCTGTACCGCGGCGCAGAGTACGTGGTCGACTTCCTGCCCAAGGTCAAGGTCGAAGCGGCGGTGGACGACGACATCGTCGACCGCGTCATCGAGGCCATCGAAAGCTCGGCCCGCACCGGCAAGATCGGTGACGGCAAGATCTTCGTCAGCTCGCTCGAGCAGGTGGTGCGCATTCGCACTGGCGAGACCGGCAAGGACGCCCTCTGAGGCGCGCCGCACTCCAAGGACAACACCATGAAAAAATTTCTCACCTTCTTGGGCGCAGCCTGCGCGGTCGCTTTGGCCGCATTGACTTTCACCGGCACGGCCACAGCGCAAACCGCAGCGGCCGCGTCGGCACCGGCCGCTGAATCCGCTGCGCCTGCAGCTGCGGGCGCCACGGCGGCGCCGTCCGCAGCAACACCCGCAGCAGCACCGGCAACGGCGGCCTCGGCGCCGGCCGCTGCGGCACCGGTGCCCAACAAGGGCGACGTCAGCTGGATGCTGGTTTCCACCTTGTTGGTCATCATGATGGCCATTCCGGGCTTGGCGCTGTTTTACGGCGGCCTGGTTCGCAGCAAGAACATCCTTTCGGTGCTGATGCAGGTCTTTGTGGTCTTCTCGATGATCACCGTGCTGTGGGTCGTCTATGGCTACAGCCTGGCCTTCACCGAAGGCAACGCCTTCATCGGCGGTCTGGACCGCCTGTTCCTGAAGGGCGTGTTTGACCCGGCCACCGGCACCTTTGCCATGGCGGCCACTTTCAGCAAGGGCGTGGTCATCCCGGAGATCGTCTTCGTGGCGTTCCAGGCCACCTTCGCGGCCATCACCTGCGGGCTGATCGTGGGTGCCTTTGCCGAGCGCGCCAAGTTTTCGGGCGTGTTGCTGTTCATGGTGCTGTGGTTCACCTTCAGCTACACGCCGATCGCCCACATGGTCTGGTTCTGGATGGGCCCCGACGCCTACGCCAGCAAGGAACTGGTGGATGGCTTGAACGCCAAGGCCGGCCTGTTGTGGCAGTGGGGTGCGCTGGACTTTGCGGGCGGCACGGTGGTGCACATCAATGCGGCCGTGGCGGGTTTGGTGGGCGCTTACATGATGGGCAAGCGGGTCGGCTACGGCAAAGAGGCCATGGCACCGCACAACCTGCCGCTGACCATGGTGGGCGCTTCGCTGCTGTGGGTGGGCTGGTTTGGCTTCAACGCCGGTTCGGCTCTGGAAGCCGGCAACAGCGCCGCGCTGGCCTTCATGAACACCTTCACCGCCACCGCCATGGCTGTCTTGTCGTGGTGCGCCGCCGAGTCGCTGATGAAGGGCAAAGCCTCGATGCTGGGTGCGGCGTCAGGCGCGGTGGCGGGCTTGGTCGCCATCACACCGGCGGCGGGCAACGTGGGCATCGTCGGCGCGATGGTCATTGGCGGCGTGGCCGGCGTGGCTTGCCTGTGGGGTGTGGCCGGGCTGAAGAAGCTGCTGGGTGCCGATGACACGCTGGACGTGTTTGGCGTGCACGGCGTGGGCGGCATCGTGGGCGCGCTGCTGACGGGTGTGTTCAACACCCAGGCGCTGGGCGGCCCGGGCTTGGTCACCGACTGGGTGACCGCGACGGTGGGTTCCAACGGGGTTTTTGCCCAGGTCTGGATTCAGGCCAAGGCGGTTGGCTTGACGGTCATCTGGTCGGGTGTGGTGGCGTTCGTGGCCTTCAAGATCGTCGACCTGACGATCGGTCTGCGGGTGCCGGAGGACGAAGAGCGCGAAGGCCTGGACATCACCTCGCACGGCGAGACGGCCTACAACAAGTGATACGCCAGACACCGCCTGGGCTGTCGCCCTGGCGGTGCTGGCGTATGCCGGCGCGATCGAACGGACAAGCCCGCGGCCTGCCGCTCATCTTGCCGGAGACGCAAAAAGATCGGGCCGCCTTTGGGCGGCCCTTCTCTTTGGGGTGGGTGCTGGGGGTACGCTCTGGGGATCAAGCTGTGGGCGGGGGTGCTGGTGGTTTTGTTGCTGGGCTGCGGCGGGGGCGGCGGCAACGCGGGCGATGTTCCGCCGGGGCCTGCGGTTTCGGTGCAGGAGTCGCAGTGCCTGGCCGTGGGCTGGCAACGGCTGGTCATCGACGCTGCCGGGTTGCAGCGTGCGGTGTTGTGGAAGGCCCCGCCCAACGGGTGGAGCCGGGGCGCGCTGGTGGTGATGCACGGCGGTGGCGGCCAACATGCCAACTTTTGTGTCGCCAATTCACCGGTCATAGCGGCTCAGGTCCAGTTCACCACCCTGGCTCTGTCGCAAGGCTTTGCGGTGTTCCTGCCGGATTCATCCGATCGCGTCACCGACAACGAAGGCCGCCTGTGCGGCAAGGTCTGGGACGACGAAGTACGTGCCCGCGCCAACCTGGACTTGCCCTTCCTGGAGCACCTGATGGCGGTTTCCATGCCCGCACTGCGCCCGGCGGGCAGCCGGGCCGAGGTGTTCCTGGCTGGACACTCCTCGGGCGGCTACATGGCGGTGCGAGCCGCCACCCGGCTGGCCGACCGCGTGAAAGCCTTTGCGCCCGTTGCCAGCGGCGACCCCTACGGTTGGTTTCGCGACTGCACGCCCCGAGCTTCAGACCGTGTCAACGTGTTTGGGGCCGGCTTCGACA